>JBKBIZ010000015.1:0-50658 GCA_046293975.1 Hyphomonas sp. | reverse complement strand
GGAGCCCCAGCGTGAGCGATATTTTCACTGAAGTTGATGAAGGCATCCGCCAGGAAAAGCTGGAGGGGCTCTGGAAGAAGTGGCGCCCCTTTGTCTATGGCGGGGTGGCGGCCCTGATTATTGGCGTGGCCGTCAATGAGTTCGTGCTGAAACCCCAGGCCGAAGCGCGCCGCCAGGAGCGCGCGCTGGCCTTGGAAAGCGGCATCCGCGCCCTCGAAGATGCGCGCTATGAAGAGGCCGAAGCGGCCTTCACCAAGATCATGAACGACGACCCTAAGCTCGCGCCGCTGGCCGCACACTTCCTCGCCCAGACCAAATATGAAGGTGGCGGAGATGCTGCTGGCGCGGCTGAGCTACTCGCTTCGGTCGGCGGCACGGAAGGTGGGCCCTATGAACGCCTTGCCCTCCTGAAGTCGGCTTATTTCCAGGCCGATACGCTTACCCTTGAAGAACTCGAACTGACCCTGGGCAGTCTGGCAACCGATGAAAGCACCGTGGGTGCGCTTTCCCGGGAACTGATCGCTGCCAAGGCCTTTGAAGCGGGCGATTTTGCCCGGGCGCGGACTGAGTATAACCGGCTGCGCTTTGACGCCTTCGCGCCACAGGGACTGGCCCGGCGTGCGGAAATCGCGCTTGCTGCGATCCCTGTGCCGCCAGAATCTGAAGATGCAACACAGGCTCTGCCCGCTGACGCGGCGCCGGCCGAGCCCCAGGAGACCGGCCAATGAAGTTTGCCCGCACTATTCTTCTCACGACAACGCTGGCAACTGCGCTCGCCCTGTCGAGCTGCAACAGCCTGCCCAGGTTTGGCGGCAGCAATGCCGCTGAAAAGGCAGCAGAAGACAAGGCTGGCCGTCTCGCGATGGTGCTGGACGAAGAGCAGGTCGCGCCGGAGCCCGGCCTGGCAGGTGTGACCATCGAACTGCCTCCGGCGGTCTCGGTCAACGCTTGGCCAGAAGCAGGTGGCAATGCTTCAAAAGTGACCGGCCATATTCTGGCTGCGTCTGAGCTGAAGATCGATTGGCGCCGGTCCGCCGGCAAGGGATCGAACCGCAAGTCTGCCCTGACCTCTACGCCGGTAACGGATGGAAACCTGATCTTTGTGCTGGATTCCCAGCAGACAGTACGCGCCATGCGCCTTTCGGATGGCGCCGCAGTCTGGTCTGAGCGGCTGAAAGGTCTTTCGCGGCGTGACAAGGCGGCCATTGGGGGCGGACTTGCCGTTTCCGGCGATACGGTCGTTGTTGCCAGCGGGTATGGATATGTCGCTGCACTGAATTCAGCTTCAGGGGACGAGAAATGGCGCCGCGTTCTGGGCGCGCCCATGACGGGCTCCCCGACCGTTGCCGACGGCCGTATCTTCGTGAATTCCAACAATAACGAGATTTTTGCCCTCGATCTGGCTACGGGACAGACCCTGTGGAGCGATCAGGCAATTTCTGAAACTGCCCGTGTTCTTGGCAGCCCCAGCGTTGCTGCCGTTGAAGAGTTCGTCATTGCGCCCTTCTCCTCGGGTGAGATCATTGCCTATCTGGCGTCCAACGGGCGCCGCCTCTGGACAGACGCCATCCAGCAGGCCGGTGGCTTCACACCTATTTCCGAGATTAACGATATTGGTTCCCGGCCTATTCTGGGAGCGGGCATGGTCTTTGCCTCCAACCAGTCAGGCGCAACCGTGGCGATTGATGGCCGCAGCGGCAATCGCCTCTGGGGCAAGCCGATCGGATCTACCCGTGCGCCCGCCCTGGCAGGGCGTTACCTGTTCGTCCTGGGCCTCAATGGGGAACTTGCGTGTCTGGATACCCAGAATGGCGATGCCTACTGGGTAACGGAACTGCCGCAGTTCAAGAATGAGAAGAAAAAGAAGAACCGGATCAGCTATACATCCCCGATTATCGCCTCTGACCGGGTGATCACTGTTTCTTCAGAGGGGGAATTGCTTGCATTCTCCACCCAGACGGGGCAGCAGACCGCTTCGCTGAAACTTGGCGATACGGTATACCTTGAGCCCATCGCGGCGCAGGGTAAGCTTTATGTCCTGACGGACAAGGCACGCCTGATCGCCATCAGATAATACAGGCCGGAGGCGCACCTTCCGGCTTTAGCCGCTGCGGAGGGCGCCTGCCTTGCCATTGAAGCTCGCCATTGTCGGCCGGCCAAATGTCGGTAAATCGACCCTTTTCAACCGTCTGGTTGGAAAGAAGATCGCCCTTGTGGATGACCAGCCCGGCGTTACCCGGGACCGGAAGATGGCCGATGGCCGCCTGGCGTCGCTGCCGCTGTCGCTGATTGATACTGCCGGCTTTGACAATGTGAACGATGACAGTCTCGAAGCGCGGATGCGCGCCCAGACCGAAGCGGCCATTGCAGAGGCAGACCTGGTCCTCTTTCTGGTGGATGCCCGCGTCGGCGTCACGCCGGAGGACGAAACCTTTGCCGGCCTGCTGCGCAAGGCAAACCTTCCGGTCGTGCTGGCCGCCAACAAGGCCGACGGCCGCGCCGGGGAAGCGGGCGTCTTTGATGCCTTCAGCCTGGGCTTTGGCGAACCGGTCGGCCTGTCGGCTGAACACGGCGAAGGCATGGCAGAGCTCTATGAAGCCATCCGCAACGCGCTCGGCCCCGAAGCCTTCGAGCGCGCGCTGGAAGAAGCCGAGCCCGATTACGAAAAAGGCGCCGGCGAAGACATCCTAGAAAAGCTCGCCCATATCGATATCGATGATACGACCCTGTCAGATGACGAACTCGTGGCGGCCATTGAAGCGGCTGATGTCGATGTTGATGTCACCGATGCGCCGGTCCAGTCTGATCGCCCGATCCGTCTTGCCATTGTGGGCCGGCCGAACGCGGGCAAGTCGACCCTGATCAACCAGCTGCTCCAGTCCGATCGCCTGCTGACGGGCCCTGAGGCCGGTATCACGCGCGATTCCATTACCATCAACTGGGAATGGGAAGGCCGCCAGATCCGTCTGGTGGATACGGCCGGTCTTCGCCGCAAGAACAAGGTGCAGGAGCGCCTGGAGCGGATGTCGACCGCAGAGACCATCCGGTCCCTGAAATATGCCGATATCGTTGCCCTCGTCATGGATGCGCATGAGGCGATGGAGAAGCAGGATCTTCAGATTGCCGATCTTGCATTGCGTGAAGGCCGGGGCATCGTCCTTGTCATCTCCAAATGGGATACCGTCGAAGACACGGACGGCGCTGCGCGGCATATCCGCGATCTCGCCAACCGGCTGATGCCGAACGCAGGCGGGGCGCCGGTTGTGTTCCTCTCCGGCCTGACGGGCCGGAATATCGAGAAACTGATGCCTGCGGTCGTCAAGGTCTACAAGGACTGGACCGCGCGCGCCAAGACCGGAGACCTCAATCGCTGGCTGCGCCATACGGTCGAGCATCACCCGCCGCCGAGCGTGCAGGGCAAGCGCATCAAGCCTCGCTACATGGCCCAGATGAAAGCCCGCCCGCCGACCTTTGTTCTGATTGCCTCACGCGGCGATCAGATGCCGGAAGGCTACAAACGCTATCTGGTCAATGGCATCCGCGAAGCATTCGATATGCACGGCGTGCCGATCCGGCTCTTCGTGCGTCAGGGCAAAAACCCTTATGCTGGAAATTTGGGGCCGGATGGGCCGCCGCGTCACAAGCGCCGCAACAACTGACCGGCTAATCCGTTAGCGGACGGCTGCAAGGCCGGAGACCTCGCGACGAGGCTGGGTACAGTTATATTAAAGGTAGGCGTCCAGGCCGCGGGCTTTCAGTTCCTGAACCACTTTGCCGACATCCTGAGAGCGGTCTTTTGCGGCGATCAGAACCCGTTTGCCATCGGCAACAACGATGAGGTTTTCGACGCCCACCACGGCCACAAGTATTCCGTCGGCGGCATGAATAATGCATTCGCCAGAGGCTATGCTGACAGGATCGAGTGAGTTTTTCCGGCCTGATACATCACCAATCATGGCCCATGTGCCGATATCGCTCCAGGCGCAGTCGAGCGGGGCGTAGACGGCGGCCCGGCGGGTCTTTTCCATGACGGCATAGTCGATGGATGTGCTGCGGATGGCGGCAAAGATTTCCGGATCAAGGAAGAGCTTGCTGCCGTCCTTGTGGGCCGTCTTCAGAGCCTGGGTCGAGGTTTCAAGGATATCAGGCGCATAGGCTTCAAGCTCTGCCAGCAAGGTGTTCGCATCGAACAGGAAGATGCCCGCATTCCAGCTATACTGACCACTTGCCAGATAGCTGGCGGCGGTTGCCACATCAGGCTTCTCGCGAAAGGCGGCAACGATGGAAACCGGGCCCGCCAGGGGCGCGCCAGCCTGAATATAGCCAAAGCCGGTCTCCGGCCGGCTGGCCGCGATACCGAAAGTGGTGATGTAGCCATTGCGCGCAGTGGCCGCGCCTTCCTTGATGGCATCAATGAAAACCGATGGCCGGCCGATATAGTGATCGGAGGGCACAAGCAGGCCCAAGCCGCCGGGGAATTGATCGGCGATGAAGCGCGCGGCCATCGCGGCCACGGCGGCGGTATTCTTGCCCTCCGGCTCAAGCAGGATCGCGGAGGCTTCCACGCCGATTTCGGCCAGTTGCGTCTCGATCAGATCCGCATAAGCGGCATTGCTGATGATAATCGGCGCGGCGAACAGGTCGGCATCCTCAGCGGAGCGGAAGCGCAGCACCGTCTCCTGAAACACGGATTGGTCGGAAACCAGACGGTGAAACTGTTTGGGGCAGGCCTTGTCCGAGGCTGGCCAAAGGCGTGTGCCAGCGCCGCCGCACATGATCACTGGATGGATACTCATACTACGCTCGCATTATCCTATCAGCGGGCGACAATGCCCATTGGCGCCAGATATGCAACCTGCGGGCCGCTCTTGAGTAACCCCCACCTCAGATGCCGCTACCGGGGCCTTCCCAGACACTCAGGAACCCGTGCGCTTCAAGATAGGCAAAGATTTCCTCGGCGGCGTCGTCTGCCGTGCGATCGGCCGTGCTGATGCGGATTTCGGCATTCAGCGGGGGCTCATACGGGCTGTCGATGCCGGTGAAATTGCGGATCTCGCCGGCGCGGGCCTTCTTGTAGAGGCCTTTGACATCCCGGCTTTCAGCGATCTCGAGGGGCGTATCGACATGGATTTCGATAAACTCGCCCTCAGGCATCAGGCTGCGCGCCAGGTGACGCTCGGCCCGGAAGGGAGAAATGAACGAGACCAGTGTGATCAGGCCAGCGTCCGACATCAGGCGCGCAACATTTGACACGCGGCGGATGTTTTCCACCCGGTCAGCATCTGTGAAGCCGAGGTCGCGGTTGAGGCCGTGGCGGACGTTATCGCCGTCCAGGATGAAAGTATGACGCCCATAGGCATAGAGGCGCTTCTGTAGCGCGTTGGCGATGGTGGATTTGCCCGAGCCTGAGAGACCCGTGAACCAGAGGACCGCCGGGCGCTGGCCCTTCTGCTCGGCGAGCGCGTCGCGGCTGATGTCGATGGCCTGCCAGTGGATGTTGGAGGCGCGGCGCAGCGCAAAGTCAATCATGCCGAGGGCAACGGTGTCATTCGACTGGCGGTCGATCAGGATGAAGCCGCCGGTCTGGCGGTTATCCTTGTAGGGATCAAACGGGATCGGCTGGTCGAGGGAAAGCGTCGTCGCCACGATCTGGTTCAGCTCGGCGGCGCGGGCAGGGGTTTCGGCCAGCGTGTTGACATCAATGCCATGCTTGGGCGCGTTGACGGTGGCCGTTACGGTCTTGGCGCCGGCTTTCAAAATGTAGCGGCGTCCCGGCAGAAGGGGCTGCTCGCTCATCCAGAGGAGGTGAACCTGGAACTGGTCGGAAACTTCCGCAGGCTGATCGGCCGAGACGATCATGTCGCCGCGCGAGGTGTCGATCTCATCAGCAAAAGTCAGCGTGACGGACTGGCCGGCAACGGCTTCGGAAAGGTCGCCGCCGGCAGTCACGATGCGGGTGATCGTGGTTTCTCGGCCCGAGGGAAGCGAGCGTACCCGGTCGCCGGGGCGCACCAGGCCGCTGGAAATCTGGCCGGCAAAACCCCGGAAATCGAGATTGGGACGGTTGACCCATTGCACCGGCAGGCGGAAGGGGCGCGCGGTGTCTTCCCCCTCGATCTCGACCGTTTCGAGATATTCGATCAGGCTCGGGCCATCATACCAGGGCGTCTCGGGCGAGCGCTCGGTCATGTTGGTGCCCGCCAGCGCCGAGAGCGGAATGGGGCGAATGTTCACCTTGCCCGGAAGACCTTCGGCGAAGGTCGCGTAGTCCGCGACGATCTCGTCGAACACATCCTGATTGTAGCCGACGAGATCCATCTTGTTCACGGCCAATACGAGATGGCGGATGCCCAGAAGGCTCGCGATAAAGCTGTGGCGGCGCGTCTGGGTCAGGATACCCTTGCGCGCGTCGATCATCAGGATGGCGGCGTCAGCGGTGGAGGCGCCCGTCGCCATATTGCGCGTATACTGTTCATGTCCCGGCGTATCGGCAACGATGAATTTGCGCTTCTGCGTGGCGAAGAAGCGATAGGCGACGTCAATCGTGATGCCTTGTTCCCGCTCGGCGGCGAGACCGTCGACCAGCAGGGCAAAGTCGATGCCCTCGCCTTGCGTGCCGACCTTTTTGGAATCGTTTTCCAGCGCGGCCAGCTGATCTTCAAAGATCATCTTGGAATCGTAGAGCAGGCGCCCGATCAGGGTGGACTTGCCATCATCGACCGAGCCGCAGGTGATGAAGCGCAGCAGGGATTTGTTCTCGTGCGCCTCCAGATAGGCGCCAATATCCGAAGCAATGAGATCATCGTTGAGGCGCATCAGAAATAGCCTTCCTGCTTCTTCTTCTCCATCGAGGCGGACTGGTCCTTGTCGATGGCGCGGCCCTGGCGCTCGGAGGTCGTGGTCAGAAGGATTTCCTGGATGACTTCATCCAGTGTGTGGGCGGAGCTTTCCACCGCGCCGGTCAGCGGATAGCAGCCAAGCGTCCGGAAACGGACAGATTTGACTTCCGCCTTCACGGCGATCTCGGCGGGAACGCGGTCGTCATCGACCATGATCAGCGTGTCATTCCAGGTCACCACGGGGCGGGGCGCGGCCAGGTAGAGGGGGACAAGCTCAATGCCTTCCCGGCGGATGTATTGCCAGATGTCGAGCTCGGTCCAGTTGGAGAGCGGGAAAGCGCGCAGGCTTTCGCCCTTGTGCATGCGCGTATTGTAGAGGTTCCAGATCTCCGGGCGCTGACGTTTGGGGTCCCAGCGGTGACCGGCCGAACGAAACGAGATGACACGCTCCTTGGCGCGGGATTTTTCCTCGTCGCGCCGGGCGCCGCCAAAGGCCGCGTCGAAGCCATACTTGTCGAGGGCCTGTTTCAGGGCGGCGGTCTTCATCACATCGGTATGGTAGGCCGAGCCATGACTGAACGGGCCAACGCCTTCGCGAACACCGTCTTCATTGGTGTGAACCAGCAGTTCCAGGCCCAGCTCCTTTACCTTGCGGTCCCGGAACGCGATCATCTCGCGGAACTTCCAGCCGGTATCGACATGCAGCAGCGGGAAGGGCGGTTTGGCCGGATAGAAAGCCTTCATCGCCAGATGCAGCATCACGGCCGAATCCTTGCCGATGGAATAGAGCATCACCGGCTTTTCGCATTCGGCCGCAACTTCCCGCAGGATATGCAGGCTTTCGGCTTCAAGCCGGTCGAGATGGGTCAGGTTGGGCAAGGAGGGCTGATCCTGTTCTGGCGTGTGAATGCGTTCCGTAGCGGGCCTTGCCGGGAGAAGAAAGGCTCGGTGTCCGTGGCGCATTCACCCTTCAGTAAAGCTAAACGCTGGGGCTGGGAACGGCCCGCCTGAATCTGCCGCAATTGGTGTCACAAATGCACATAAATCGTCATTGTGCAGCCTGACTCCTGAGGTTTATGGAGACCATGACGCCATTGGCAGGACATTTGCAGAGTTTTGGCTGGGGCCAGAGAACCGGAGCACGGAATTATGTGTGGTATCGTCGCCATTGCAGGCAAAGAAGAAGTGGCGGGCCGTCTGGTCGATGGCCTCAAGCGGCTTGAGTATCGCGGATATGATAGCGCTGGCATTGCTGTCGCTGACGCAGCCGGCGTTGAGCGGCGCCGTGCCAAGGGCAAGATCGTCAACCTTCAGGAACGTCTGACCGAAAGCCCGCTCATGGGCGTGACCGGCATTGCCCACACACGCTGGGCGACTCATGGCGCGCCCAATGAGACGAACGCCCACCCCCACATGTCGGGCTCGGTTGCCATCGTCCATAACGGCATCATCGAGAACTATCGTGAGCTGCGTGAAGATCTTGAGGCGCGCGGCCGTAAGTTTGAGTCCGAGACCGATAGCGAAGTCATCGCCCAGCTGATTGACGCCTATATGGAAGAGGGCAAAGACCCTGTTTCAGCCTTCGAAGAGGCGCTGAAGCATTTTCAGGGCGCGTTTGCGATTGCCGCCATTTTCTCGAACGACCCCGAACTGGTCATCGGCGCCCGCAAGGGCTCGCCCCTGGTGCTGGGTTATGGCGAGGACGAGATGTATCTCGGCTCAGACGCCATCGCGCTTGCCCCGCTGACACGCGAAGTCACCTATCTGGAGGAGGGCGACTGGGTTGTCCTGCGCAAGAATTCCTTCGACATCCGCAATGTGCGCGGCGAACGGGTAAACCGGGCGCGCGTGACGTCCGCGGTCAATGACGCGCTGATCGAGCGCGGCGAGTATGATCACTTCATGCTCAAGGAAATCCATGAGCAGTCAGAGTCGCTGGCCCGCTCCATCATGCCCTACATCAATCAGGCCACCCAGACCGTCAGCGTACCCGAAGCGGCGCAGACGCTGTTTGCGGACGCCGACCGCGCCGTCGCAATAGCCTGCGGCACGGCGTTCTACGCCGCCTTCACGGCGAAATACTGGTTCGAGCAGATCGCTCGTCTCGCCTTTGAGCCGGACATTGCCTCGGAGTTCCGCTATCGCCGCCCGGTTCTGCCGGTGAAGGGGCTGTCGATCTTTGTCAGCCAGTCGGGCGAGACAGCCGATACCCTCGCCGCGCTGCGCTATTGCCGTGAAAACCGTACGCCGGCGATTGCCGTGGTGAACGTCCCGGAAAGCTCGATCGCCCGCGAAGCAGCCTCCATCGTGCCCACCCATGCCGGCCCGGAAATCGGCGTTGCCTCGACCAAAGCGTTTACCGCGCAATTGTCCGTACTCGCCATCCTGGCGCTTTCGGCCGCCAAGGCGCGCGGTCATCTCCTGCCGGGTGACGAGATGAAATATGTCCGTAGCCTGCTGGCCCTGCCGCGCAAGGTCACCGAGGCGCTGGAAGGCGCGGAGCATGTCAGAGAGATCGCCAAACACATCGCAGGCCACCGCGATGTGCTGTTTCTGGGCCGGGGCCGGTATTACCCCCTCGCGCTGGAAGGCGCGCTGAAGCTGAAGGAAGTCTCCTACATCCACGCCGAAGGCTACGCCGCCGGCGAGTTGAAGCACGGCCCTATCGCCCTGATCGAGAAGGGCCTGCCGGTCATCGTGGTCGCGCCCAAGGACGAGCTGTTTGAGAAGACGATTTCCAACGTCGAGGAAGTGCGCGCGCGCGGCGCCGAGATCATCCTGATTTCGGATGCGGCGGGCATCAAGGCGGCCGGTAAGCGGGCCGACCATGTGATCGAGATACCCGAGGGCGACGAAATCTCCCTGCCGATCCTCTCGGCCGTGCCATTGCAGCTGCTCGCCTATTATGTCGCTCTGACGCGCGGCACAGATGTCGACCAGCCGCGCAATCTCGCCAAATCGGTGACGGTGGAATAGACGGCGGGCCGCATTGATGCCCCGCAGAGCTATGGTATAGCCCGGTCATGCTCGAGGCTGGTCCCGTTCTTGTCATTGGCCGCAATGGTCAGCTCGCCCAGTCATTGAATGCGGCAGGTAGGAATGACGTCGTTTGCGCCGGGCGCCCGGAGGGGGATCTGGCAGATCCAGGCAAACTGGCCGATCTGGTTGCGCGGATCAGGCCGCGCATCATTCTGAATGCGGGCGGTTTCACAAAGGTTGATCCAGCGGAAACCCAGATTGATGAGGCTTTCGCACTGAACCGGGATGGTCCCGCGGCGCTTGCCCGGCTGTGTGCGTCCACAAATATTCCGCTGATTCACATCTCAACAGATTGTGTTTTCGATGGGCAGAAACCGGTGCCTTATGTCGCTGATGACGCTACCGCGCCTGTCAACATTTACGGCCGGTCAAAGCGCGATGGCGAAGTGGCCGTTTCCGCTTTTTGCCGAAAGCATATTACTGTGCGTGTCTCGTGGGTTTTTTCCGAGTATGCGGATAATTTCGTCCGTACAATGCTGAAGCTTGCTGGCCAGCGCGATGAGATTTCGGTAGTCTGTGATCAGATCGGATATCCGACATATTGCCCGGACCTTGCCGACGCATTGCTCCTGATTGCTGACAAGGTGCTGGAGCCCGATTTTGACAGCTGGGGCATGTATCATCTTGCAGGGCGTGAAGAGACGGACCGGGCCAGCATGGCGCGGGCCATTTTTTCTGAAAGCAGGGCCATTGGCGGGCCGTCAGCGCAGGTGAAGCCTGTTCTGACCCGCGATTACCCAACGCCCGCTGAGCGCCCGCTGAATGCTCGTCTTGAATCGGGCAAAGTGGCTGATGTTTTCGGGGTGGCCTTGCCGGACTGGCGCATTGGCCTTCAGAAATCGGTCAGGATTGTTGTGGCAGAAAGCTGCTGAACTGAATGCAGGCATCTCCGGAAAGCGAGGCGAGCAAATGACGTCCATAAGCGATATCGAGGCGCGTATCCTTCAGACCTTGTCAGAGAAGGGGCCTCAACTCGGCAAGGAACTCGCCTTTGCCATGCCGGACGTACCCGTACTGGCGCTTTGGCAGGCCTGTTTCCGTAGCCAGTCTTTCCTCATATCCCACTTTGCGAGCTACTACCTGCGCTATGACATTACCCGCGAGGATCAGGTGCGGCTTAGCCCATCCATCTTGCGGGACTTCCTTTCTTTTAGCCTTTTCGGCTTGCCTGATCAGCGCGAGCAGATGATTGAGCGGCAGGGCTCCCTTTCAAATATGCACCGGGAAATCAGCCGGGAGAAAATCGCGCTGGCCCAGAGCGCGATGAAGGCAGTTTTCCTGAAGCTTACCCGAGAAATCCGCGGGCAGCTCTGCGCGTTCATTGCCGGTGATCTTGCCTATTTCCTGGCCCATAATGAGCCTCGCGAACATGCCGCCTCCGGCGAGATGGTGAAGGGGTCGGATGTCGACATCGTCATTATCCTTTCGGACACGCTGCCTGAGGAGGTCAAGGAGGCAATCGATGCAGAAATGATCCGGTTGAAATCCATTTATCTGCGTCATCCCGACTATCGCCAGGAAATCGACTTCATCACCAAGCGTCAGTCTGTGATGGAGCGCCAGTTTGGCTATGCCAACATCCATGACAAGATCGCCAGCAAGATTGCCTATGAATCGATGTTCCTGGGTGGATCGCTGACGATGTATATGGAAGTGCGCGATGCCATGACGCGGCTCGCCGTGGATAAGCTGATCGAAGGGGATTTCGAGCACGCCTTGAAAGATCGCAAGAACGCCATGCGCACACTTCTGCATGTGGACGCCGCCACGATTGATGACGAGACCCGGTCGCTGTTCTATTTCTCGCAGGAACGCGTAGAATTTTCCTGACACAGGCTGAAACCAAGTGTGACTGGAAAGCGGGCGCGGGGCGCGCCAAACACCGCGCATGGCCAACAAAGGCCCAAGAGCAGGATATCAGACCCCATGCAGTTCATTGACCTTCAGGCCCAGCGCCGCCGCATCGAGACAGAGATCAATTCGGCCGTGCAGCGGGTGATCGAGAGCGGCCGGTATGTGCTCGGGCCGGAAGTGGGTGAGCTGGAGAAACAGCTCGCCGACTGGTGCGGGGCAAAGCATGCCGTTTCCTGCGCCAACGGAACCGACGCGCTGGCGCTGGCCCTGATGGCCTGGGGCATCAAGCCGGGCGACGCGGTGTTCTGCCCGAGCTTCACCTTTGTGGCGACCGCGCAGGTCGTGCCCTGGCTTGGCGCGGCGCCGGTCTTTGTCGATATTCTGCCTGATACCTATAATATGGACCCGGCAAGCTTGGAGGCGGAGATCGCGCGGGTGAAGGCCGAAGGCAAGCTTACGCCCAAGGTGGTGATCGCGGTCGATCTCTTCGGTCAGCCGGCGGACTATCCAGCCATCAAGGCAATCTGCGATCGCGAAGGCCTGAAGCTCATCGCCGATACGGCGCAGGGATATGGCTGTACCCTGAATGGCAAACACCCTTCCGACTGGGCTGATATCGCGACCACCAGTTTCTTTCCGGCAAAGCCGCTCGGCTGTTATGGCGATGGCGGAGCGATTGTTACCAATGACAGTCAGCTGGCTGAGCTCATCGAATCGCTGCGCGTCTATGGCAAGGTGACACCCACGGACGCCGCCCAGCGCAATTTTCATCACGATCCGAAATATCTCTCGCTCCGCGTCGGCATGAACTCCCGCCTCGACACGATCCAGGCGGCGATCCTACTGGAGAAGCTGAAGATTTTTGCCGATGAGATCGAAAAGCGCGAGGCGGTTGCCCGGCGCTATTCAGACGCTTTCCGTGGCAAGGTGCTCCGCGTGCCGAGCGTTATTGCCGGCGGGCAGAGCGTCTGGGCGCAGTATGTGATCGAGCATGCAAACCGGGATGGTCTGCAAGCGCATCTGAGCGCCATTGGAATTCCGAGCATGGTCTATTATCCCGTGCCGATCCATCAGCAGGACTTTGCCGCCCGCTTTGCCCCGCCCGAAGGCGCGCTACCTGTCACCGAGGCGGCGAGCCGGCATGTGCTGGCCCTGCCGATGCACCCTTATCTGCCTGCGGAAGATCAAGCCCGGGTTGTTGAGGTGGTGCTGGGGTTCAATGGCTAGACCCGCCAGACATGGAAACAAAAAAGGCCGCCTCCCTCGGGAAGCGGCCTTTTCTTTGTGTCATGCGTAGACGCTTGCGCTTCAGTTCACGAGGCGTTTCAGCTCGTCCACGAGGTCAGTCTTTTCCCACGTGAAGGTGCCGTCTGCGCCTGGGATGCGGCCGAAATGTCCGTAGGCGGCCGTCGGTCCGTAGATCGGATTTGAGAGCTTCAGCTGCGTGCGGATGCCTTTAGGCGAAAGGTCGAAAAGCTCGCGCGCGGCGTTGGCGATGCGGGCCTCGTCAACCGTGCCGGTGCCGTGAGTGTCGACATAGATCGAAAGCGGATGGGCCACGCCGATCGCATACGACACCTGGATGGTGCAGCGCCGGGCAAGGCCGGCCGCAACGATGTTCTTGGCCAGATAGCGCGTGGCGTAAGCCGCCGAACGGTCAACCTTGGACGGATCTTTGCCGGAGAAGGCGCCGCCGCCATGCGGGGCTGCGCCGCCATAGGTGTCGACGATGATCTTGCGGCCGGTGAGGCCGCAATCCCCATCGGGGCCGCCGATAACGAAGCTGCCCGTGGGGTTGATGTAGAACTTCTCTTCCGGCGGGAACCAGCCTTCGGGGAGAACTGCCTTGACGACCGGGCGGATGATCTCGCGCAGCTCTTCCTGGCTGACGCCGGCCTTGTGCTGGTGAGACACGACGATGGCGTTAACGCCAACCGGGCGCGAGCCCTGATACTGCAGCGTCACCTGGCTCTTGGCGTCGGGCTCCAGCTGCGGGTTTGCGCCGGAATGACGAAGGGCCGCAAGCTTTTCAAGGATCTGGTGAGAATAGAGGAGCGTTGCCGGCATCAGTTCCGGCGTCTCATCGGTGGCATAGCCGAACATGATGCCCTGGTCGCCGGCGCCTTCTTCCTTGAACAGGCCCTGGCCTTCTTCAACGCCCTGGGCGATTTCGGAGGATTGTCCGTGAACGTGGTTTTCGACCAGCATGTTCTCCCAGTGGAAGCCGTCCTGCTCATAGCCGATTTTCTTGACGACGGCGCGGGCGGCGGCGTTCATTTCATCGGCGGTGACGACGGCGCCGTTATTGGTGCGCACTTCGCCGGCCAGGACCACGCGGTTGGTGGTGCAGAGCGTTTCGACGGCGACTTTCGCGGTCGGGTCTTTGCTCAGGAACAGGTCAACGACGGCGTCGGAAATCTGGTCCGATACCTTGTCGGGATGGCCCTCGGCGACGCTTTCGCTGGTGAATTCATGGGACTTTAGGGGCATTTAGTTGGCTCCTCTTGGAAATTGGCTTACCGGGCGAACACGACTGTGCGGCCGGAATTGAGAAAAATGCGGTGTTCGGCATGGGCTTTCACGGCGCGCAGAAGGGCGATGCCTTCAATGTGGCGGCCGGTCTCAACCATGTCTTCAGGGGTGAAGGTGTGGTCGATGGTTTCGGTGGCCTGGGTGATGATCGGGCCTTCATCGAGATCGGCGGTCACATAATGCGCGGTCGCGCCAATCACCTTGACGCCGCGTGCGTGGGCCTGGTGATAGGGCTGGGCGCCTTTGAAGCCCGGCAGGAAAGAGTGGTGGATATTGATGACGCGCCCTTCGAGATGGCGGCAGGCGTCATGGCCGAGTACCTGCATGTACCGTGCAAGGACGGTCAGCTCGGAGCGGGTCTCTTCGATGATGCTGTAAAGACGCGCTTCTGCATCGGCCTTTGTGGCTGCGGTCACCGGCACATGGAACCAGGGCAGGCCCCAATGTGCGAAGGTCGATTTCAGCGTGTCATGGTTGGAGACGATGCCGGTGATCTCGATGGGCAGCTCATTGCGCCGGGCCGCATAGAGCAGCGTGTTGGCGCAATGGTCTGATTTCGACACCATCAGCAGGGTGCGGAGCTTTTCATCCGAAGAGCGGATCTGCCAGTCTGCACCGATCTCTGCGGCCAGGGGCTCCATCGCGACCTTTACCGCGTCCAGCGACCGGCCATTGCCCGGCGGGCTGAAGACCAGCCTGGCAAAGAAGCGGTTCGTCTGCGGATCACCGAAGGTTCGCGAGGTCACGATGAAGCAGCCATGATCTTCCATGAGCCGGGCAAGGCTGGCCACGAGGCCAACCCTGTCCGGACAGCTCAGGGTAAGGATGAAGGTCTGCGACACGCGTTTCCCCGTGAATGCCGGATCAGTAGCGGTAGTGTTCCGGCTTGAACGGGCCGGTCGATTCCACGCCGATATAGGCTGCCTGTTCATTCGAAAGCTTTGTCAGCTGGACGCCGAGCTTGTCGAGGTGAAGACGGGCCACTTTCTCATCGAGATGTTTGGGCAGGGTGTAGACCTTGTTCTCATATTCGTGCCCGCGCACATGCAGTTCGATCTGGGCAAGCGTCTGGTTGGTGAACGAGGCCGACATCACGAAGGAAGGGTGGCCGGTAGCGTTGCCAAGGTTTACCAGGCGGCCTTCCGAAAGCAGAATGATGCGCTTCCCGTCCGGGAAGGTGATCATGTCGACCTGTGGCTTGATATTGGTCCACTGGAAATTGCGCAGGCCTTCGACCTGAATTTCATTGTCGAAGTGGCCGATATTGCAGACGATCGCCATGTCCTTCATGGCGCGCATGTGGTCGACCGTCAGGATGTCCTTGTTGCCGGTCGCGGTAACGAAGATGTCAAACTTGGGCGCAGCTTCGTCCATCGTCAGGACTTCGAACCCGTCCATGGCAGCTTGCAGGGCGCAGATCGGATCGACTTCCGAGACGGCGACGCGGGCGCCCGATCCTGCGAGCGAGGCGGCCGAACCTTTGCCGACATCGCCATAACCGGCGACGAAGGCCTTCTTGCCGGCCATCATGACATCGGTGCCTCGGCGGATCGCGTCAACGAGCGATTCCTTACAGCCATACTTGTTGTCGAACTTCGACTTGGTGACGGAATCGTTGACGTTGATCGCCGGGAAGGGCAGTTCGCCGCGCTTCTCAAGCTGGTAGAGGCGGTTGACGCCTGTGGTGGTCTCTTCCGAAACGCCGCGGATGCCGGCCTTGGTTTTCTTGAACCAGCCGGGCGAAGCCTTCAGGCGTTTCTTGATCTGCGCGAAGAAGTATTTTTCTTCTTCGGAGGTCGGCTTTTCAAGGAAGGACGGATCGGTTTCCGCCTTCTCGCCGAGGATCAGGTACATCGTGGCGTCGCCGCCATCATCGAGGATGAGGTTTGGGCCCTCGCCATCGGGCCATTGGAACATGCGGTCGGTGTAGTCCCAATATTCTTCCAGCGTCTCGCCTTTGTAGGCAAAGACGGCCGTGCCCGTGTCGGCAATCGCGGCGGCGGCGTGGTCCTGCGTCGAGTAGATGTTGCAGGAAACCCAGCGCACCTGGGCGCCAAGGGCTTCAAGGGTCTGGATCAGCACGGCTGTCTGGATCGTCATGTGCAGCGAACCGCAGATGCGCGCGCCTTTAAGTGGCTGGGTCGGGCCGAATTCTTCCCGCGCGGCCATCAGGCCCGGCATTTCGGTTTCGGCAATTGCAATCTCTTTCCGGCCGAACTCGGCCAGCGAGATGTCCTTAACGAAATAGTCCTGGGGGGCGGCTTTGGCGCTCATATCAACGATCCTTTATATGTTTTGGAGCGGGTAACATGGCACGCGAGCTGGCGCAAGGTTTTGCCGCCACAGGCCGCAATCTGGGGGGCGTCCCTATCTGCGGCTACGCCGGAATATGTAGGCCGACTTGAGTCTTCGGCTCAGCTCTGCTCCCAGAAAGGCATGTTCAGCAGGCTGTGAAGGTAGCGCCCGTATTCGTTCTTGTATTCTGAGGCGAGTTTTTCGAGTTGGGCATCATCAATGAAATGTTTGCGCCACGCCACTTCTTCAGGGCAGGCGATTTTCATGCCCTGACGCTTTTCGACGGTCTGCACGAATTGAGAGGCTTGGATCAGACCATCGAAAGTTCCGGCGTCGAGCCATGCGGTTCCGCGTGCGAGACGGTGCACATTGAGCTTGCCGCGTTTCAGGTAAACCTCATTGACCGATGTGATTTCCAGCTCTCCACGTGCTGAGGACTGGACTTCCCGGGCAATGTCCACGACGTCCTGGTCGTAGAAATAGAGGCCTGTCACTGCCCAGTTGCTTCTGGGGCGAGTGGGTTTTTCTTCAATTGAGGTCGGCGTTCCGTCAGGGGCCATTTCAACGATGCCGAATTCGGACGGATTGGTAACCTGGCACGCCAGAATCGTTGCGCCGGTTTCAAGCTTTCCAAAGCTTTCAAGTTCCCCGCCAAGGCCGGCGCCATAGAACATGTTGTCCCCAAGCGCCAATGCACTGCACTGCCCCCCGACGAAGCCTGCGCCTATGATAAAGGCATCAGCAAGACCGCGTGGCTCGGGTTGAGGCGCATAGGTAAAGCTCATGCCCCACTCCTCACCCGTTCCGAGCAGCCGCTGATAGGATGACAGGGAGTCAGGCATCGCGATCACCAGAATATCGCGGATTCCGGCGAGCATCAGTGTCGTGATCGGATGGAAGATCATCGGCTTGTCATAGACCGGGAGCAGCTGTTTGGATGCACCACGCGTAATCGGGTAGAGGCGCGTACCTTTTCCGCCAGCCAGAATGATGCCCTTCATGGATTTCATGTTCCCATTTTTTACTTGCCAGCGTAGCGATCGCGCAAGCTATCGCCGCCTACACGCTTTGCAATCGCCTATGTGTGCATTTCTCAGACCGTACCGAGAAAGAAGATGACAGCTCATACAGTGGCATCGGCAAGTTAGCCTTGCAACTTGTCCAAGCGTCAGTTCATTTGCTCCGGATCGTCTGATGAGCCTATCAGGCCGAGCCGATCACCGGCGTAGACGGTTTTGCGAAGCGCGCCCCACCATTCGGGATTATCCAAATACCACTGAACAGTCTTGCGGATACCCGTATCGAAACTCTCTTCAGCTTTCCAGCCAAGTTCACTCTGAAGTTTTGTCGCGTCAATTGCATAGCGCTGATCGTGGCCAGGCCGGTCGGTGACAAATCTAATCAGTTCACGGCGTGCTTTTTTGCTTGGCCGCAGTTCGTCAAGCAGGTCGCAGATCTGTTGAACAACTTGCAGGTTGGTGCGCTCGTTCTGGCCGCCAACATTATATGTCTCGCCCGGACGCCCCTTCATGGCGATCGTCCACAGAGCCTTGGCATGATCATCAACATACAGCCAGTCTCGAATGTTTGACCCGTCTCCGTAGATTGGAAGATCCTTTCCTTCCAGAGCGTTCAAAATTATCAGTGGAATGAGCTTCTCGGGAAAGTGGTATGGCCCATAATTGTTAGAGCAATTTGAGATGACTACCGGAAGGCCGTAGGTTCGGTACCATGCTTTGGCGAGGTGATCGGACGCGGCCTTTGATGCTGAATAAGGGGAGGACGGATCATAAGGTGTTGTCTCGTGAAAGAGGCCTTCCGGGCCGAGAGATCCATAGACTTCATCTGTTGAGACATGGAGAAAGCGGAACCGGCTACGCAGATCGTGCGGCATTGCCGCGTAGTGCGCGCGGGCGGCTTCCAGAAGAGTGTATGTGCCGTTGATATTGGTCTGGATAAATTGCTGGGAGTTGGAAATTGACCGGTCGACATGTGTTTCCGCCGCGAGATGCAACACATAATCAGGCCGCTCTGCCAGAAAAAGGTTCAGCATGGCGGAGCTATCGCAGATGTCTTCGCGTATGAATTTGTATCGCGGGGAAGACGATACCGGGGAGAGGGAATTGAGATTGGCCGAGTAGGTCAGTTTGTCGACGACCGTAACGAAAACGGATGTCTTTTCGATCAGGTAGCGAACGACAGCCGAGCCTATGAAGCCAGCCCCTCCGGTCACGATCACTTTCACAGGGTCAGTATCCTTCAGCATTCATGCCGCGCGATAACTGAAATAGTCGGGAAGTTCCGACAGCGCGGGCTGTAAAGCATCCTTTTCCGAGAGAAGGGGCTGATTGCCATTCAGTGGCCAATCGATTGCTATGGACGCATCGTTCCAGGCAAGGCCCCGGTCGCTGTCGCGATCATAATATGCAGACACTTTATAGTGGACTTCACAATCTGACGTAAGCGTGCAGAAGCCATGTGCGAACCCGATGGGTACATAGAGTTGATGCCCGTTGGCCGCTGACAGTTCAGCCCCGACATAGGCACCAAAAGTGGGTGATCCTTTGCGGATGTCGACAGCGACATCATAAATTGCCCCTTTTGTGCATCGGACAAGTTTGGCCTGGGCAGATCCGGCGATCTGGAAATGCAGGCCGCGAATCACGAAGGGGGCATTCGAGCAGGAGTGATTATCCTGCACGAACGGCCCGTAAATCCCGTGTTCCCGATATGAGTTCTCGCGAAAAGTTTCGCTGAAATACCCGCGCGCATCGTTGGTGCGTGTGGGTTTCACCAAGATGACTTCGGGAATGGATTGAGGAAAAAACATGGGATCCTTTTGCAAGGCTCTGCACGCTTGCCATCGTTGCGTCTTGTCGCGCCTGTGTATTGCAACTGACAGGTCGCCAAGGAGATGGGTATTGTCAACCCAGACAGCTGAGCGCCTGACTTGCAGGGAAAATCAATTTGCGGGTAGCGGGCGCTGTCAGCGGCACTTCAGAAGATGCTAACGGCTTTGTCAGTTGTATTCGCATTTGGCACTTTTCTGGCGCAGACATCGGCGTATTGGTCTTTGGCAGCCCGCGAGAAGCAATTCCGGGAAGTGTACTATAGCGCGAACATGGCAGTGCGGCCGTAAGACGAGATTCTGATTTGATACAGACAATTGCCATATCCGTGCCGGTAGGTGCCTGGCACCCTTTCCTTGAATCTGTCCTGGCTAGCCTGAGATGTCAGGGCCCCGGCATTGCTGTGGCCCTCCTGGATGCGTCTGGTGATCCGCGCGTAAAAGAAATAGGGGATCAGAATTCCGATTGGCTGTCGTATCGGCGACATGGCCCAGACGGCGGGCAGTCTGACGCAATCCTGGAGGGGTGGAGAAGCCTTGAAGGAGAATGGCTCGGATGGCTAAATGCTGACGACATTCTTATGCCCGGAATGCTCGACCGGATCAGGGCGGCGCATACGGCCGATCCCTCGCTCGAAGTCATATACGGGCACAGCACAATTCTGGACGAGACGGGCGCCATGACAGGCTACCACTTCAATGTGGAGCCACCGGGGCCGCGCCTGCTTCAGGCGGGCATTATTTCTCAGCCTTCCTGCCTGTTCTCCAGGGCCGCATATGAGCGCGCTGGAGGATTGGACCGTGATCTGCACTACACGATGGACTGGGATCTGTGGATTCGTCTGTATAAAGACGGTGCAAGGTTTGGGTTTGTCGACGAGCCGCTTTCTATGGTGCTCTGGGCGGCAGGAACCAAGACGGCATCGCTCAACAAGCGCCGGCGAGAGGAGCTCAAGGCGATTATAGCGCGCCATGCACCTGAAGAGGCGCACAAAGAGGTTTTCCGGGATTTTGCCATACACGCCATGATCGATATGATCTGGCCAGAGGCGCTTCGGCAGAAGCTAATTCGTAAACTGCGGGGCGCTGGCCCGTCTGTGTATGGCATCCGCGCCGATGGCCATGTTGGTAACAGCATAACAGTCATGTTGGCTCATTATGAGGCCGATGCGAAACGAGGTGTGTCACTGCAATTCGACAGGGTTCCCGTCGATCTCGAAATTGTTGCCAGCATAGCACACACCAAGGTTGAGCAGGTGGGTGAGCGGATCGATATAATGCTGTCGGAACCTGTTCAGGCGGGTCAGTCTTTCAAGCTATCTGTTCAGCGGTCCGGAGATGGCCCGTTATATTTCAAACGCGCTACGTGGCTCGCCTAGGATTTGGCGCTCAGCGTGGCGTGAAGGGCCGCATCCGCAGTGTCCATCGCCCGCAGAGCTTCCTGAGCTGACCACGCACGAAATCTTTGCGTCAGTAGCCGGGCAATCCTTGGGGGCGGGAAGGGGGCGCCCGTGGCACGCACCTCAGCCGAATAAGCATCTGCATTCTCGACAGACAGATTCTGGCCATGAAAGCGAAAACCGGCGAGGGCCGTCGGGACGACTGTGAGAGGGGCGTGTTCGGCAAGCCGTCGCCAGAGTTGAAAGTCGCCTGCAAAGCGCATGGTCTGGACTTCGTCTCGATGCACCGCAGGTAATTTTGAGAGCAGGGAACTGGTGAAGAACATGCTCTCCTGTTGCAGGTGACCTAGAAAGCCATGATGGAACCAGCCCTTGCGAATCCAGGCCTGCGGGTAGCGCCCGTATGGGCGCAGGTAGCACAGGCGGCCGGCCTCATCCCAGGCGCCGGGAAACCCCGTGATCCATTGCGCGCCAGTGCGGCCAACATGCTCAACCGCGCTCGCAAAAGCCCATCGTGTGTAGAGGTCATCACTTGCCAGCCACGCCATCAAGCCGCCACTGCACTGTTCGAACCCCCGGAAAATGGAGGGGTATAACCCAAGACCGGGTGCCTCTATCACACGTGCCCGGCTGTCGCGCTCTGCCCACTGCCTAGCGATATCCAGGCTCAGATCAGTCGACCCGCCATCTACGATGATGTGTTCCCAGTCGCCATGTATCTGGGCATCAAGGCTTGCGATAAGGTCCGGCAGAAAATGCGCGCCATTCAGGACGGGGGTTACAATGGAAACTTTCACACTCTTAGCCATTCTGTGTCGGGAGCTTCGCGGTCAGAATTGGCTGCCTGATGGGCTTGCCATAATTTGATAGGCGCATGCCATATAAGTGCGGGGCCGCGGGGAAAAGGTCTGCTTTGCAAATCAATCTTCACGGTTTGACGACGTCTTGTATGGCAAACGATATCGTCTCCGGGGTGGAATTCCAACGAAATATCCGGCAGATGCACAGCAGTCGCGTTAATCTGAAGGGCGTGTTGGGTGGTTAGACATCATTGGTTAATTTCCGGCGTAGGGCGCTCAGGCACTACTATGGTCTATGGGGCGTTGCTGGCGGCGGCGCGGGCTCATGATCCCGGCGCACTCGGTCGCTACGAGCCGTTTCTTTGGGGGCAGCCGACTTGGGACAAGCTACCGGGTGATATCGGGGATGCCTTCTCACATACAGATTCAATCAATGCCCGCGGCCTGTATGCTCACACGCAATCTCCGCTGTTTCAGCAGGGGCCGCATTCTGTTCTCGACGGGTTCATTGATGATACGCTGCCACGCGATCACTCGGTTGTCGCCAAGATCATTCGCGGCGCAGGGCGCCTGAGCGCGTTTCTCGAACGCGACCCGAACCTCAAAATCGTTCACCTTATTCGCAATCCCCTTGATGTGGTGAATTCGGCGCTTCTTTATTTTTCCTTCTTCGGAGGCGAGTTTCATCCTTCTGATGAGGGACGCTTCAATCAGGAGGCTGCGCAGCGCTTTGCCGGGCAGCATTCTCCAACGCTCGATCTCACAGAGGCTGGACGGTCACTTGAGTGGTGGCGGCTGATGAATGAGGCTGCCCTTCAGTCTGCGGCACATTTCCCGGATCGCCTCAAGATCGTGCCTTATGAATGTCTGATGGCTGATCTGCCTGGCATGATGGCGGACATTGTGGAGTTTATGGGAGGCGATGCGCACACAATCGATGAGGGGCGACTTTCCGATAATGTTGGGCCGGTGACCAGCTGGAAAAGTCTGCGTGCTGTCGATCGGGATGCTATACTTCCCCATGTTGATGCGTACTTTAACGATCAGCGTATCTTCCGACCTGGCCAATCCTCTGTTGACACTGCGGCGGTTAAGGCCGGGCTGTTGGAGAAATATTCTGGGTGCGGCGGTGGCCCGCCTTTCAAGCTCCAAATCGAACCGAGTCTTGCGCCCACTCGCGTCAGAGCGATGGCGATAAAGGCTCAGCAGGCTGCCGATGCATCCCGTACTGCGGGTGAAGCCCAGGTCAAAGCGATTACTGCAAATGTATCGGCTGCCGTGTCTGC
This sequence comes from Hyphomonas sp., assembly GCA_046293975.1. Lineage (GTDB taxonomy): Bacteria > Pseudomonadota > Alphaproteobacteria > Caulobacterales > Hyphomonadaceae > Hyphomonas. The sequence goes on along the minus strand of JBKBIZ010000015.1, from coordinate 27,765 downwards.
CCTGGAAGGCACTCTTGAAGCGAAGATGTCGGCGTCCATATCTGTCTTGGAGGGCAATATATCTGCCTTGGAAGGCAATATAGGTGCCCTGAAAAGTAATATCGCAGGATCAATCCAGCAGGTATCAGATACGCTGGCTGAGGACGCGGCGCGCGAGTCTGCTGAGTTGTCCGAAGCTGTTGCGCTCTTAACCGCGCAGATTGCTGACGCCGCAAAAGCGATTGAGGCGCGGGATGCGGGAGCTGCGGCGCTTGCTTCCGAGCTCGGCGACAAAAAGGCTGAAATCAGCACTATCAAGCTCGAACTCTCTGCGCGTGAGGCGCGTATTGGTGATCTGGAAGGGCAGCTAGAGGCCGCAAAAGCCAGCCTTGCTGAGCTCAAACGGGATTCTGAAAAAGATTTGCAGGCATCTCAGCAGCTCATTGCGCGCCTTCGTGACCGCGTAGCCGCTTTGCAGGACGAGCAGGTCTCACAGCTCGGGGTCTCCGAAAAAATGCGCCTCGAGAAACGTGACCTGGCGGACAAACTTAAGAAGACAGAAAACCGTCTGCGTACGGTTGCAGGGGAGCGAGAGCAGTTCCGGCAGCAGCTCGTGGAACTGGCCGGTGTTCTGGCGCCGCGCCTCAGCACGGTGGTAACGTTACGCCCCCTGCGCTACGTATTCCGTCAGCGCCAGCAAGTTAAGGCTGGCCTGATTGAGATCGACGCGAACGGCGTTGCCCGTCCGAAGCAAAAGTAAGCCGGCACAACCGCCTTACTTGGGGTCGTAGGTTTTCCACTTGGATATTTCGAAGCCGCTGCCATAAATGTGGAGGCCCATATCCTGAGCAATCTGCGTATTCAGGAAGATAAGATCGACCTGACTCAAACGATTATCGTAATAACAAAGATCAACGATATCGAAGAGATGGAAGCCACTCCGTCTAATGAGTTCAGAGCGTTCGAAGACAGTTGTCATTGTTGCTTCGATACAGACTACGCTGCAATCCTTCAGAACGCTTTCTGCGCCACGGAGTATCGAAAGTTCAGCGCCGTCTACGTCAATTTTGAGCAAATAGGGTTTCTGTAAAGAGCGCTCCTGAACGATAGTATCCAGTTTTCGTACAGGAACCGTGCGATACTGCCCTGGCTCGCTTGTATCGGACGTCATGTGAGCGTGGGTGATTTCAACACCTTCGCGCACTGATTTCGTTCGCATCGACGTCTCGCCGTCATAATCTGAGGCTGCAACCTTGATCAGCTCATAATTCACGCGTGATTTATCATAAATTGAACGAATCCGATCTTCAAATTCAGCAATCGGTTCGATGAGAATTTGAGGGGTGTCGCCATATGCCTGGATCAGCTCATATGTGGATGAGAGGATGCCAACATCAATAACTGTTCCTACGGGCACTCCCATGTCCCTCAAAACCTTAAATGAGTGCGCCTTCAGTGGATGGCGCTTCCATTCACGTTGCGTTCCGGGGAAACTAAGACCCATGCTGACCTCTTAGATGTTGACCGTGTTGGCTTTATGCCTTTTGTCGCGGCTGATAGGTGTTTTGTAAAGCAAGCAGGGGTATTCATTTGCGCCTGAGCCTGGAAAGCAGAAGCACGAGACGGGAGTGTGGGGGCGTTGAGTATGCATGTTCTTGTCGCCATTCCGGGCAAGCATCATCTTGATGGGCTCTCCCCATTTCTGTCCGCCTTGGGAGAAAGGGTCGTTCCTGTTGCCCTATCTCCGCAAGCTGGCGGCACCACCGTCCTTGCCGCACTCAAGACTGCGATCAACGGACAGAAGGGCTCTGCCATCTTCCCGACGGTGCATGCGATGCCCTGGGCAATATTCGACACTCTGCTTGCAGAAGCGACAAACCGCAGGGCAATCGTCTTCTATGAGCCGGCACGCCTGGGCATTGCCCGGAAGCTTCAGGCTGAAGAAAAGACGCGCGATGCGATTGAGGGCTGGTCTTCAGAGGCGGCACGGCTCCTTGAGTTTGTGCGCGCGAACGGCCGGCATGTGACGCTCGTCCGCGTCGATCAGGCGTTTCGCGCGCCACGGGCTTTACTTGAAGTTTGCGCTGAACGGTTCCTGTTTGACCTGGTCGACAGTACAATCCGGCTAAAAGCGCCCACGCTACCCGCGCAGCTTCACAGTTTGGTTGCGGAGGCTGCGGTGCAGTCGACTCCAACCGTGGCCGCGCTTGATTCTGAACTTTCGGGCCATGCCCTTGCTCTGGGCGGGGCAAATGCCGCGCGACTGGACGATCTGGATCAGTTCATTGAAAGCTATCAAGACCTGCTAGACGACAAGCGGGAGCTGACCCGACTGCGCGCTGAAGCGGACGCGCTGCGCACTGCCAGCGTTCTGGCTGAAAAGACAGCACAGGCTCTGCGCCATGAGCTTACCCAGATTAAGCACGAAGCGTTATCTTCCCCAGCCGGGGATGCGCGCTTGTGTGGGCGGGCCGGGAGGCTTGATGCAGACGAGATGGAGTTGCGACAGGCGCTAGCGGATGTCCAGGCGATTGCAGAGTTACATGTCTCAGAGGCTGCCGATCTGCGCGCCCGGCTTGAGCATCATCGCCGCGAAAACAAAATGCTCCGGACTGAACTGGAAGAAGCCAGGTCTCAGGCACCTACGGCTCGTCAAATACGAGAAGAGGAAGTCAGCGCTGTAAGCCTGCCGCAAAATAGCGTCGAACTTGCCAAACCCGCCGCGCGCAAACGTGCCACCGGATTTCGTCCGCGGGCGTGGCTGCAAATCAGGCGAGAGGCGAAACTCGTCGCGGCATCCGGTTTCTTTGATGCCGTTTGGTACAAAGACCACAACCCTGACGTGGACGCTCTTGGCGCTAACCCGGTCAAACATTTCGTGAGGCATGGCGGTCAGGAAGGGCGCGCGCCTGGGCCTGCATTTTCCTCTCGGCAGTATCTTGCAGACTATCAGGATGTGGCCCGCGAGGGGCTCAACCCACTCGTCCATTACCTCCGGCTCGGCAGATCCGAGGGCCGCAAGATCCATCAGGCCGAATAACCATGACTGTAACCCGCGTTTTTATTGTCACGCCGAGCTTCAACGCGGCCGAAACAATCGATCAGACGATTGCGAGCGTTCTGAGCCAGGCTGGGCCGTTCGAACTGTTCTATCATGTACAGGATGGTGGCTCCAAGGACGATACCGTCTTGCGGCTTCAGCGCTGGAGCGTGCGGCTTTCGGAAGGGCAGGTGCCGACGTTCTGCAAAGCGGTTCACTTTACCTATGAGAGCGCGCCTGACAGCGGAATGTATGACGCCATTGTCCGAGGCTTTGCGACTTTTAACCTGCGGGATCAGGATTGGCTTACCTGGATCAATGCGGACGACATGCTGGCATCGGGTGCGTGCGCTCTGATGGCTCTGATCGACTCCGATAATAACTCGGGTGACGTCAAATGGGTCGCCGGGGCAGCCACTATCGTTCGTGACGGCGCTATAATCAGCCATGCTGATCGCCGGATGTCGGCTGAGATCATCAGGCGGGGATTGTGCGATGGTGAACATTGGGAATTTGTTCAGCAGGAAGGCACGTTCTTCCGGACTTCACTATGGAGGGGAATTGATCCGTATGCGGATTTCTCCCGATTCAAGTTGGCGGGCGACTGGAATCTGTGGCGAAGGTTTGCCGAGCAGGCAGAGCTTCATCAGGTAGCATATGCGCTTGGACTTTTCCATGTGCGGGAAGGGCAACTAAGCCAGTCTCAGCGTGACGCATACATTGATGAAATCAGCTCGGTAGTTTCTTCGAGTGATAGAACGCAGTCGCTTGTTCAGTTTGCCGGGAAGCCGCTTTCCCAGAAAAGGCTCTCTGTCGAGTTCGCTACCCGTGCGCTTCGCTTTGTAGAGATGGACCTGACCGGGCACCTTAAACACCGGCTGATTGTCCGTTTCGGTGCGGAAGAAGCCAACGAGTTGGTAGCAAAGGGCAAAAATGCATGGGCCCGTGAAAGTTCGAGCGAAGGTTATAAAGTGAATGACACTGTTGACCCCGACAGTGTTCCTGGTCCTCGGACAGAGGTTATCGCTTACAACGCAGAGTGGCAATTCCCCGCCGTTACGGAGCTTCATGCCTTTGCAAAGGTACGAGAGTTGCTGCCTAACGTTCCGGGTGTCTGCTATCTCGCCTTTCCGTGGGCGACGTTGATAGATCAGGTAAATGCAAAAAATGACCGGGGGCAGCCGCTGTCTGACGTGCTGAGTGATTTGAGGGTTCGGGAACGTGGATATGAGCGGGTTGTAACTGTTTGCCAGCACATCCATATGCATCAGTATGCAGACCTTCTCACAGGCGCAGGTGTAACGGATGTGTTCTGGACCCATGCCATAAAGGGGCAGGATGAAATTGCTGCTGCGGATGGTAAGACCCTGCGTGTCCACCCATTCCCGCTCTATCCGGTGCAGGCAATCGATATTGATCGCAACAGCATCGTAAATGATCGGCGCTATCTGTTCTCATTTGTTGGGGCAAAGAGTAACCAGTGGTACCTCACTCAGTCGCGCGATTGGATTATTGAAGCATTGTCAAATCATCCTCGCGGTTTCGTCGCCGGGCGGGACAGCTGGCACTATCAAAAAGTTGTCTACGATCTGCAGATTCGGAAGACGGCGAATGATGCGAAGAATCTAATCGACGACGAGGCGAGCCGTGTATTCCGTGAGCTGTTGTTAAGTAGCATTTTTTCACTCTGCCCATCGGGGTCTGGGCCAAATTCTATCCGGCTTTGGGAGTCAATTGGGGCAGGTGCAATACCGGTTATCCTAGCTGACACCTACAAGGTGCCCGGCGATATTGAACTGTGGAAAAACGCTGTCGTTTTCTGCAATGAAACCCCCGAAGATATTGCGGCGCTGCCGGCGCGTCTTGAGGCGATTGCCGCTGATGCCGATCTCCTGGCAGGCATGCGAAAACACCTCGAGCAAATCTGGATGCTTTACGGCCCCGAGACATTTGTCACTGATATCCATCGCTTCTATGTCAATGTCGCCGGTGAGCAGCATGCTGAGCATGATCTTGGGCCACCACTTCTCTCACTGGCCGAGCGTGTGAATTCCGGTCAACTGTCAGCTGGGGGAGGGCTTGAAACCTTCCTGAAACTATGCGTGGGCCGGTTGCAGATCGACAAGGCGGGTTTCATTGCCGGGGTCAGACAGGATCGCGCGCTCCGCAGTGCCTGCGAATATGCCATCGCGCATTGTGCAGACACTGGCCTGGTTGCCCGGGCGAGCGCCGCATGGGCCGAGGCTGGTCTTCCGCTTCCGGATGAGGACGCACGAAAGCGTGCCCGTCCTGTTCCGGTGCGCCGGCCGCGTATTCACCTCTATGGCCGGCATTCCAACCGTACACCGATGTATTATCCTGCGTATCGCCGCCTTTTCCAGCGTCATGTCGATTATGTGGAGGACATCTGGAAAGGCGATACGATTGTGACCGGATTTGATGTGGACATCAAATCTACAACGGCTGATCTCGCGGCAAAAATGAAAGTGCGGCCCGAGATGAAGATCCTGGTTGTATCTGAAGAGCCCCTCTGGGACACGGTCTGGAGCGGTGTTCTCACTGAGCCCTCAGGCATTGCCGGAAGTGGCGTGAACGCCATTCCTTACGCGGTCGCCAATCATGTGAACTCAAACGTTTTTACCTTCGACCGGCTTCCTTATTTCATCACCACCGATGACAGGTTTTTTCAGCGTTATGCCCGCCTGTTCCAGCGCAATGCGGCATTGAGCGTTGAGGAGATGCTTGCCATCTGGAGCAAGGCCACTGTTCGCGCAGCCTTCTATGCAGAGCGCCGTCTGGAAGACAGGTTTGATCTTTTCCGGCCTGAGATCGGTGTGCGGGGGCTGTGTTCCTGGCGTACGCGCATTGCCGAGGGTGTGCAGCGTGGCCCGGTAGTCAGGGTGGGGCAGGGCTGGAAACCGGATGCTGTGCGCCGGCAGAGCCTGCCGGACTGGCACCTCGACAAGCTCACGGCACTGGACCGCCGCGCGCTGCTTGTTTCCGGCCTCGAGAATACACATCACCGGGACTATATCACCGAGAAGGCGTTCGATGCCTTCGCGGTGCTTGCCGTGCCGCTTTATTATGCCGCGCCAAGCCATCGCATTCACGAGCTTTGCCCGGCGGGCGGGTTCCTCAACCTGTATGGCCATTCGGAGGAAGCTGCGGCGGCCCTGGTTGATGCATTCGAACCAGATGCCGCCTTCGCCCGCGCCTATCTCGACACCCAGAAAGCACTCGCCATCCTCTTCAGCGACCCTGAAACACTGAGCCGCGAACGCGCGCGTGTCGTGTCTGCGGTGCTGGGGATGGTTTAGATTACTCGCGGTCGCGGCTCAGCTGGGCCACTCGGAAACTGCATGATAGAGGCGCCCCTATCTTCTGGTTTTGCAAAGACAGAATCTGTGCGTAGAACGGGCGACTTTAGGCAGAATCGCCTGTGCGGCATCATCTTAGCGCTGTACATGTCGGCGCAATTCAAGATTGATGGTCAGAGCATTTAAGAATGGAGAATAGCATTGAAATCGGGCTACATTCTGCCTCTTGATGGTCTGCGGGCTGTCGCAATTCTCCTGGTTCTTGTCTTTCATCTTGATCACAATCTGCTGCCGGGCGGATTTATTGGCGTAGATATATTCTTCGTCATCAGCGGGTTCATCATCACCCGAAATATCCTCGCTCAGCGTGAGGAGGGAACGTTCTCCTTCATGGAGTTCTATAAGCGCCGCTTTGTGAGACTTTTTCCAGCTTCAGCGGTGGCGGTACTGTTCACAATTTTTGGAGCGACGCTGATCTACGATGCCGAGACGGTCGCGGGCATTGGGCGAACGGCGCTCTATGCGCTTCTGTCTGTCGCCAACATCTGGTTCTGGCTCAACAGCGGCTACTTTGAAGACGTTTCCAGCCAGAATCCGCTTCTTCACATGTGGTCGCTCAGTGTTGAGGAGCAGTTCTACCTCGTTTGGCCAGCCCTTCTGATGGTGGTGAGCCTGCTTCCAGGCAAGAAGACGCTGTGGCTGTGGCTGGTCTTTGTTGTGGGCTTGATAGGCGCATGGTGGTTGGCGTCACTCGATCCGAGCGGTGCATTTTATCTCATGCCGGCGCGTATCTTCCAGTTTGCGATAGGCGCGGCGCTGGCTGCGATTGCTTTCCGGCCGAGCGCGTTTGTAAGCGGCATATCGTTGCTGTCTGGGTTCGTTCTGATTGGGATTTCAGCTGCATTTGCAAATGGCGAGCTGTACGAATTCTTCATAGCCGCAGTTGTTCCCACGTTCGGTGCGGCATTGGCCATCTTCGGCCTCAATAACCGGCTTGGCGACTCTCTACTTGGGAATGTCGTCATGCGAGCGATAGGTTTGCGGGCCTATTCGATCTACCTTGTCCATTGGCCGATTGCCGTTTTCGCGGGCACATTGATCGGGCCCAACAGATCCCTTGCTGAGAACTTCGCTCTATTGGTCCTGTGCCTGATTGCGGGTGATGTTCTTTACCGGATGGTGGAAAAGCCCTTGCGGCTTCCCAGCACCGCGCCCACTCCGGGGCCTGACTTTTCGGGCATTCGCGTGTCGACAACGCTACTGCTACTGGCGGGCGGCCTGGCCATTTCAGCGCACACCTGGGCGCTGAACAGAACGGGCTCTCAGGCGCAGCCCTCCATCATTGCTGATGCTGGCAAGATAGCGCCTAATGCGGCTGATCCGGCGGCTTTGTTTTGGGCAAAATTTTCAAGCGAAAGCCGGGCGGCTGATATCTCCCGCCTATGGAACGAGCGTAGTGCCGTGCTGAAGGATCGAGGAAAAGAAGGATGCGCCTTGGCGCACAAAGCGCCTTTCTCGGACTTTCCAGAGAAAGCGTGCCGGATGCAGGACACGCCCGGCAAAAAATACCTGCTGATTGGTGACTCCCTCGCTGCCGAGGCCCTGTTAGTCTTGGAACAGGTTATTCCAGCTGATAAAATTGCTATGGCAGCAACACCGGGATGCCTGCCAGAGTACCCAGAGCCGGGCTGGGACGTGAGGCCGGAGGGGTGTCAGGAACTCAACGTCCGTAGGTTTGAGTGGATCGGAACTGACGAGTATTCAGGTGTTATAATGGCCGCCAACTGGCGATGGACAAAGTTGGACCGTTTCGAAAGAATAATTCTTTATTTGAAGGAACATGGAAAGCCCGTAATCGTGATGGGCCCTCGTCCGCAGTTTTCAGAAGCTATACCGGGTATTCTCACGTCTGTTGCCGGAAAGCAGGCCGCAGATGATTTGGAACGCTACTTTGTCTTTGACTTCCGTGAGCGCAGCAGAGAGCTGCAAGAGCTTCTGGAAAGATCAGGTATTGATTATGTTTACGTTCCTTGGGGTGAAATGCTGTGCCCGGATGTTTGTCGTGCATATCTTCCGAATGGGGAGCTAGTGTATCTGGATCAGATGCATATTCCGCCTACAACAGCGCGCTGGCTCGGAACGAGAACGTCGTCCGAATACGGCCCAGGCATCAAGGAGCTATTCGACTTTTAAGTGGTGACATTTCGTATTCGCGTCAGCTGGGCAACACGCTTATGATTGCTTACCAGTGGCAGAAATTCGATCCAAAAAAACTTGATGAACTTTGCTTTGGCCTGACCGGGGAACAAGAAGGACGTCATAGTTTTTGTTCTTCTGGATGCCGTCACCCGCAATTTTAGCTAGCGCTTCAGGGGTTTGAAATTCGGTGCAGGGGAACTCTGCTGCGAACATGGTGCTTCACAAATCGAACACTCGATAGTTCTCGATCAGGTAACGTTCATAGTCGAGTTTTTCGGTCGGCCAGTATTCAACAATGATGGCGAGCGTCTTCTTGAGAGTCTCTGCTTCTATCCCTTTCAAGACCGACCATTCTGCGCCTTCTGTATCCACCTTTATGACAGCGTAATCAAAATTCGACTTATATTGTCTCAATACGGATGAAATCCGAAGTTGCTTAACAGTGTAGGTGTGCCTGTCTGGAGAAGAAGATATTCGGCCGCTGATCAACGATCCGTTGGGAACCCAAAAGCTCACTTCTCCATCCGTGTCGCTACAGGCTGCTGATACAACTGTGGCAACAACATCATTCAGTTTGAAATTAAGTCTTGCGATGGCTTCGTTTGCCGGATTGGGCTCCAAACAGATAAGCTCGGTGTTGTGAGGATGCAGATGTTTGGCCGCGTGCAACGAGACCATACCAACGAAAAGTCCGACATCGAGAAATAGTAGCTTTGAGTCGGGAGCTTGCGCTTCAAGAGCGTTATTCACTGCATCAACCCAAGTTGGGTTTACTGCTTTGAAAATTGGATGGTCCGTTTGGGTTTCACTAGCCCAGTCTTCAGAGGTAGCAATTTCCTTGAGGCCAAACCTAGGGGCTCCATAAAAACTGTCACCCAAAGGAACAAAATAGAAGTATCCCCATTTTTGTAAGAGGCTAACGCATCCCAGTTTCGTATCGCGCTTGCTACGAATGAACGCAGAGAGTGTTTTGTTTTTCCTTTGTTTTTTGTCAAAGATTTGAAACATTTTCTTCCCCGTAAAATTTATCAGCACACCTCAATATACAGCATCAAGCTTCACTATGATGATGTGCCAGCGCTTCCTCCAGATCACCATCAAAGACGATCTGTCCCTTTTTCAGCACCACCCCGCGATTGCAGAGCTGTTTCATCAGGCTGACCTGGTGGGTCGCCAACACGAAAATCCCGGTCTGGGCGATCAGGTCTTTCATCCTTTGCGAGGCCTTGTCCCGGAAAGTCGCGTCGCCGGCCGAGAGCCATTCATCGAGGATGAGGATGTCGGGATCAAAGGCTGTGGCGATCGAGAAGGCCAGCCTGACCCGCATGCCGCTGGAATAGGTTTTCAGCGGCAGATGCAGGTATTCTCCCAGCTCGGAAAAGGCGCAGATATCTTCAAAGCGCGCTTTGATCTCCTGTTCGGAGACGCCCATATAGCGCGCGCGGATGATGATATTCTCATAGCCTGAGGCGCGGGTGTCCAGGCCAAGCTGGATCGAGAGCAGGCCTGCGGCACGCCCTTCTATACGCAGGCGCCCGGCCGTGGGGGGCAGGATGCCCGAGAGCACCTTGAGCAGCGTTGTCTTGCCCGCGCCATTATGGCCGATCAGGCCAACACGGTCGCCGTCCCGGAAGTCCACATTTATATCTTGCAGCGCGGTGATGGAGACCTTGCGGCGGTTGGTCATGTCGATCACGCCCCCGGTCGCGAAGGAGCGCGCGGCGGAGACCAGCGTGCTTTGATGCACATCCCTTACGAGAAAGTCGACGCCGACATGTTCAAGATGAAGCCTGGCCATGCATCAACACCAATAGGCTAGGCGGTGGCGGAACTTGGCAAACATGCCAAAAGCCACCACCGGCAGCAGGATGGAAAACACGCCCGCAACAATGAAGCTCAGGCCGACATCCGGGCTATCGATGAGCGGCCCGCGCACGATGTTCAGGAAATGGTAGAGCGGATTGAAGTGCGCCACAAAGCTGTAATGGGTCAGCCGCGAAGCATCCCAGAATACCGGCGTCATGAAAAAGGCGAAGGTCATGAACGCGTTGACGAACTGGCCGAAATCGCGGAAGCGCGCGCCAAGAATGCCGAACAGGATGGCCAGCCAGAAGCCGACCCAGGCGATGATTGCCACGCCGGCTAGTGAGGCGCCGATCTGCCAGGGGGCGATCATCTTGTCACCGATGAAGAGGATCACGATGACAACGAGCGCCCGGTAGAAGAAGGTTGTCATCAGCCGTCCGGTGAGCGTCATGGGAAAAACGCTCATGGGGATCTTGATCTGCGTGAAGACAGTCGCCGTTCCAGAGAATGTCGTGAGCGATTCGGTCACGAAGCCATTGATCAGGCCCCATACCATCATCCCGATCGCGACATAGGGCAGGTAAGACCGGAAATCGATCTGGAACACCTGCGCATAGATGACGCCGAGGCCGAGTACGGTAACGCCCGCGGTCGCTGTGAGCCAGAAAGCGCCCAGGAGGGTGCCCTTGTAACGGGATTTGAAATCCGTCTGCACCATAGTTCGCACGAGCTGGTGGCGGGCCAGCGCCTGCCCCAGATCATTCCAGGCGTATTTGAGATGACCTTTGTGGGCGTCGTAAGCGAACACGTCCTGGGAACGTGAATCCGCTTCTTGGCGCCTGGCATCGTGACCTGAACCGTCCATAGTCTACCCTGGCGTTTCGTTTAGGCTCAATCGCGCAAGCACAACCGCTATGCACTGAGCACTCGTAGAGCCGATGTCTTTGCGCGAAACCTGGCCTATGTCCACCTTCGAGCGCCTATAGGCCCGGCATCCCCTCAGGAGACGATAGCCCTGTCTGTAACCCGCCGCCAGTTCGCGCCGTCGCTGAATGCCAATACAGCCCCGCCTGCGTCATCGTTAACCAGTATGATCGCGCCCATCCCGGTGCCCGCAGCATCTGGAAGCCCAGCCTTGTTGAAGGCGCCGACACGCACCGGCCCATTCACATGCAGCTGTGTTGTGGGTGAGGTAGTGCCGATGCCAAAGCGGGGCGTATTTGTTACGAAGCCGGTTCCTGCTGCGCCTGGGTTTAACTGAAACTTGTCCAGAGCGGCGGTGTGATCGCGGACCTTGAAGTTTGACGCTGAGCCGGTCACGCGCCAATTCTGCCCGTCGGTAGAATTGATGATGTCGAACCCGCCACCTGCGCCGCTGTCGACAGTATCAATCGTAATGCGCGCGTCGAATGTCTGGCGGACATGCAGGCGTGACGCTGGAGTAGCGGTCCCGAGCCCGGCAAAGCCTGTGGCTGCCTTAATTGTGAGTGCCGCGCTGAAGCTGATGCCATCTGGCGATACTTTGAAAGTGAGGTCATCGGTGCCGATCAGGCCGATCTCGGCGCGCCCTGAGGTGTCGCACTGATACAGGCAACTGGCGATGTCCGCGCTATCTGCCTTGTTGAGCTTCAACTGGTGTCCGCCGCCCACATGGTCGAACAGGCTCCCCGGGCTTCTCAGGGCCAGCCGGTTGGACGCGTCAGCGGATGTGTTGATGCCCACAAAAGGAGCAGGGTTCAGGGCAGAATTGACAATCTCCTGCCAGCTGCCGCCGTTCATGACCAGCAGGACGCCTTCGTCGGCAACAAATCCCAACCAGCCGTCCTGAGCTATGAAAAAGTTCCAAGTCCCATCCTGAAAGGCGGCGATTTGAGCTTCGCGTCCTTCCCACGCACCCTCAGCTCCGGCCGCTGGAATGAAGCGTTCGCCCTCCGCTGGCACTGAGGGGGGAGAGGTGTGGCTGCGACTGCGCACGCCGATCTGGACAAGAGCATCCAGCGTGCGCAGGGCGCTATTCAATGTGACATGCTTTTGAGCCTGATTTGGCTGAAGATAGGCTAGGGCGAGGTTAGGGCTCGTATGCACTGGGGCTGATCCTTCCATAAATTGCAGGCGGTAAGTTTCACCGATGCGCAATTCGGTCGGATTTGCTGGATGATATGAGTTTCAGGCTGGCAGGAAAATCAGGGACGCAAATGCCTGTCGAGCCGGCAGGGCATCCTGGAGATTCCCCGGATATCCGTGGCTGGGAGGAGCTTTCCCGATCCACGGGCACGCTGTGTGCCACTGTATCGCCGCAATGTTTCGGGTTGATCTTGCCGCTCAGACGGCTAAGCCGCTTAGCCAGCCAGACGCTTGAAAGGTATCGCTTTGCCCTCCCAGAAAACAGCTCTCATTACTGGTGTAACCGGCCAGGACGGTGCCTACCTCGCTCGCTTGTTGTTGGATAAGGGCTATATTGTCCACGGCGTGAAGCGCCGGTCATCATCGTTCAACACAGAACGGCTGGATGAGCTTTACCGCGACCCGCACGAGCATGAGACGCGCTTCTTCCTGCATTATGGGGATCTGACCGATTCTACGAATCTGATCCGTCTGGTTCAGGAAACCCGTCCCGACGAAATCTACAACCTGGCTGCCCAAAGCCACGTGGCGGTTAGCTTTGAAACGCCTGAATATACAGGCAATGCCGATGCGCTGGGGACTCTTCGCCTGCTTGAGGCCATTCGCATTCTGGGGCTCGACAAAACCGTACGATTCTATCAGGCCTCGACGTCTGAACTCTACGGCAAGGTGCAGGAAGTGCCGCAGAGCGAGACCACCCCATTTTACCCGCGCAGCCCCTATGCGGCTGCCAAACTCTACGCCTATTGGATCACGGTGAACTACCGCGAAGCCTATGGCATTCACGCTTCCAACGGTATCCTGTTCAACCATGAAGGGCCGACCCGCGGCGAAACCTTCGTTACCCGCAAGATTACGCGTGCCGTCGCCGGCATTCAGCTCGGCCTGCAGAAGAGCCTCTTCCTGGGCAATTTGGATGCCAAGCGCGACTGGGGGCATGCCCGGGATTATGTCGAAGGCATGTGGCGTATAGTTCAGCATGAGGTTGCCGATGATTGGGTTCTGGCGACCGGGGAAACCCATTCAGTTCGCGAGTTTGTCGAGCTAGCCTTTGCCGAAGTCGACCGGGTCATCGAATGGCAGGGCGAGGGCGTCGACGAGGTTGGCCGCGACAGCAAGACTGGCGATGTGCTTATACGGATCGATCCGCGCTATTTCCGCCCGACCGAGGTGGATCTTCTGATCGGTGATCCGACGAAGGCACAGACCAAGCTCGGCTGGAAGCACACGACCAGGTTCCCGGATCTCGTGAAGGAAATGGTCAAGGCTGATATTGATCTTGCCGAGCGCGAGAGCTGGCGCAACAATCGCACCGACTAGGGAGGGCCTCCGATGGCTGAGGCTGCACCCGTTTTCGAGCTTTCTGGCAAGCGCGTGTTTGTTGCCGGTCACCGCGGTATGGTTGGCGCGGCATTGGTGCGGCGGCTGGCCCGTGAAGGCTGCTCCGTTCTGACAGCAGGTCGCAGCGAGCTTGATCTGATTGATCAGTCTGCTGTGCGTGCATGGATGGCAGATGCCCGGCCAGATGTCGTGATTATTGCGGCCGCAAAAGTCGGCGGCATTCTCGCGAACGACACTTTTCCCGCTGACTTTCTCTACGACAACCTGATGATCGAGACGAACCTCATAGAGGCTTCGTTCCGGAACAATGTCGAGAAGCTGCTGTTCCTGGGGTCGTCGTGCATCTATCCCAAATTCGCCGAGCAGCCGATTGCTGAAGAGTCGCTTCTGACGGGCCCTCTGGAGCCGACGAACGAGTGGTATGCAATTGCCAAGATCGCAGGCATCAAGCTTTGCCAGGCGTATCGGCGGCAACATGGCGTGGACTACATATCAGCCATGCCCACAAACCTTTATGGCCCTGGTGACAATTACAATCTCCAGTCATCGCATGTAATCCCGGCCCTGATTCGCAAAGCACATGAAGCAAAGCTTTCAGGTGCTCCGTCCATGACGATCTGGGGAACGGGTACACCTATGCGGGAATTTCTGCATGCGGATGACTGCGCCGATGCGCTCGTGCATCTCCTGAAGGTTTATTCCGGCCACGAACATGTAAATGTCGGCTCCGGAGAAGATATGACGATTGAAGCTCTGGCTCGACTGGTTATGGATGTTGTGGGGTATAACGGTGCGCTTGAAAAAGACTTCACCAAGCCTGACGGAACGCCCCGTAAACTGATGAAGGCAGATCGCCTGCGCGGTCTGGGATGGGCGCCAAGAATCGGAATGCGGGACGGGCTCCAGGACGCCTATCGCTGGTTTCTCGACCATCAGAGTGAAGCCAAGCTTTAGCGGCTTCTGCGCGTCTGGAGGGTAAATTCAGTTCGGTCCCGATCGAATTCCCTCAGGGCGTGTCGCAGCCCGCTGGAGTTCCGCTGACACCTGAGGCTGCTTCAGTTGGCGCACATGCACCTTGCGGGCGCTCATTCGCCAAGGGTTCCAGGCCATCCGGCGCACGAGCTTTGCCAAAGCCAGCCTGCGTGTCTTTGGCTTCCAGGGGCTAGGGTTGCGCATATTTCCAATGCCGGCAATCCCGTCGATGACCCCGCGCAGCATCGGGCGCGTACGCGGCGTAAACGCGTTCCGCATCAGAATGTACAGTGTAAGGAATATGTGTCCGGGCAGCGTTAGTATAAGAAGCGGCAAAGGCATATTCTTGAAGTATGTCCAGATCCGGTTGCGAGTGCCATGATAGGTCGAGAAGGGACTCGTTCTTCCTGTAATCCCGCTGCCGGCATGGTGGACCACCGCATCATGCACAAACAGGCAATCATAGCCCTCAAGTTGAAGCCGGAAGCCCAGGTCAACGTCTTCACAGTAACAGAAGAACCGCTCATCAAAGCCGCCGATTTCACGGAACACGGGCAAGTCATACATGGCCGTGGCGCCGCAGGCGCTGAAGCACCAGCCTGAAATCGGAAGCTCACTTGCCGGACGGCCGAAACCGCCGCGCCACGGAATACCAAACAGAAGATAGGCATCGCCGGCGCCGTCTATTGTGTCTGGCGCATTCATGTCCAGTTGAGCCGAGGCAAACGTCTTGCAGTCTGGGTATGCGGCCGCTGCATTGGCCATCTTTTCCAGCCAGTCAGGTGTGGCGGCAGTGTCCGGGTTCAGCAGAACAAGCCATCTGCCATTGGCGATCTCTGCTGCCCGATTGTTGCCAGCTGCAAATCCGATATTCTCAGGGTTGCGCACGAGCCGGGCAGCCGGAACAGTTGATAGATCCACGTTGTCCACAGATCCGTCTGCCGATGAATTGTCAAACAGGATCAGCTCGAAATCCCTGTATGTCTGCCGGCCGAGGGAATTGACCGCATCCTGAAGGAAGGCGCCGCCATTATAATTGATAATGATAACAGAGATGTTCGGCGGGTTCATTCTGGTCCGTTCACGGCAGTGTGGACGGCTTTCAGGGTTGTCAGGAGTGCCTCGGCACCGGAAAGGGGAAGACAGCTCGGGCCATCACAAAGTGCCTTGTCCGGGTCGGTATGGAACTCCAGAAACACGCCGTCAGCGCCTGCTGCGATGGCAGACTTGGCGATGATGGCGACACCGTCCCGGCGTCCGCCTGTTGAGGCGCCGCTTGTGCGCGGATCAGCCCCAGGCAACTGGACGGCGTGGGTCGCGTCTATCGTCACAGGACATCCCAGCTTTTTCATTTCAGGAATAGCGAGCATGTCGACAACAAGATTGTTGTAGCCAAAGCTCACACCGCGTTCACACAGGATGATGCCCACATCGGGGGCAACTTCAGCAATTTTTGTCAGAATGTTCTTCGCGTCCCAAGGGGCCATGAACTGGGCCTTCTTGGCTTGGATTAGGGCTTTTTCCTTGGCTGCGGCTTTTGCCGTCGCGACGACGAGGTCAGTCTGGCGGACAAGGAAAGCGGGCAGTTGGATGATGTCTGCGATTGCCGCAACCTGCTGTGCCTGGAAAGGCTCGTGCAGGTCGGTGACCACAGGAACGCCAAGCTTCGATTTCACGCTTGCGAGCATTTTCAGGCCGGCCTCCAGACCGGGGCCCCGATAGGATTTGATGGAGGAGCGATTTGCCTTGTCGAAGCTCGCCTTGAACACATAGGGCAGGCCAAGGGCCATGCAGATGCGTTTCAGTTCTGTCCCCACTTCCAGGGCAAGGCCCTCATCTTCCAGAACATTTAGGCCCGCCATAACCGCAAGAGGGCCATTTCCGCCAATGGTCCAGCCTGAAGGTGTGTGGGTCAGCGCGGTCATGATCGATTGCTCCGGGAATCCTGTTAGGCGGGTAGTTAGCGGATTTTAGGACCCGCGCGAACCCGTTTCCTCACCCGGAAAACAAAGAAGCCGCCCTGTCGAGGGGCGGCTTCCGTGAGCCCCGTGGGGCCCGTCAGGTCCAGACGCGTTTCACGCCTGAACTACATCTCTAGGCGCTGACCGGAGGCTGCTCCAGCCAGACACCATAGGATGCAGACCCAACGGCCTCACCTGGTTTCTCACTCGACATTGGATCACCTCCTTTCAAGCGTGCGGCATGCACGTACTTTTACCCTGGACCATCCAGTGCAGGTTCAAGCTAAACATCATTTGTGCCAATGTGAAGTCAACATCGCGGTGAAGTTGCGAATGTCCGCGCACGGCTAAAAATAAGACACCCGGAACTGGGGGATGCCCAATTCCGGGTGTCTCGGCCTCAGTTCAGGGGTACGAGGCAATGAAGATCAGTTAGAAGCCAAAGCGCCGACAACAAGACCAATGATTGCACCCGTCGCTACAGAGGCAAGAATGGCGTCCCCGCGGTCATTGTCTCGAACCCAGTGATATCCGCTCGGCGGCGAATACAGGCCATAGCGGTTGTACTCTGAAATGTAGACCGTACGCGGGGCATAGCTGTAGTAGCTGCCGACATTATAGCGGGGCGCATACCCGCGATGATAGTGCGGACCATATGTGTAGCCATAGGTCACTGTCACAGAAGTTCGGGGGGGCGCATAATAGGCCCGTGGAGGCGGGCTGTAATGATAGCGCGGTGCCTGGCTGTGCCGGTAGTGATACTTGTGATCCTGTTTGCGGCCACGGTCATAATTGCGATCATGACCCCGGTCATATCCGCGTTCGTAGCCGCGCTTTCCCTTGCCCCGATGGTCGCGGTCAGCATGCGCAAGGGGCGCTATCAGAAGGCCGGCAGCCGTCGTAGCTGCGATAAGGCGCGTAAAGGATTTATTCAGGCGCATGGCGCTTGCTCCATCTTACGGGTTCCGGCCACAGGCATATGCCGGTGACAGGGGAAGCTGGGATATCCAGCATTGCAGGTTGATTTGTGCGGGGGATTGCCTGAACTCCCGCTGAACATTTGCTTCAGGAAACGGGTCATGGCGGAATTCGGCGATCTGCGGGTTTCAGATGCAATCTCTGTCCCGGCCTGGGAGCTCAGTGAGGCATTCGTGCGTGCGTCCGGCCCTGGCGGCCAGAATGTGAACAAGGTGTCCAGCGCGGTGCAGCTGACCTGGCATGTGCAGGCGTCGTCTCTTCCGGGGCCGGTCAAGGCACGCTTTGAAAAGCTCTATGCCAGCCGGATCACAGCAGACGGCCGCTTTATGCTTGAAGCCAGTGAGCACCGCAGTCAGGTACTGAACCGGACCGCTGCGCGTGAGCGCCTCGCTGAAATGATCCTCAAGGCCGCCGTGCCCCCCAAGCGAAGGGTAGCGACCAAACCGACAGCGGGCAGCGTGCGCCGCCGTATCGCGGCAAAGAAGCGGCGGAGCGAGGTCAAATCCCTGAGGGGCGGCGTGCAAGGAGAGGAATAAGGGGCTGATCCGCAATGGGAAATTGCTGATATCCCGTTCCTGTGCACTGTTTTATCCAGTAAACGGCATTTTGCTGCGTAGTTATGTTTGAGTTCGGGATTGGAAGACCATGCATCTTGAAAAGCGCGTTCTGATAACGGGCGGGGCCGGCTTTATCGGCTCATTTCTCTGTGAGCGGCTTCTGGAAGCAGGCGCAACTGTGCTCTGCGTGGACAACTTCTTTACCGGAACCCGGATGAATGTGTCCCATCTCATCGGGCATCCCCGGTTCGAGCTTATGCGCCATGATGTGTGCTTCCCGCTCTATGTCGAGGTAGACGATATCTACAATATGGCCTGTCCGGCCAGCCCGATCCATTACCAGCACGATCCGGTTCAGACGACCAAGACCAGCGTTCATGGCGCGATTAATATGTTGGGGCTCGCAAAGCGCCTGAAAGCCAAGATCCTCCAGGCGTCAACTTCGGAAGTCTATGGCGATCCCGTGATTCATCCGCAAACAGAGGAATACTGGGGCAACGTCAACCCGATCGGTCCGCGTTCCTGCTATGATGAAGGCAAGCGCTGCGCAGAGACCCTATTCTTCGATTATCACCGTCAGCATGCGCTCCGGATAAAGGTCGCGCGTATCTTCAACACCTATGGGCCGCGCATGCATCCCAATGATGGGCGCGTTGTGTCCAACTTCATTGTACAGGCTCTGAAAGGCGAAGACATCACGCTTTATGGGGATGGCTCACAGACACGCAGCTTCTGCTATGTGGACGACCTTGTGCGCGGCCTTGTCAGCCTGATGGAGACACCTGACAATGTGACAGGCCCGATCAATATCGGCAATCCATCGGAGTTCACGATCCGTCAGTTGGCAGAGAGTGTGATCGACCTGACCGGCTCCAGCTCAAAGCTCGTCTTTCGTACCCTGCCGCAGGATGATCCTAAACAGCGTCAGCCTGACATCACCAAGGCTCGCCAGATTCTGGAATGGGAACCTTCTGTCGAACTGCGCGATGGCCTGTCGAAGACGATTGCCTATTTTGATGCGCTACTGGCCAACCGTTCGCTTTCGGTCTGATCAGCCTCTGATCTCGGCCCGAATGGCTTCATCGATCTTGGGAAGGTTGGCTCCCTCGATAACCTGATCGCCTATGAAATAGCCGGGTGTGCCACCAACATTCAGGGTGCGGCCCAGGGCCTGCATGTCCGCCAGTTGTTTGGTCACGCCGTCGGATTTCATGTCGGCGCGCATGCGTTGCACATCAATGCCCAGCTGCATGGCCAACTCGTCGATCTTCTGCTCAGTCAGATCGTCATTTGATTTAAGCGCCATGAGCGCCAGATGCATGTCGATGTACTTGCCCTGCCGGCCGGATGCGAGGGCGGCAAGCGCTGCTGTTTCGCTGATGCCGCCGAAGATCGGATATTCTTTGAAGACGACACGAACCTGACCATCATAGCTCTTCGGCAGGTTTGCCGTCCACTCTGCTGACCGTTTGCAGTAGCCACAGCGATAGTCGAAGAATTCGACAACCGTGACAGCTGCGTCTTCCGGGCCGACGAAGAAATCATCACTCTTGTTGTAAAGCTCGTTTTTACTGTCGGCGATGGCTGCCTTGCTGGCGCTGGCCTGAGCGAGACGCTCTTTCTCAGTCAGGGCAATCAGCGCTTTTTCGATGATTTCGGGATTGGCGAGGATGTATTCCTCGACGATCTTTTCGATGTCTGCCTTGTCGGCTGTGCCCCCGCCCTGCGCGCAGGCAGGCAGCAGGGCAAGGCCTGCAAAACCAAGCGCAAGAAAAGGCGTGAAGCGAAGCATACGGTTCATTTCTGAGAATCCCTGATTAGTTGGCCGGACTATAGGCACGGGGCCGGGCGCGTCCACCCATCCTCACAGAGGGTTTATCGCACCAGATTTCAGGGGCGCCGGCGGGAAAAATCGCCAAAGGGCATCTCTCTGTCAGAGCTTTCGATTGAGATCCGCTGACCACGCCCCTGGCGGTCATAGAAGGTACGGTTCTCCGGATTATTCGGATCGGTGATCAGCAGAATGTCGTCTGCCCGGCGGAAGTTGGTTGAGCTCCGGTCGAGTTGGTCAACAGCGCGGCGGGCGAAGGCATTTGCACGAACAATGTCTCCTACCCAGTAGGCAGATTCTGCTGTTGCAAGCTGGGCTTCGGGGCGCCGGCCCTGTTTCTCGAGGGTAATGGCCAGCTGTGCCCAGGCGAATGCGTTGTCAGGCTCTGCAATAAGGGCATCGCGAAGGGCGGTCTCAGCCATCTGCACATCGCCTTCTTCACCCCTCGCGTTGAGCGAGCGGCCATAGTTGATGAGCAGCAAGGGTTGTCCGGGCTTGAGTTCCAGGGAGCGTTTGTGTGGCTCTACAGACTCCGCAATACGCCCACTTTCGAATAGGATCTGACCTTTGAGTTCATGAAAGTAGGGGTTTTCAGGCTCTTCGCTGAGAAGGGACTCAATGTCTCTCATTGCAGATTGAATGTCTGCGGCACGATAGGCGGCAATAGCGCGGGCATAGCGGGCCGGTTGGCTCGTATCGGTTGCCGGATAGTCCCGCCTGACCTTGAGGGGGGAATCCAGGAAGCCAATAAGCTTGGCTCTCAACATCTGGTATTGTTTGAGTTCGCGGTCTGTTGGCGGAACGTCCATCAGGCCGGTGGCTTCGGCGAGGCTGCGCGTGGTGCGGATACGGTCAGAGGCCAGCGGGTGGGCGCGGAAATAGGGATAGCGGCGCGCTTCCGACATCACTTCCTGATAGCGGAAGTTCTCGAAGAATTCGACGATTCCCGCCGGGGACTGGCCCAGGGCCGCCAGGTATTTGACGGCATGGGCGTCGGCTGAGGCTTCCTCGGGGCGGGTGTGGGTGAAGAAGTTGATGGCGGCAAACTGCTGCGAGCTGCCGATCAGGGCCGCGCCCGCGCCCCCTTCTCCGGCGGCAATGGCAAGCAGGCCAAGGCCGATGGAGAGGAGCGCCGGGCGCATGGCGACGCTCGCCGCCCGTCCGCGCGAAACGGTATGGCCGCAGGCGATGTGGCACGTCTCATGGGCGATGACGCCCTTGATCTGGCCGGGGCTTTCGGCAGCAATCATCAGGCCGGTATGGAGGTGAATGCGCTGCCCGTTGGCCACAAAAGCGTTCAGGGAAGCATCATTGATGATGTAGATACCGACATCATCGGGAACGAGGCCGGAGACTTCCAGGATCGGGTCTGTCCATTCGCGGATCGTCTCTTCGATCTCCGCGTCGCGGATCAGGCTTTGCGCCGAGGCGCTGAAGGCCATGATCGCCGTAGCGGCGACAGCAGTTGCAATCTGGATGACTTTGTGTGCCACGAAGCGGCTCCTGTGGTCATTGATATGACCGGTTTAGACTAGGACTTTGCCGCGCGTATGGCGAGGTGCCTCCTGCGGTCTAACTGATTTGTCAGACTTCGCCTGACGCGAAAGTGAACGTCAGGGCAGGGTCCAGGCGGACACCCGTCTCCACTCCCGGGACAATTTCGGTCACTGGCGGGACAAGTGCGGTCATTTTGAGACCGTTGATATCAAGTTTCAGGCGCGTCAGGGGCCCGGTCATGCGGGTTGAGAGCACTATAGCGCGAACCGGCGAGGCCGGGTCGAGCCGGACGCCTTCGGGCCGTACGAGGATCACGGCGCTCGCGTCTTGACCGCTGAGTAGCCCTGCCGGGACTTCACCTGCGGTAAAGCGGTTTACCGGGCCGAGAGCGCCGGCAACAGCGGCGCTGGCAGGCTGGGTGTAGATCTCGCGGGCCGGACCTTCCTGCAACAGTTTGCCCTGGCTCATGATTGCGATGCGGTCGGCGTGTTCGAGGGCTTCGGCGGGGTCGTGTGTTACGAGGAGAGCCGGGATGCCAGCGGCGCGGATGGCGTCAAGGGCCACGTCGCGGACGCTGTCGCGCAGGCTGGGATCGAGGCCGGAGAAGGGCTCGTCCATCAGGATGGCGGAAGGTTCAGGCGCCAGGGCGCGAGCGATGGCGACGCGTTGCTGCTCACCGCCCGAGAGCTCATGGGGATAGGCGCCCGCGCGCGGTTCAAGGCCGAGGCGAGCAAGCCAGGCCTGCGCGCGGGCAGCGGCTTCCGCTTTGGGCAGGTGTTTGAGGCCGAAGGCGACATTGCGGGCGGCTGTCAGGTGGGGGAAGAGCGCAAAGTCCTGAAAGATCAGGCCGATGCGGCGCTTTTCGGCGGGCAGTGTGCGGCCGGGAGCGGAGAGGATGTCCTCGCCGATGCGGATTTCGCCTTCATCAACGCCTTCAAGACCGGCGAAGAGGCGCAGGAGCGTCGACTTGCCCGCGCCCGACCCGCCGAGCAGGGCCGTGATCTGGCCGGGCGGCAGGCTGAGGCTGACGCCGTCAACGACGGCGCTGTCGCCATAGCGGCGGGTGACTAGATGGGCAGAGAGGGCGGCTTTCACGAGGTTTCACCGGGGCGGGACCGCGAGAGCTGCCAGGACAGAAGGATTACCGGCACCAGGCCTGCGACTGTAATTAGCAGTGCAGGCAGCGCGGCGGCGGCAAGGCGTTCGTCGCTGGCATAGGCATAGGCGCGCACGGAAAGAGTATCCCAGTTGAAGGGGCGCAACATCAGGGTAGCCGGGAGTTCTTTCAAGGCCTCAACGAAGAGGATCAGCGCCGCCACGGCAGCGCCGGAGAGGGCGATGGGGAGGTCGACCTCAAAAGCCTGACGCGACGGGCTGGCGCCGAGGCTGCGGGCGGCGTGGGAGAGAGAGGCGGGCGCGCGGGCAAGGGCGGCGGCCATCGGCTCGGTTCCGGCGGCGGTGAAGCGGGAAGCGTAGACCCAGGCTAGGGCCAGGAGGGCCACGCCGCCCGACAGTGTGACCGGGAAAAGTCCAATGATTGCAAGGGCCCCAAGGGCCAGAACAGCGCCGGGGATGGCGTAGCCCGAGACAGCGCTGGCGCGCGCGAAGAGGGCCGCGGGCCCCTTGGCGCGAGCGGCCAGCACGATCATGAGGGCGAGGACAAAGGCAAAGATGGCGCCTGATCCTGCCAGGAGGATGGAGTTGACGAGCGCGTCCCAGATCGGCGCGGCGGCGGCGCCTGTCTCGACACTTCTCCAGACAAGGCGGCCCACGGGCAGGCCAAAGGCCGCCAGAAACAGGACAAAGCAGGACAAACTGGCGCCAATTGCGGGCAGTCCGGTCAGCTGCGTACGCGAAACATGGCGCCAGCGGATCGAGGATTGCTGGCTGCCCGCGCGGCCCCGCCCCCACCGCTCGGTGAGGATCAGGACCGCGATCAGCCCGATCAGTACAAAGGCGAGGCGGGCAGCGGCGGCCGGTTCACCAAAGCTCTTCCAGGCGCGCACGATGCCATAGGTGAGGGTCGGCACGCCGAGGAACTCGGCGGCGCCATAGTCTGCCGCCGCTTCCATCAGCGCGAGGGCGAGACCGGCCGCGATGGCCGGCCGGGCGGCCGGGAGGGCGACGGACCAGAAGCTGCGGCCGGGGCCAGCCCCAAGACTGCGGGCAGCCTCAAGGGCGCAGACAGACTGGGACACAAAGGCCGAGCGCGCGGTGAGGTAGACGTAAGGATAGAGCGTGCAGGCCAGCACAAAGGAGAGGCCTGGCAGGGAGTTGATATCCGGGAACCAATAGTCCCGCGCCGCCCAGCCAGTGACGTCGCGCAGGGCGGACTGTACCGGGCCGCCGACGCCTGCGAGGTCTGCCCAGGCATAGGCGAGGACATAGCCCGGCGCAGCCAGCGGCAGGATCAGCAGCCATTCGAACACCGCCCGGCCGGGAAACCGGAACATGGTTACGAGCCAGGCAGACGGCACGGCGAAGAGAAGGCAAAGCGTGCCAGTCAAGGCCAGGACAGAGAGCGTGCCGCCCAGATAGCGCAGCAGCAGGGTTTCCCGAATGTGCGTCCAGGCGGCGCCGGCGCCGTCAAACAGGCCGGCAAACACCACCATCACAACAGGCACAGCAATGATGAGGCCGGCGATGAGCGCCGGCATCTGTCTGGAGATTGGTAGGGCGGCGGTGGCCTGTTTCAGTTCCAGCCCGCCCGGTCAAAGATCGCCTGCGCCTCTGCCTGATGCGTGCCCAGCTCGCTCAGGGGAAAATCGCTTTCCCTGAAGCCAGTCACCTGCTCAAGACCCGCAGGCATTGCCGCGCCGGTAACGACAGGAATGTCCTTCGTTTCGGTGGTCAGGAGTTCCTGACCTTGCGGTGTCGCGAGGAATTCCAGGAACCGGATCGCGTTTTCACGGGACGGGGCATTCGCCGCGACACTGGCAGCCACAACGTTCACATGTGTGCCATTCCCATTCTGATCGGGAAAGGACAGCTGGGTTTTGGTTGTTTTCAGCCGCTCTTCAGGTGACCCGCTGGCAAGGCGGACCCAGTAATAGTGGTTCACGAGCGCAACAGCGCACTCACCGGCCGCGACCGCTTCGATCTGGGCCGTATCCCCGCCTTGCGGCTTGCGAGCGAGATTGGCGACGACACCCCTTGCCCATTCCTCAGCCGCTTCGGGGCCGTTGCGTCCAACAAGCTCACCCATGAGGGACAGGTTGTAGATGTTGGTGGAGGAGCGCACGCAGACTTCGCCTCTGAGGCGCGGGTCAGCGAGGTCTGCATAGGTGGCAACCTCATTGGCCGAAACGACCTGCGGATCATAGACGATAATGCGGTAGCGCTTCGTCAGGCCAAACCAGTGGCCGTCTTTTTCGCGCAGCTGAGCCGGGATCGCCGCCGAGAGCTTCTCTGAGGCAATAGCCTGCGTGAAACCGGCTTCCTGGAAGCGGTAGAGGGCGCCGGCATCGGACGCGATGATGATATCTGCCGGGGAGCGGGCCCCTTCTGCCTTCATGGTTTCAAGCAGTTCGGGCGCGCCAGACTCGCGCACATTCACGCGAATGCCGGTTTCAGCTTCGAAAGTGGCATACATGGCTTTGTCGGAATCATAATGGCGGGCCGAATAGACGTTTACGGACCCGGCAGCGCCGGTTTCGGCCGGGGCTTCTCCAGCCGGGACGGCAGGCCCTTCAGGGCTGGTGGGCGCAGCGGGATTTCCGCAAGCCGCCAGTCCCAGGACCAGGCCGAGCACTGGGCCAGCAACAGCAAGGATGCGTTTCATATCTCGGATTCCTCAAGAGTTGAGGGACCAAACCATGTTTGAGAATGAATCGCAATGATTGGCTGTCGCGACCTTTTGCCCGGAACTTGCATAAGGCCCTTTGTTACAGGCCTTTCGTGGGACTGGCAGGCTCTCGTATTTCGCACGGCAGAATTGTTGCAAATGCGAAAAGACTTCATAACAGGTCACCACTCTGTTAAAGAGTTGGTAACGAATAGACGGGTGGTGGGAATGACGGATGTCATCGTCGACTTCGATGTTGCATCTTCGGATGAGGACATGCGCCTCGCCGCAGTGATTGATGCATTTGTCGAAATGCAGGACGCCACGGGCCAATGGGATTCCAGTTCATTCGACCTGATGGTCCGGACTGGCTTTGGCCCAGCGGGCGAGCGCCTGAAGCAGCTGATCTTCCAGAGCCGCGAGATGGCGGAAGCCTTTTGCTCATTCTGGATGACAGAGACCGGCGTTCAGGTCGCCCACTTTCCGTATTGATCCTACTTTCCCGGCTGTGATGGGCCGCCTACAAGGCGCGCATGGTCAGAGGCTTTCCCAGCAATTTATCCTCAAATCCGCGCGTTGCCATCATCGGCGCGGGCATCATCGGCCTCAGCATAGCGTTTGAGCTGGCGTTCCGCCGTGGCGCACGGGTAACCCTTTTTGACACACGTCCGAGCGGGCGCGGCGCAAGCTGGGCCGCCGCCGGTATGGTTGCGCCCGCCTTTGAGGCCGCCGCTGAAGCAGGCGTACACCCTCTTCTGTTTGACCTGTGCCTGGAGAGCGCGCGGTTGTGGCCGGCGTTTTCCGCAGATATTGAACGGCTGTCGGGGCTGTCTTCGGGTTTTGAGCCTGCGCCGGCGCTGGCCGTTGCCATGGACGCGGGCGAGGCAGCGCATCTGGCCGCGATCAGCCAGGTGCTGACTACGCGGGGCGTGGCGCACCGGCAGCTGTCGGGAGGCGATCTGGCGCGGCTGGAGCCGGCGCTCTCGCGCGATGTTCTGGGCGGGCTGGAACTGGAGACCGATACGCGGGTGGACAATCGCCGGACGGTGAGCGCGCTGCTGGCGGCGCTGGAGGCGAGCCCGCGTGTGACCTTCGTGAAGGGGCCTGCGGCGCTGAAATCCCGCAATGGGCGCGTCCATCTGGACGGCCATGACGTGACCGTGGCGGCGGCGGGCTGGGAAACGTCCGTCATCAAGGTGGAGGAGCGGGGCGACCTCTACAGCCTCGTCAACTGGGAGACGGCGCTCGATGATATCGACTGCCATGCCGGGCAGATGCTGTCTGTGGCGGCGGGGCCGGGCGCGCCGCAGCGGGTGGTGCGCGCCGGGCATGTGTATCTTGTGCCCCGTGATGGCCAGGTGGTGATCGGGGCGACGATGGAGCCAGACCGGGTGATTGATACGCCCGAAGCCGAAGTGATCGAAGCGCTGCGCCAGGAGGGCGTGAAGCTCTGTCCGGCGCTGGCGGGGGCAAGGGTGACCGAAAGCTGGGCCGGGGTGCGCCCGGGGACGCCCGATCATGCGCCCTTCATCGGGGAGACGGTGACGCCCGGCCTTTATGTGGCGGCGGGGCATTATCGCAACGGCATCCTGCTGGCGCCGGTGACGGCGCGGATCATTGCCGATCAGATATTGGGGGAGCCGGTGGGGGAGCTTGCCGCTACGT
This sequence comes from Hyphomonas sp., assembly GCA_046293975.1. Taxonomy (GTDB): domain Bacteria; phylum Pseudomonadota; class Alphaproteobacteria; order Caulobacterales; family Hyphomonadaceae; genus Hyphomonas. Next base: position 714 of record JBKBIZ010000015.1, on the reverse strand, counting down.
TCACGACGAGACGGGCCTATTCCGCGACGGCCTGACGCTGGACGTGCCTGCCCGCGCGCCTTAAGTCTCGGCGCCAAAGGGAGCTTACGCCATGCATGTTATCCAGCCGATGACCGAAGATCAGGCCGCCATCCGTGACGCGGTGGCCAGGACGCTGGAGCCGTTTGACGACGCCTATTGGGCCAAGACCGACGAGACAGGCAACTGGCCGGAAGAATTCTGCAACGCGATGGCTAAGGGCGGCTGGCTCGGCATTGCCTTCCCCGAAGAGTATGGCGGGGCGGGCCTTGGGCTGACCGAAGCGGCGCTGATGATGCAGACCGTGACGCGCACCGGCGCGGGCTATTCGGGCGCCTCGGCGATCCACCTCAATATCTTCGGCCCAAAGCCGCTGGAGAAATTCGGCAATCCGGAACTCAAGCGCGAGAGCCTGCCCAAGATCATCTCCGGCGAAGAGAAGATGTGCTTTGCCGTGACCGAGCCCAATTCCGGCCTCGACACGTCCAGCCTTGAGACGAAGGCAGAGCGCACGAACACCGGCTATCTGATCCATGGGCGGAAGATCTGGACGACAGGTGCTCAGCGGGCGGACAAAATCCTGATCATCGCGCGCACCACGCCGAAGGATCAGTGCGCCAAGCCTTATATGGGGCTCTCGCTGTTCTACACCGATCTCAACCGGGGCAAGATCGAAGCCAATGTGATCCCGAAAAT
>JBKBIZ010000159.1:0-1740 GCA_046293975.1 Hyphomonas sp. | reverse complement strand
GGTGGAGCAGCGTTTCGTTTGGGAGGGCGCGGGCGGGCGTCATGGGGGAAGGATTGGGCCGAAGCGGGGCGCCGGTCAACGGGGCGGCGGCAGGGACGCGCGCAACTGAAGCGTTTGTGTTCATGGTTTTTAAGTTGAAATCGGGTTTCTTGCCCGGATAGGCGGGAGGCGGGATCATGGCGCGCGGGCATCAATCATGGCGGGGCCGGGTGGCAGGGATCATCGCAGCGGCGGGACTGCTGGCGCTTTCTGGCTGCAATCCCGTTGCCGGGCGCGAGGAGAAACTGCCGCAGGGCTTTTTCCGCGTGTATGCGGATGTTCGGGTGAAGGCGACCGGCGAGATCGTGAAGATCGACTATGTGGCCAGTTGCGGGGCGATTGTCAGCAGCTGGAGCTATACGACATCGTCTGTGATCTATGGCATGGCGCCGCATATCATGCTGATGCCGACCGGCTTTGGCGAGATGATCGGCGTGCGCACGCCCGATGTCTGCGATTCTCAGGACTGGATGCCCAGCAAGGCGAATGGCAAGAGGGTGGCGAACCCGCCTGAGGACTTCCTGCCGCTGATCATGTGGTATCCGGATGCAGGCAATATTGATTTTGCCATCGGCTATCTATCTGACAAGGCGTATGAGAGCCCCTATGCAAAAATCGAAGTGCTGAGCAGCGGGATTGCCAAATCCAATCTGGAAGAATGGCGCGCCTGGCGGAAGGCGGCGGAGGATGCGTTCGAGCCGGCAGGCGCCCTGCCGGGGCCGTGGGGGCATCAGTTTCTGGGCCGGGTGGGCTCTTCACAAGAGGAAGAAGCGTATCTGCGCTCGCTCAATGAGGGCCAGCACGTCTGGATGGACCGGTGCTACAGCGCTGGACTTCTCGACTTACCCGAAGACGGGCGCGACCGCGTTCTGGACATGTTGCCCGACAGCGACCGGGCATGGACCAGCAGTTGGGATATGGATCAGCAGCAGGTGGACGCGCTGTATGGTGTGCTCAAGACGCTGGATTTCGGAGGTTCCGACTTCGCGTCGCATCGCCGGGAAGACAAAGAACTCGGCGTGCGCCGCTCAACGGGCGGCGGGGCTTTCGTATACCGTGGGATGTACGCCTATCACGACATCTATCCGATCGTCCCCTACCAGCCTGCCGACACCAATCCGTATCCTGAATATGACACAGTCTGGCATTTCGAAATGCTGACTGATCCGGAATGGAATGGTTTCGGCATATGCGGAAATCACAGCCCGACACCTGAGGCGCTCACCGAGTACAGCGCGGGAAGGACCAGACAGCTCGTGTTCAAAGATGCTTATCCGGCCGCGCTTGCGGTCGGCCACGAGAAATACCCTTCGCTTGAGGTCATCGTGCGTGAGGGCGAGGAGATGATCAAGATGAAGAGTTACACCGGTTATTGGAGAGTCCGTGAGGGCCGTGTGGCGGTAATCGTGGGGCGGTCCGGGCAGATCATGCCCGATTGCTGCGTCCGCTAGCGCGGGCGGGGACTGGCTTCCGGCCTTGCGAGACCCCCGCCTTCGCGGGGGTGAGCGGGTTGTTTGGTGGGGGTTTTACGGCAGCACGTGTGGCCGGAGAGGCCTTGGCCTTCCGGGTGTGCGGGGTGGAGGGGTGGTCCCGGCTCAATCGGCGGCTGCGCCGCCTTTGGCACGGTCCCGGCTCAATCGCGCTGCGCGCTTTGGCCGGGATGACGGTTTCTTAGGAGGAATTTAGCGCGGGAGCGAGGGT
>JBKBIZ010000158.1:0-1819 GCA_046293975.1 Hyphomonas sp. | reverse complement strand
CATATGTTCGCCGCAGAGGGAACGCTGGCGCTAGGGGGCACCTTGGCTGTAGACTGGGCCCAGGCAAAATCTACCGGCCAGCACCGGCCTTACCGGACAGGGAGCGTTGAGCATGAAATGGCAAGGCGGACGCAAAGGCGGCAATATCGAGGACCGGCGAGGCATGAGCACAGGCGCAGCTGTCGGCGGGGGCGGCATCGGCGTCATCATCATCGCCCTGATCGGCTATTTCGTGTTCGGCATGGAGCCGGCGCAGATCGCCGAGATGGCCAGCCAGCAACAAGGCAGCGCCACCCAGCAGGCCGGCGTCGAAGGCACGCCGGAGGATGAAGCGGGCATGTTCGTCGATGTCATCGGCGCCAACATCAATGATGTCTGGGAAGGCGCGCTGGACGGCTACACCCCGCCGCGCGTCGTCCTCTATGAGCAGGGCACGGGCACCGGCTGCGGCTTTGGCCAGTCCGCCATGGGCCCCTTCTATTGCCCGGCTGACCAGAGCGTCTATCTCGACCTCGGCTTCTGGCGCGACATGGAAACCCAGCTCGGCGCATCCGGCGCAGAGTTCGCCCGCGCCTATGTCATCGCCCATGAATTCGGCCACCATGTCCAGACGCTGACCGGCGCCTCCCAGGAGGTGCGCCAGGCCCAGCAGCGCGCCCGTAGCCAGGAAGAGGCCAACCAGTATTCCATCGCGCTCGAGCTTCAAGCCGACTGCTATGCCGGCTTCTGGGCCGCCAATGCCGCCCGCGCCTCAGGCGGCGCCGTTGCGCTCGAACCCGGTGATCTCGAAGAAGGCCTAAAAACCGCCAATGCCATCGGCGACGACATGATCCAGAAGCGCACCCAAGGCACCGTGACACCGGAAAACTTCACCCATGGCACGGCCGAGCAGCGCATGACCTGGCTGCGCCGCGGTTATGACAGCGGCGACCCGAGCGTCTGCAACACCTTCAACTGATCCGGAGCCGGATCAGCCTCACCAGACCAGAAACCATCAAAAGGGAGTAAGCCGATGACCGACGGCGTATACAAAGACTTTGCCACCACCCAGATCCATGCAGGCTCCGCGCCAGACCCGGCCACGGGCGCGCGCCAGGTGCCAATCTATCAGACCACGGCCTATGTGTTCCGCGACGCGGACCACGCCGCCGCCCTCTTCGGCCTGCAGGAAGTGGGCTATATCTATTCCCGCCTGACGAACCCCACCATCGGCGCGCTCCAGGCCCGCCTTGCCGCGCTGGAAGGCGGCGCGGGCGCGGTCTGCTGCTCCTCGGGCCATGCGGCCCAGATCATGGCCCTCTTCCCGCTGATGGGGCCCGGTAAGAACATCGTCGCCTCCACCCGCCTCTATGGCGGCACGATCACCCAGTTCACCCAGACCTTCAAACGCTTCGGCTGGTCAGCCAAACTCGTCGATACGGAAAACCTCGATGCCATGAAAGGCGCGATTGACGAGAACACCCGCGCCATCTTCTGCGAAACCATCGCCAATCCCGGCGGCTATATCAGCGACCTCGACGCGCTGGCGAAAATTGCCGATGAGGCAGGCATCCCGCTGATCGTCGACAATACCACCGCCACGCCCTATCTCTGCCGCCCGATCGAACATGGCGCGACGCTTGTCGTCCACTCCCTGACCAAATACATGACCGGCAACGGCACCGTCACGGGCGGAGCCATCATCGATTCCGGCAAGTTCGACTGGTCGGCCTCGGACAAATTCCCCTCCCTCTCGGCGCCAGAGCCTGCCTATCACGGCCTGAAATTCCACGAGACCTTCGGCCCCGCCGCCTTCACCTTCCACGGCATCGCCATCGGC
>JBKBIZ010000157.1:0-1869 GCA_046293975.1 Hyphomonas sp. | reverse complement strand
CTGAAAGATGCGATGAACGAAGCCCTGCGCGACTGGGTGACGAATGTCGACGACACCTTCTATTGCATCGGCACGGCCGCTGGCCCGCACCCCTATCCGGAGATGGTGCGCGACTTTCAGTCGATCATCGGCAAGGAAGCGCGCGCGCAGATCCTCGAGCGGGAAGGGCGTCTGCCTGACGCCGTGATGGCGTGCATTGGCGGGGGCTCCAACGCGATTGGCCTCTTCCATCCCTTCATCGAGGATGAAGGCGTGCGCCTGATCGGCGTGGAAGCGGCCGGCCACGGCATCGAGACCGGTGAGCATGCCGCCGCGCTGAACGGTGGCAAGCCGGGCATCCTGCATGGCAACCGCACTTACCTGCTGCAGACCGATGACGGCCAGATCATTGATGCGCATTCGATTTCGGCGGGCCTCGACTATCCCGGCATCGGGCCGGAGCATGCCTTCCTGCGCGATGCGGGGCGGGCCGAATACCTGTCGTGTACGGATCAGGAGGCGCTCGACGCGTTCCAGCTCTGCACGCGGCTTGAGGGCATCATTCCGGCGCTGGAGCCCTCGCATGCTATTGCGCGCGTCGGCGAGGTGGCCAAGGAGCTTGGCAAGGACGGGCTCTTGATCCTCAATATGTGCGGACGCGGCGACAAGGATGTGTTCTCGGTGGCGAAAGCCCTTGGGGTGGATGTATGACCCGTGAAGATGGCTTGGAGGTCGGTGCTCTAGTAAAGTTGCGCTCTGGCGGCCCCGCTATGACGGTGCATAGTATCGACTCTGACGAAGTGGTTTGTCATTGGTTCGTCAAAGATGAATTGAAGCAAAAGGCGTTCAAAGCGATTCAGCTTCAAGGATTGGAAGTTGAGGAAATGAGCGATCAAGAGTTGGCCCGCCGGATAAGTTTTATTCTCGAGAAGGGTAAAGTAGCTGAGGGCGATATATGAGCAAACTCATCCTTATCCGGATTACCTGCCCCTCCCGCCGCGTGGCGGAGGATATTGCCGAAGTGGCTCTTGAGCACCGCCTGGCGGCCTGCGCCAATCTGGAAGGGCCGGTTTCCTCCACGTATCGCTGGAAGGGCGTGATCGAGCAGTCCTTCGAGTTCATCCTCTGGCTCAAGGCGCCCGAGGCAAACTGGGGCAAGATCGATGCGCTGGTCCAGCGCGTGCATCCCTATGATGTGCCTGCGATCGTGGCGATGCCACTCACCCATGTAAGTTCCGCCTACGAAGCGTGGGCGATCGAGAATACGGAAAGCTGATCATGGGCCGGGAAAGAATAGACGCCGCCTTCGCACGGGCGAAGGGCGAAAACCGCGCTGCGCTTGTCACCTATCTGATGGCGGGCGACCCCGGCCTCGAAGAGAGCTATGCATCGATGTGCGCGCTGCGCGACAATGGCGCCGACATCATTGAGCTTGGCGCGCCGTTTACCGATCCGATGGCGGACGGCCCGGCCATTCAGCGGGCGGGACTGCGGGCGCTGGCAAATGGCACGAAGCTTACCGATGTGCTGGCGCTGGCCGCGCGCTTCCGGAAAGACGACCAGACAACACCGCTGATCCTGATGGGCTATGCCAACCCGATCCATTCCATGGGCTATGAGGCGTTTGCGCGAGCCGCTGCCGATGCCGGCATCGATGGCACCATCATTGTCGACCTGCCGCCTGAAGAGGATGCTGGCCTGCGCGCCATCTATGGCAAGCTTGGCCTGTCAGTGATCCGCCTTGCGACGCCGACCACCGATGAGGCCCGCGCCGCCAAGGTGGCTGACGGGGCCTCGGGCTTCATCTATTTCGTCGCCGTAACGGGCGTGACCGGGTCTGGAAGCGCCGATCCTGCAGCGATTGCTGGGAAAGTGGCAATGGTGCGGTCG
>JBKBIZ010000156.1:0-1881 GCA_046293975.1 Hyphomonas sp. | reverse complement strand
ATCACGACGTACAGTTTTGCCGCGATGTTCATGCTGGGGGCCGCGGCAGCCCTGAGAGACGGGGCGCATGTGCGGGTGGACATCCTGCGCCCGCGCTTTGGCGAGACGGGGCGAAACTGGGTGGAGCTGACGGGCATTTACCTCTTCCTCTTCCCGATCTGTGTGCGCATCCTGATGACGAGCGAGGCGGGCCTGGCGCGCACCTGGGCATTGCTGGAAGGCTCACGCGAGTCCGATGGCCTGCCGATCTTCTTTCTCTTCAAGACGCTGGTGCCGGTGTTTGCCGCGCTGCTGATGGCGCAGGGGCTTTCCGAGGCGGTCAAGGCGGCCCTGCGGATTACCGGCGCGCTGCCACCGGAGACACCTGAGCAGCTGGCAGCGGAGGGAGGCGGCCATGGAGCTTGAGGCGATCCTTGCGATTTCCATGTTCCTGGTGGCCATCGGCGCGCTGCTGGCAGGCTATCCCGTTGCGCTGACCCTTGGCGGGGTGGCGCTGATCTTTGCACTGATCGGCATTGCGACGGGCGTCTTCCCCGAAAGCTTCCTGAAAGCCTTTCCGAGCCGGATCGAAGGGGGCTCGATCATGCAGAGCCAGACGTTGGTGGCGGTGCCGCTGTTTGTGATCATGGGCGTGATTTTAGAACGCTCGCGGGTGGCCGAAGACCTGCTGAGCATTGCCAGCCGCCTGCTCGGCAAGGTGCGCGGGGGGCTTGGCTTTGCGGTCGTGCTCGTCGGCGCGTTGCTGGCGGCTTCGACCGGGATTGTCGGCGCGACGGTGATCACCATGACGCTGATCGCCCTGCCCTCGATGCTGCGGCAGGGCTATGATCCGCGCCTTGCGACAGGGACGATCGCCGCCTCTGGCACGCTCGGCCAGATCATTCCGCCCTCGATCGTTCTGATCCTGCTGGCCGACGCGATCTCCAATGCGGCAAGCCAGGCAGCGCTGCGCACAGGGGGCGGCTCGGCGGTGGTTTCGGTGGGCGACCTCTTTGCCGGGGCGCTGATCCCGGGGCTGATCCTCGTGGCGCTCTACATGCTGTGGATTGCCGCGATGGCGATCTTCCGGCCGGCCTCCTGCCCGCCGGCAACGGTGATCGAAGGCACCGCGCCGCTGAGCTTCCGCGATGTGGCGCTTGGCCTTGGGGCGCCGCTGGCGCTGATCGTCGCGGTGCTGGGGTCGATCCTTGGCGGCATTGCCCCGCCGACCGAAGCGGCCGCCATCGGCGCGGGCGGCGCCATCCTGCTGGCGGGCATGCGGCTGGCACGTCAGGCGCAGAGCCGGCTCATGCCGGTGATGCTGGCAGGCCTTGCCGGGCTGATCCTGATCATCGTGCTGCGCAATACGCTCGACCTGCGCACCGCTTCGGGCGGCCATAGCGGGGCGGATTTCATCGGGATGGCGATTACCGGGCTGAGCGCCTTTGCCTTCTTTGCGGCGCTGATTTCCGGGCTGCTGGTGCTGCGCCGTGTGCGGGAGCTGGGGCCTGCGCTGAAAAGCTCGGCACATATCACCTCGATGGTGTTCCTGATCCTGATCGGGGCGTCGCTCTTCAGTCTTGTCTTCCGCGGTTTTGACGGGGATGATCTGGTAGCGGAGCTCTTGCATTCGGTACCGGGCGGGCGATGGGGCGCGCTGGGCATTGCGATGCTCGTGATGTTCGTGCTCGGTTTTTTCCTCGACTTTATCGAGATCGTGTTCGTGGTCGTGCCGCTGGTGGCTCCGCCGCTGATCATGCTGGGCTTTGATCCGGTATGGCTGGGCATTCTGATGGCGATCAACCTGCAGACGAGCTTCCTGACGCCGCCCTTTGGCTTTGCGCTGTTCTATCTGCGCGGGGCGGCGCCGCCGGAAGTCTCCACGATGCAAATATGGCGCGG
>JBKBIZ010000155.1:0-1952 GCA_046293975.1 Hyphomonas sp. | reverse complement strand
ATAATTTAACGCGGTCACCGCGTCGGGCTTTTCACGGAATGCAGTGACGGTGGAAACCGGCCCATCTAATGCCGCACCAGCCTGGATATATCCAAAGCCCGTGTCGGGGCGGCTCGCGGCTATGCCAAATGTAGTAATGTAGCCGTTACGCGCTGAGGCTGCTGCCCTGTTTATGGCCTCGATAAAAACAGATGGCTGGCCGATGTAGTGATCTGAGGGAAGAAGCAGGCCCAGATCTCTTGGAAAGTTATCTGCTATAAAGCGTGCTGCCACTGCAGCCACTGCAGCGGTGTTTTTTCCCTCCGGTTCAAGCAGAATTGCCGAGGCACTGACACCTATTTCCGCCAATTGAGTCGCGACCAGATTGGCGTACGCGGCATTGCTGATGATTATAGGCGCTGCGAAAACTTCCGCGCCTTCACCGGTGCGAAAACGCAGCACGGTTTCCTGGAAAACTGAGTGGCTTGATACCAGCCTGTGAAATTGTTTGGGACATGCTCGGTCGGAAGCGGGCCAAAGACGGGTGCCGGCGCCGCCGCACATAATGACGGGATGAATGCTCATTCTTTACTCATCAAATTTATCTCAAGGCGGGATGGCCTATTCGCGCGTCGTAAGCAACCCTGTGGATGAAGACTACGCCCTCAACTGAAAGTTGCCGGTGCCGGGGCCATTCTGTACACTCAGGAATGGGTGCGTTTCCAGCCAGGAAAAGAGGCGTAATCCGGCCGTGCGGATGCGATTTCCGGCGTGCAGGCTGGCGCTCATAATGGCTAGAGCATCATGCTGTTAATCTGACGCATATCCTGCGGCTTTGAAGTAGTTCCAGCATTCTTTGGGATCGTAGAGAGCGCAGATGCTGCCTATGGCGGTTTCGAGGTCTTCGAAGGTTCTGGCTGCTGCGGCGCGCAGGTGAGCTTTGAGTTTGGAGAAGGCTTGCTCGATCGGGTTCAGGTCGGGCGAGTATTGGGGCAGGAACAAGAGCCACGCGCCACGTGCACGGACGATGTCGCTGGCATAGGCGCTCTTGTGGACCGACAGGTTGTCGAGGATCACGACATCGCGCGGCTGGAGGGTTGGTGCGAGTTGGGTTTCGATATAGGTGTTGAAGGCAGCCCGGTCGATGGCGCCGGGGATGATCCACGGGGCCGTCAAGGCGCCACATCTCAGGGCGGCAATGAAGGTCTGGGTACCCCATTTGCCGAACGGCGCGTCCGCCTTCAGGCGCTTGCCCCGGCGGGCCCGGCCGCGCAGGCGGCACATCTTGGTGTTTACGGATGTCTCGTCGATGAACACCAGCCGCCCGGGCGCGCGGCGCATGAAGGGCTGGCGATGGGTGATCCAGAGGCGGCGGCGCTCGGCTACATCAGCGCGTACGCATTCCGACGCCATCAGCTGTTTTTTTATATGTGAATCCGGCCCGGCACAGTAGCCGCGAGATCGAGGCCGGATGCGCAACCATCCCGGTCTCGGCTTCCAGCCGGGCCGCCAGCTCCGGCATCGTGATGTCTGGCCTCGCCTCCACCGCCGCAACCAGAAAGCCCAGATGGTCCGCCAATGGCCCTTTGCCAAACGGGCGGCCCTGTTTGCGCGGCGCGGCGTTACCTTCCTTCGCGCTGCGTTCGGCCCAGCGAATGGCCGAACTCTCGCTTACCGCAAACCGGCGGGCCGCTGCCCGGCGCGACGCGCCCTGGGCAACAGCTCCCGTAACCCGAAGCCGAATGTCGTCTGAGTAGTATTTGCCCATGATCCACCTCCTGTCGGAAGTGAATCATCAATCGGCAAACTTGGGAATCCTACGATTCACAGAATCAGCTGGATGCTCTAGAGATGCAGGAGTAACTGGCCCCGTCAGACATCGGACGCGCCTCATTTCATGCTCAAGGAAATCCACGAACAGTCCGAATCGCTCGCGCGGTCCATCCTGTCTTACATCAATCAGCCTACCCAGA
>JBKBIZ010000154.1:0-2023 GCA_046293975.1 Hyphomonas sp. | reverse complement strand
CGCCGCCTCCACCACCACGGTGGCCAGGCTGAGGCCGGCGATGATGCGGTTGCGGCTGGGGAAGTGGGCGGCCAGGGCCGGCGTGCCCGGCGGGTGCTCGCTCACTACCGCGCCCTGCGCCGCGATGCGCGCCATCAACTCCTCAACAGTGGGGTCGCCGGGTTGGATCATCCGATTCTTGAATCTTCTGTGGTTGCCGCCCGTGATGCAAGAAGTTTATGAACCGATGGCCGTGTGATCGAGTGCGGTCTTCTGTGAGGCCTTTGAGTACGGCATTTTCAGAAGCCGCTGGCCGGTATGGTGATCTGCAGATCGGGTCCAAATCTGAATCCCGAGCTCTTCTGCTCATGATTCAAGGCTGGTTCTCCCGATCCAGATCTTTTCGATCATTTGCCCATTCGGGTCGTCGCCTTCTCACACCCCTTTTTCCGACACTAGGCTACCTACAACACCTTCATCATGTTGCTGGCGCCTGTGCCGGAACTCGATAATCCTCATGTTTTGTCAGCAATGCCCAGACCGTGCGCGCCATCTTGTTGGCCAGTGCGATCGCGACCAACATTCGGGGCTTTCGCGCGAGAATACGCGCCAACCACGATCCTTCGGGTATAGATTTCCGGCCCAGCCAGTTCAGGCGTGTCATTGCCCCAATAATCAGCAGCCTGCGGATATCAGACTGCCCTGACTTGGAAATGCGTCCCAGCCGTTGTTTGCCGCCCGACGAGAACTGACGTGGCACAAGGCCGAGCCATGCGGCGAAGTCACGGCCACGCCGGAAGTTCTCCATTTGCGGGGCAAAGGCTTCGATCGCCAAAGCTGTCAAAGGGCCAACGCCAGGAATGGTCTGCAAGCGCCGCGCCGTGTCAGCTTCAGCCGACAATGCCTTGATCTTTGCGGTCCGCTCGTCGATGCGAGCCGTCTTTTCTGCGATCTGCTTCAACAGGTCGCGGCATTCTTCAAGCATCAACGCAGGCAAGTCGCTGTTTAGCCCGTCCAAAATCTCTTCAATACGCTTGAAGTGGTTGCGACCTTGAGGAACAACATGGCCATATTCATAAAGGCATGCTCTCAGCGCGTTGACCAGTTCTGTGCGCTGATGGACGAGTCGTTCTCGAGCCCGAAACAGGATGGCTCGGCTCTGCTGATCCGCGGATTTTGGCTCCACGAAGCGCATTTCCGGTCGCTGGGCCGCAATTACGATAGCCTCCGCGTCTGTCGCATCGTTTTTCTGCCGCTTGACGAACGGCCGTACATATTGCGCCGCGATCAGCTTCACTTCGTGGCCAAGCTTAACCATCTCACGTGCCCAGTAATGCGCGCTACCGCAAGCCTCCATCACCACCAACGCCGGTGGGTGTTCCGCCATGAACTTGGAAAAGCTCTGCCGTGACAGCTTCTTTCGAAACCTGACTTGCCCGCTCATCGAAGCACCGTGCAGTTGAAAGACATTCTTTGCCAAATCCACGCCAATCATCGTATCGTTCATAACGGTTGCCGTCCTTTCCGCTCAGTGGTCACAACACCACATCTTGGCACATTGCGATGCCGTCTAGGGAGGGCGGCAACCACCCCATCTGAACCGTTTCGTCCCGTCAACCGCAGACGTTGAGCGCTGTCAGCCGGCGATCTGGTATTGCCGAACCGGATGGCGGACCATCGCGTCGATATCAATACCGTCGAGAATCCAGTGCAACTGCTCGGTCGAAAGTATCACCACCGCCGTTTCCCGACGCGGCCATCGGAACCTGTCTTCCGTCAATCGCTTCAGAACCATCACAAAACCGGATCGATCGAAGAACAACAACTTCATCCGGTCGCGGCGGCGATTGCAAAAGGCAAAGACCGCAGGCGCAAACGGGTCGAGCTCCATCGTCTCCTGCACCAAGACAGCAAGGCTGTTGATGCCGGCGCGAAAGTCGATGGGCTCGCGATGCAGGTAGACCTTGAGATCAGCGCCCAGTCTGAACATGGCAAAATGCTCCGATGATCGCCGTCAATACATCCACATCACCGCATTCCAGCG
>JBKBIZ010000153.1:0-2218 GCA_046293975.1 Hyphomonas sp. | reverse complement strand
GGCCACGGCCCGCCAGCTGAACCTGCCTGCAGTGCGGCAGGTCAACAGTGTGCGAATGGCCCAGCAACGGCTGGCGCACCAGGATTTTGCGGCAGTGATCGTCTCCATCGACGAGCAGCAGCAGGAGGCGATTGCCCTGCTGGAGCAGGTGCGCAACGATGCGCTGGCCATCAGCGCCAGCGTGCCCGTGGCGGTGGCATGCAGCAGCGGCAGCAGGTCGCTTTCCATCCGCAGTACCATCACCTGCGTTTCCGGATCGCCGAAGCGCGCATTGTACTCGACGAGCTTTGGGCCATCGGGTGTGAGCATCAGCCCGGCATAGAGCACGCCCTGATAAGGCGTGCCGCGGGCGGCAAGGCCGCGGACCGTGGGCCAGATCACCCGTTCGAGCACGTCCTCGTAGATTTCGCGCGTCATCACCGGGGCAGGCGAATAGGCGCCCATGCCGCCGGTATTGGGGCCGGTATCGCCATCGAAGGCGCGCTTGTGGTCCTGCGCGGTGGTCAGCGGCAGGATGTCCTTGCCGTCGCAGAGCACGAAGAGGCTGACTTCCTCGCCCTCCATGAATTCCTCGATGACGACCTCCGCGCCGGAGGAGCCGAAGGCACCCGCGAAGCAATCGATAATGGCGGCCTCGGCTTCCTCGACCGTCATGGCCACGGTCACGCCCTTGCCGGCCGCCAGGCCATCGGCCTTGATCACGATCGGGGCGCCCTGCGTATAGAGATAGGCGAGGGCTGCGGCTTCACTGTCGAAGCGGCCATAGGCGGCGGTGGGAATCCCCATCTCGTCGCATAGCGCCTTGGTAAAGCCCTTGGAGCCTTCGAGCTGGCCGGCGGCCTTGCTGGGGCAGAAGCAGGTAAAGCCGGCGGCGCGCACATCGTCGCCAAGGCCGGCAACGACCTGCGCGTCGGGACCCACCACGACAAAGTCGATCTGGTGCTGCCGGCAGAGGGCGACCACGGCGTCATGGTCGGTAACATCGACCGCCAGGTTTTCCGCCACTGCGCCGGTGCCGCCATTGCCCGGGGCGATAAAGAGCTTGGTCAGCAGCGGCGACTGGGCGATTTTCCACGCCAGGGCATGTTCGCGCCCACCCGAACCGATCACCAATACCCGCATGGATTGCCCCCGTCGCTGTTGCGGGCGTGATGCACGATGGGGGCGGGAGAGGCAAGCGGTTCTTACTTCTCCCCCGAAGGGAGAGGTAAGCCGCCTACATCTCGGCTTCTTTGAAGATCCGGGTCAGATCGCCGTTCCATTCGCCGCGATACTTGTCGAGCCAGCGTTCCGCCGGGGACTTGGCGTGCTGGATGGTCTCTTCGAGCGGCGCAAGATGGATGGTTTCATCCTGGCCCTGGGCGTTGCGGCGGTCGCGGCGGACCAGGCCCGCCTCGGCAATGCCGACAGCCTGGGCGGCGACGTCATAGAGGTTGGAGCGGTCATGCGGGGTCATCAGCCCCAGGCGGGGTACTTCGCGCCGCATGCGGTCGCGCTCGTCGGCGGACCAGGGCTCGATCAGTTCGTACGCGGCTTCAAGGGAAACCTCGTCATAGAGCAGGCCAGTCCAGAAGGCCGATAGCGCCACGACCGACTTTTCGTCGCCCATATCGGCGCCGCGCATTTCGAGGAACTGCTTGAGCCGGACTTCGGGGAAAATGGTCGAGAGATGGTCTTCCCAATCCTTGATGGTCGGCTTTTCACCCGGCAGCTGGGGCAGCTCGCCCTTGAGGAAGGCGCGGAAGCTCTCGCCCGCCACGTTGACATAGGCGCCATTGCGGATGACGAAATACATCGGCACATCAAGGGCATAATCGGCATATTGTTCAAAACCGAAGCCCTCTTCGAAGGCGAAGGGCAGCATGCCGGTGCGGGCATCGTCGGTATTGAGCCAGATATGGCTGCGATAGCTGAGATAGCCGCTGTCGCGGCCTTCCGAGAAGGGCGAATTGGCGAACAGGGCCGTGGCCACCGGCTGCAGCGCCACCGAGACGCGCAGCTTCTTGACCATGTCGGCTTCGCTCGAAAAATCGAGATTGGCCTGCACGGTGCAGGAGCGGAACATCATGGAGGTGCCGAGCGTGCCGACCTCTTCCATATAGGGCTTCATGATGCCGTAGCGCGACTTGGGCATGGCCGGGATTTCATCGACCGACCACAGCGGCGTCACGCCCAGACCGAGGAAATGGATATCGAGCGGTGCCGCGACCTTCTTGGT
>JBKBIZ010000152.1:0-2298 GCA_046293975.1 Hyphomonas sp. | reverse complement strand
TCACCCTCGACCATGTAACCAGCATCGATGGCTTCGCGGATCTTGATGACCTCAGCGTCCGTCAGCTGGTTCACACGGCGCGAGGACTCGACACCCACCTTCTCGCAAATTTCTTTGGAGAAAGCCGGGCCGATTCCGTGAATATAGCGCAGCGCGATTTCGACGCGCTTGTTAGTCGGTATGTTGACGCCTGCAATACGGGCCAAAGCCGTTTCTCCTCAAGCGGATGTCCAAATATGAAATGCGCGGCAGCGGGAATATCACGCCCGTCGCGCGCACCGGCGGTTAAGCCTGAAGCTAAGTTTTGAGGCTTATAGCCACGGTTTTCTCCCCGTCAACAGCAGAACTGCGCCGTTCACGCGGATTGTTTCAGGGCCGCATCGATTTCTTCCGAAACGGCATCAATAGTGCCCATTCCATCGATTTCGACCAAGACCCCCCGCTCTGCGTACATAGGTACGAGCGGCGCGGTATCTTCGTAGTAGCGTTCCAGACGGCGAGAGAAGGTGCCCGGATTGTCATCCGCCCGTCCCTGCTCATTGAAGCGTTTGGTGACCCGTTCGAGCAGCCTTGTGTCGTCAACGATCATGCGAATGACCAGATCGACCTCCATGCCACGGGAGTCCAGAAGGCTGTCGAGCGCTTCGGCCTGGCCCATAGTGCGCGGAAAGCCATCAAAGATGAACCCCGGCGCGCCGGCTTTAACCGTCAGTTGCTCCTCGATCAGGGCAATCACGATCTCATCAGAGACGAGGCCGCCCTCATCCATGATCTTTGCCACGCGCTGCCCCAGATCGGACCCCGAAGCCCGGGCGGCACGCAACATGTCGCCGGTAGAAAGCTGCACAAAGCCGCGCTGCTCAACGAGCCGCTTGGCCTGCGTGCCTTTGCCCGCAGCCGGCGGACCAAACAGTATCAGGTTCACTTCTTCTTGCCCCCGAGTTTCGATTTCTTGATCATCCCCTCATACTGGTGGGCGATCAGGTGTGACTGGATCTGTGTGACAGTATCCATCGTCACCGAAACGACAATGAGCAGAGACGTACCCCCGATGTAAAACGGAATCTGAGGGAAATATCGCCGCAGGAGTTCAGGCAGGATGCAGATGAAGACGAGGTAGAGGGCACCGATCGTCGTCAGGCGGGTCAGCACATAGTCAATATACGCGGCCGTATTGGAGCCCGGACGGATGCCCGGAATGAAGCCGCCATACTTGCGCAGATTGTCCGCCGTTTCCTGCGGATTGAACATGATCGAGGTGTAGAAGAAGGCAAAAAAGGCCACCAGCACCGCATAGGTGATGATGTAGGTCCAGGAACCCGGCGCGAAATTGGTCGCCAGCCAGCCCAGGACGCCCGTCATGCCGGTCGTTTCGGCTTCCGCGACATTGCCCCCCAGAAAGCCAACCGCCGTCAGAGGCAGCATCAGGAGCGCCGTGGCGAAGATCGCCGGGATGACGCCCGATGTGTTGATCTTGAGCGGCAGGAAGCTTTTCTGGCCCTGCGCAAAGCCCTGCGCCTGCTGGCGCTTGGGATAATGGATGATCAGGCGCCGCTGCGAACGCTCAACAAAGACGATGAAGGCGACAAGCGCCAGCACCATCACCACGATGGCCAGGATGAAACCGATATCCACCGATGTGGTGCGGGCCTGAGCGACGAGGTTGAAGATGGCGCGGGGCATTTCGGCAATGATGCCGGCAAAGATGATCAGCGAGATGCCGTTGCCGATGCCGCGGGCAGTAATCTGTTCACCCATCCACATCAGCAGCATGGTGCCGCCGGTCAGCGTTACGACGCCGGTCAGGATGAAGAACCAGGCCGCAATGCCATCCAGGCGCACATTCACCAGACCCCCGGCAATGGCAAAAGCCTGAACGAGAGCAAAGCCCAGGGTCAGGTATCGCGTATACTGGTTGATCTGCTTACGGCCCGACTCCCCTTCCTTCTTGAGCTTCTCAAGGGTGGGCGACACGGACGTCATCATCTGGATGATGATCGAGGCCGTGATGTAGGGCATGACGTTCAGGGCGAAGACGCCCATCCGCTCGACGGCGCCGCCAGCGAACATGTTCATCGAGCCAAGAATGCCGCTCGACTGGGCTTCAAACAGGGCCGCATATTGCGACGGATCAAGGCCCGGGATCGGGATGAATGTCCCTAGCCGGTAAAGAACCAGAATACCGAGCGTGAAGAGGATCCGCGCATGTAGGTCTTTAGCTTTCGCAAAGGTCGCAAAATTGAGGTTGCGAGCCATTTGTTCCGCAGCATTCGCCATCGGCCGCATGAGCCTCCCTGA
>JBKBIZ010000151.1:0-2311 GCA_046293975.1 Hyphomonas sp. | reverse complement strand
GCCGAGGTGTATTCGGGAATGCCGAGAATTTCCGGGGGTTTCCGCATCTTCCGGGGACAGATTTTGTGCTGGCAGGGCCGGCGGCGGCGGGGAATGACGGGGGCAGGCGATGAGGCGGGCAAAGATTGTAGAGGCAGCGCGCGGGTGGCTGGGCACGCCTTACCGGCATCAGGCGAGCCTGAAGGGGGCGGGGTGTGATTGCCTGGGGCTGGTGAGGGGCGTCTGGCGCGAGCTGATCGGGCCCGAGCCCGAGGCGGCCCCGCCCTATACGCCGGACTGGGCCGAGGCGCTGGGGCAGGAGACGCTGCTGGCGGCCGCGCGGCGGCAGATGGCGGAGATTGCGCCGGGGGCAGCGCGTGCGGGAGACGTTCTCATATTCCGCATGGGGATGGGCGTTCCGGCCAAGCATTGCGCGATTCTGGGTGGTGAAGGCCGGATTATTCATGCCTATTGGGGGCGGGCCGTGGTGGAGACGCGGTTGACGGACTGGTGGGCAAGGCGGGTTGCCGGGGCGTTCGCGTTTCCGGGTTTGGAGGACTGAAAATGGCGCAGGTGGTATTTTCGCAGGTGGGCGCGGCGGTGGGGAGCCGGTTGCTGCCGGCAGGACTGAACGTTCTGGGGCGAGCAGTGAGCGGCGCGGCGATTGGCCGGGCGGCCGGGGCGCTGGCGGGGCGGGCGCTGGACCAGTATCTGGCGGGGCCGATGGAAGGCCCGCGCATCAAGGCGCTGCATGTGATGGAGGCGAGCGAGGGGGCGGGAGTTCCCTCCGTCTACGGGCGGATGCGTGTGGCGGGGCAGTTGATCTGGGCGGCGCGGTTTCGCGAGGCGCGCACGAGCCGGAGCGCAGGTGGCAAGGGCGGGCCGCGCGTGAATGAGTACAGCTATTCGGTGAGCTTCGCGGTGGCGCTGGGTGAGGGGCCGGGCGTGCACGTGGTGCGGGCCTGGGCGAATGGGGAGGCGTTTGATCTCTCGGGCACGGTGCACCGCATCTATGATGGCAGCGAGGGGCAGACGTCTGATCCGCTGATTGAGATGATCGAGGGGGACGCGCCGGCTTATCGCGGGACGGCGTATGTTGTGTTTGAGGATTTGCCGCTGGACGCCTTTGGTAACCGGCTGCCGCAACTTTCGTTCGAGATTGTGCGTGTACCGCCGGGAGACGCCGAGCCGGGGCTTTCGCAGAGCGTGACGGGGGTGAATATCATTCCGGCGTCGGGCGAGTTTGTCTATGCGAGCGAGATTGTGCGCGAGCAGTTTGCGCCGGGGCGGGAGCGGGCGATCAATGCCAATTCAGGTGAGGCGCGGGCGGATTTTCTGGTGTCGCTCGACCAGATGCGCGAGGGGCTGCCGCGCGTGAGCCATGTAGCGCTGACGGTGGGGTGGTTTGGCTCCAGCCTTGCGGCGGGGGACTGCATGATCCGGCCGGGCGTGGAGACGCGCAGCCGGGTGACGGCGCCGCAGGCCTGGAGCGTGGCGGGCGAGGGGCGCGGGGCGGCGTATCTGATCTCGCGGGACGAGGCGGGGAACGCCAATTATGGCGGGACGCCTTCGGACGCCTCTGTGGTGCAGGCGATCCGTGAACTGAAGGCGCGGGGCTATGCCGTCACGCTGACGCCGTTTCTGATGATGGACGCGGCGGGGTTTCCGTGGCGGGGGCGGATTGGGGTGTCTGCCGATGGCACAACGAGCGCGCGGGCCGAGATTGAGGCGTTTGTGACCGGGGCGGAGGGGTATCGCCGGTTTATCCTGCACCATGCGGCGCTGGCGGCAGAGGCGGGCGGGGTTGAGGCGTTCCTGGTGGGCAGCGAGATGCGCGGGCTGACGCGTGTGCGGGACGGGGCCGGAGCGTTTCCGTTTGTGGAGGCGCTGTGCGGGCTGGCGGCGGAGGTGAAGGCGCTGCTGCCGGGCGCGAAGGTTTCGTATGCGGCGGACTGGACGGAGTATGGCGCGTATGTGCCCGGGGATAGCAGCGGGGATGTGCTGTTTCCGCTGGACGCTTTCTGGGCCCATGCGGCGGTCGATTTTGTCGGGATCGACTGGTATCCGCCGCTGGGGGACTGGCGTGCGGGGGAGGCGCATCTCGACGCGCTGGCGGGGTATGGCGCGGCCGATGATCCTGAGTATCTGGCGAGCCAGATTGCGGGCGGGGAGGGGTTTGACTGGTATTATGCCGATGACGTGGCGCGGGCGGGGCAGATGCGTACACCGATCATAGACACCGCGCATGGGGAGGACTGGATCTTTCGGGTGAAGGATCTTGGCGGATGGCATGGAGCCTCGCATTATCCGAGGCCGGAGGGTGTGCAGGCCG
>JBKBIZ010000150.1:0-2324 GCA_046293975.1 Hyphomonas sp. | reverse complement strand
CGGCCGCATCAGGATAATCCTGCGGGATGTGCTTGGCAGGCAGATTGCGCCAGTCGGAAGGGTGTCAGGTCATTGCTCGGTTCTCGCTCAAGTTTTGCCGCATAAAACATATGAGCGCCCCTTGCTCAAGTTTCACCATAATTTCACTGCAAGAAGATGGCGGAATCGCGGATAGGCCCGCTAAAAGGCCCATTCAAACAGAAGATCATGAGGCGCGGGGCCACATGTCGCATGTCTATATAAGCCATTCGGGCAAAGACCCGGACGCCCTGCTCGCTTTGCATGAAGCGCTGCGGACGGCTTCCGTGGCAGTGTTTCACGCAGGGGAAGACACCTCGCGCGAGGAGGCTGACGCGGCCATCGGCAAGGCATTTGCTGTTATCGTGCTGGTTTCAGCCACGGCTGTGCGTTCCAAATGGGTGCGCCAGGATGTCGAGGCAGCCAAGGCGTTGGGCCTGAAACTCATTCCCTATCAGGTCGACAAGGCCCGCCTCAACGGCTTCTTCAAGCAAGAAGTCCAGCCCGTTTTGCGCCTCTCCTCGGCCATGCCGGACGGGCTTGCCCAGCTCGTTTCCGAGACGCAGGAGGCCTACCGCAAGAAATGCCCGGTAATCGCGGTGATGAACCTCAAGGGCGGGGTCGGCAAGACGACCGTCAGCGCGCAGGTGTTCGGCGCCTGGCAGGCGGCCTTCGGCGGCCGCGTCCTGCTGATCGACCTCGACCCGCAATATAACCTTACCCAGACCTTCTATCCGATGGACCTGGCCGACGCCTCGTCCGCGCAGGACCGGTCGGTGATCTCCCTGTTCGAGCGCTCGCGCCTGCATGCGCGCGACGCCGCCTCCCCGGCGGAAAACTGGCTCGGCCTCACCATCCAGCCCTTCACGCCCGCTCCGCGTGAACAGTTCGTACACCCCGTTCTGGGGTTGGATGGTCCGCCCGGACGGCTCGACATCATCTCCGGCCAGTTCGAGATTTCCAAATACGCTTTCTCGGGCGACCCGGATTCGCTGGCCGCCGTGAAACAGCATTTCCTGCGCTGCGTGGAACATTATCGCAGCGAGTATGACCTCATCGTCTTTGACACCAATCCCAACGCCACCTTCCTGACGCGCTGCGCGCTGGAAGCGGCCGACCGGGTGATCGCGCCGATGCATGCGGATATTTACTCCCTGCGCGGCGTGCGCCTGCTCAATCAGGTGATCCAGAACCAGGTGGAAGACTATAAACGCCCGGACCTGCGCATCCTGTTCAACGCGGTAAACCGCAATGAACAATCGACCTTCGAAGCCGATGCGCGCAATGGCGTGTTCGATGGCGCTGCCGGCTTCCCGCTGTCCAAAGCGCTGCTGACGGCGGCCCTGCCCCGCTCCGCCCACTTTGCGGTGAAAGCCCCGCAGGACGACCAGCCCGCCTGGCGCCAGCTTGTCATCCATGCCGGGCGCGGCGGGGGCCTGAAAGCCATCCGCGAGAGCCTCACACAGGTGGCGCTGGAAATCCGTGGGCTGAATGATGCGATGACGCGGCACTAATCTTCAAGCCCCCTCTTCTGAGGGCTTGCAAGGATCAGAAATCGCACTGCGATTTCCCGAGCAAGGGGTTGGGGGTGAGGGCGCGCAACGCCTCCTCAGTTCACTATGCCCGAAGCGGAGTTCCCCCTCATCCCAACCCTTCTCCCAAGGGAGAAGGGCTTTAGAGTCAAACGCCCTCAGGCACCCATTTCGTCCGTAGCGTGACGAGTTCTTCGGCCGCTGACGGATGCAGCGCGCAGGTTCGGTCGAAGTCCTGTTTCGTGGCGCCCATCTTGACGGCAATGGCCGCGGTCTGGATCATCTCGGCGGCGTCCTCGCCCACGACATGCACACCGAGAACACGCTGATCTGAGGCGCGCACGACGAGCTTCATGAAGGTGCGCGTCTGATCGCCGTTCAGCATATTCTTCATCGGGCGGAACTTCGTCTTGTAGATGTCTATCTCGCCGAACTGTTTGCGGGCATCGGCTTCAGAGATGCCGACTGTGCCGACTTCAGGCTGGGTAAACACCGCCGTCGGAATATTTTCGTGATCCATGCTCCAGGGCTTGCCGCCAAACTCTGTGTCGGCAAAAGCATGGCCTTCGCGGATCGCCACCGGGGTCAGCGCCACGCGCCCCGTGACATCGCCCACGGCCCAGATGTTTTCGGCGCTGGTGCGCGACCATTCATCAACAATCACATCGCCGTTCTCGCTGAGCTTCACGCCCGCCTTGTCGCAGCCAAGATCCTCCGTGTTCGCACGGCGGCCCACAGCCATCAGAACAACATCAGTCTCAATCTCGGTGCCGC
>JBKBIZ010000014.1:52014-52262 GCA_046293975.1 Hyphomonas sp. | reverse complement strand
CGAGGGGCTGGGCGCGCCGGCGCTGCGCGAGGAGCTGATCGGCATGTTCGAGCATTTCGAGGCGGAGCTGGAGCGGGCGGGCTATTTCTATCCGCCGGAAAAGACGCCGGTGATGGTGACCAACCTGCGCAACGCGCTGGTGCGCGCGCAGTGGACGCAGCAGGAGGTGCGGACCTTCCGGGGGGCGATCAAAGCGCTGGCCCTGGGGCGCGGGAAGGCGCGGGTTGTGCGGGAGGAGTGAGGGGGCG
>JBKBIZ010000014.1:0-52004 GCA_046293975.1 Hyphomonas sp. | reverse complement strand
GCCAAAAGGGTTAGCGAGTTCTTAAGAAACTCGTGGGAATTTTCTATCCAATCATGAAGCAAAGAATTTGCGGAGACGGGCGGTCTGGCGAGAGGCGCACGGGCCGGTTTTCTTCTGTGTGGAGCGCTTCCTGATTGCCCCTTGCGAACAATGATGGAGATGACCTGTGTCGCAAACTGCTTATCTGGTTTCCTGCGAAATTCTGTGCGGCGAGGGGAGCGATGGCGCCCTGGAAGGCATGGACGGCGCGTATGTGATCGTTGGTGTCTATGCCGCCAATGACGAAGAAGCGATGACCAAGATCGAAGCCTCGTTCGAAGAAGAAGGCTACGCGCTGGTGGAGGCCGACTGGATCGCGCCGGCCGCCGACATGGAATGGGAAGACGCTGAAGCCGCCGCCGAGGCCGCTGACCTCGTGGCGCGTCTGGCGACCATTCCCGATGAGGTGGTCTACGGGCCGCTCTATCCGATGATCGAGGAAGACGACGAGGAAGAGGTGGACGAGGCGGCCTGAGGGGGCGTCCGGGTTTTAGGGATGGATTGGAAAGAGAAGCGGCCACTCCGGGGAGTGGCCGTTTTTTTTGTTCCATCAGCGCGACCGCACGTGGCCGACGGTGGACGTCATGGAGTTTGATCGAAAGTAAGTCCCTGTTGAATTTCCTGGAACACTTCGAACAATGCGTCGCCTGAAAGAGTTGGAGACTCGACATAAGTTTGCAGGATTTGCTGGCGCGTCACCATGCCCGCGAAATTGAACTGCCGGCCCGTGTCATCGTGACCATAATAGGCAACCATTGCTCCCCAAGGCTGCGGCGCTACCACCGGTTCTGCTATCGTCATAAGTCGTCCGAAATGAACTGCGGCTTCGCCCTCGGCATTTATCCGTATTTGGACGAGGGCTTCTGCAGCTTCCTGTGGCTCAATCTCTGAACCACTTACATCAAAAGCGGAAATGACCAGCCGTACATCGTGCGCAGGCGATACAAAGGTCTTTTGTTCGGGATCATCTGACGGCAATTCGCTCCAGTCACCGTTCAGCTTCAGGGAGTAGCCGGGAGCAGTCACATGTAGCTCCTGCGCCGTGGCGGGTGTTGGTTGCGAGCAGGCGCAAGCAAGAATTGCGAATGCCAAAGCGAACAATTTTAATCTGAACATAGCTCCTCCAACAGAGGACAACTTATCTTAGAATATCTGACGGGCGCAACGCCTGAAACGGGCCACAATCCGACACTTCCCTCACGATCAAGTGCGCTCGTGCCGGAGGCTCATGGTGAGCGAAGTCGAACCATGGGGCGGGTTGTTGAGGCTGAGGGTGTAAGCTCGCTCTATCCTTCGACTTCGCTCAGGATGAGCTTCGAGGGGGATGGCTGGAGAAACGGGTGTGAAGAAAAACCCCGGACCGCTGGGCGATCCGGGGTAGCTAGGTCCCGGCTCAATCGGCGGCTGCGCCGCCTTTGGCCGGGATGACAGTTTTTATGGACTTACTTGCCCTTCCACACAGGGGCGCGTTTTTCGATGAAGGCTTTGGGGCCTTCTTTGAAGTCTTCGGTGCCGACGATGCTGGCGAAGGCGGTGCCGGAGTCTTTCCAGAGTTCTTCGTCGGTCTTGCTTGTGGCGCTGATCGCGACGGCGCGGCTGGCGGCGACGGCGAGGGGGGCGTTGGCGGTGATGCGGGCGGCGAGCTTTTCGGCTTCGGCCATGACGTCGGCTTCGGGGACGACCTTGTTGACCATGCCGAGTTCGTAAGCGCGTTGCGAGGAGAGCGGGTCACCCGTCAGGATGGCTTCCAGGGCGACGGCTTTGCCGATCTGGCGGGGCAGGCGGAAGAGGCCGCCGGCGCCGGCGACGAGCGAGCGCTTGACTTCCGGCAGGCCGAAATTGGTGTCGTCAGCGGCGATGATCATGTCGCAGGAAAGCGCGATCTCTGTGCCCCCGGCCAGCGCTGAGCCTGTGATGGCGGCGATGAGCGGCTTGGTGCGCTCGCGGCGGGCGATGCCGGCGAAGCCACCTTTTTTGGTGGAGAGGGCGCCGCCATTGCCGGCGGAGATTTCTTTGAGGTCTGCGCCGGCGCAGAAGGCCTTGCCGACGGCGGTGAGGATGCCGACCCAGACTTCGGGGTCTGATTCCATCTGGTCGAGCGCGGCTTCCATAGTGGCGGCCATTTCGCCGTTGATGGCGTTACGGGCTTCGGGGCGGTTCATCGTGATGATCGCGACGTGGCCTTTTTTGACGTATTCGACGGGCATTGTGGGTCTCTCCCTTAACTGAGTGGCGCTCAGCTAAGAGGGTTTCCGCAACGTCGCGCAAGAACCCCTCTTGCGCGACGTTGGGGCAAGGCGGGACATGTTGTCGTCTGGCATGTGGAGATCTTGGGCAAAAAATCTGCTGCTCATCTGGTGCAGGTGCGCGCTAACGCTCCTTCAATTTGAAAAGATACCGATGGCCTTTATTGCTGCCAAAATGATGACACGGAGCCCTTCGGCATCCGTGGGCAATATCATCATCGAGGACATTTGGAGTAAAGTCGTACGCGCCATCCGGAACTGTCGCGTTGGAGTTATCAAACCTGATACTTTCGCGGGCCCTTTCCAATTCCCCTGAATTTTGAAGTAATCGGCCGCCGACTTCTGTATCGAGAAAACCCAGTAGAATTACGATGTAATTGCTCCGGTATTCCACCGCCCCAGAGTCGCATTGCGCTTTTTCCCCGCGCTCCAAGATACAAATTTCGTAACGGCCCAGCCCATCCAAGGTTATTGTGTAGGGGGCGGTCGCTCGCCACACACCTTTAGTTACTTCAGCTGAGAGATTCGCATCTACGCTAGCAAAACGTTGGGCATCCCAACGTATTTCCGTTTTGCTGCAGCTCGCCGCGACAACCAGTGAAAACGCAATCACCAGAGATATGAAAAGTCTCATTTGAAATCCTGCCGACCAATCGCTGACACGAGTACATGAGCCTATGATGGTGCATCCTCGAAATCACAACAATCCGTCATTGGACTTTCGTTACCCCTATTGCCGGACCTTGGGTCAACGGTTCCAAATGGACAAATGAAGCTGACACTCGACCCCCAATATGAAGCCTTTCGCGCAGAAGTCTCCGACACGCTGGCGAAGAACGCTCATCTCGCACCCACGTCTGAGGACAAGGGCTACAAGAATGCCAAACGCATCGCCTGGCAGAAACTGCTGATCGCGAACGGGTTGGCGGCGCGGACGATCCCCAGGGAATATGGGGGGTATGGGGCGGAGCCGGACATTCTCAAATCGCGGATCATCGCCGAGGAATTTGCGCGCTCGGCGTTGCCGGGGCCGATGGCGGGGCAGGGTATTTCGATGTTTGTGCCGACGCTGCTGGAGCTGGGCACGCAGGCGCAGAAAGAGGCTTACATTCGCCCGACCATCGAAGGCGAGATGATCTGGTGTCAGGGCTATTCGGAGCCGGGGGCGGGGTCTGATCTTGCGGCGGTGCGCACGAGCGCGGTCGAGGACGGCGATGAGTATGTAATCAACGGTTCGAAGATCTGGACCTCGACGGCCAAGCAGGCCGACATGATGTTCTGCCTTGTACGGACAGACCCGAACGCGAAGAAGCATGAGGGGATTACCTACATTACCTTCCCGATGTCGACGCCCGGCATTGAGGTGCGCCCGCTGGTCGATATGACGGGCAGCGCGAACTTCAATGAGGTGTTCTTCACGGACGTGCGTGTGCCCAAGAGCGGGGTGATTTTTGCGCCGAATAAAGGCTGGCAGGTGGCGAATGCCACGCTGACCCATGAGCGCGGGATGCTGGGCGATCCGAATGCGACCAAGGCGCGGCTGCTGGAGCTGATTGCGCTGATGAAGGCGGAGACGGTGAACGGGCAGCGATTGATGGATAATCCGGTGCTGCGTGACCGGCTGATGAAGTTGCAGGGCGAAGTCTACGCGATGCAGGCGAATGGGCTGCGCATCACGACGAGCCGGTTGCAGGGGCAACCGGCGGGGCTCGCGGGGCTGATCGTCAAGTTGCAGGGGTGTGATCTCAATCATGAGATTGCGCGCCTCGCCATCGACGCGCTGGGCGAGCTGGGTATCCTCTATGAGGAGGGCGATCATCTGAGGGCGGATGGGGCCTGGCAGTGGCGGTATATGTACGATCTTGGCCTGATCATTGGCGGGGGCACCGCGCAGATCCAGAAGAACATCATTGCAGAACGCGGCCTCGACCTGCCGCGTGAGCCGAAGCTCGCGAAGGGATAAGGCATATGGAATTTGCACTTTCTGAAGACCAGCGCATGTTGCAGGACAGCCTCAAGGGCGTTCTGAGCGAAGCGGCGCATCTCGACCGTATCCGGAAGATTGCGGCGGGTGAGGCGAGCGAGGGCGCGGCGCTGGACGCGGCGCTTGTGGAGTTCGGGCTTTCGGCGCTGATGGTGCCTGAGGCGGACGGCGGGCTTGGGCTGGGGGCGCTGGATGCGTGCCTGGTGCAGGAGGCGCTGGGCTATGATGTGGCGCCGTCGCGCTTTCTGGCGACGGCGGTGGCGGCGAAGCTGCTGGACGGCAAGCCGGATGTGCTAGGCGCCATTGCGGGCGGAGAGGCGAAGTTTGCCCTCGCGTTGACGGAACTTTTTTCCCGGCGCGATGGGGCAGGCGTGGAGCTGAAAGGCGGCAAGCTGACAGGGAAATCCCTGCTGGCGCAGTCCGTAGACGGCGCAACGCATATCCTGGTGGCGGACACCGCCGGGGGCGTGCATTCTGTGGCGGTGGGCAAGGCCCGCGTTGCCGTGATGCAGACCATTGACCGGACACGGACGTTTCATGAGGTGGCGCTTGACGGCGCTGAGCCGTTGGTAAGCGTGACGCCGGGGCCGGAGGCGATTGCCTTTGCGCGGCTGCTGGTGGCGGCTGATACACTCGGCGCGGCGCAGGCGATGCTCGACAAGGCGGTGGCCTATGCCAAGGAACGCCAGCAATTTGGCCGGGTGATCGGTTCGTTCCAGGCGGTCAAGCATATGTGCGCCGAGATGGCGGCGAAGCTGGAGCCGGCGCGGGCGCTGATCTGGCACGCCGCGCACGCGCTCGACATCGGTGATGCAGAGGGGCCGATGATGGCAACCCTGGCGAAAGCGCATCTTTCGGAAGTCGGCACCTTTGTGGCGCGGACCTCCACAGAGGTGCATGGCGGGATGGGGTTCACCGATCTGGTCGGGCTTCACTACTGGTACAAGCGGATCGGCGTGAACCGGCAATTGCTGGGCAGCCCGGAGCAGGCGCGCGAAACAGCGGCGCAATTGCAAGGACTGGTTGTGTAATCAGGCGGTAGGTTAAAAAATGCAATCAAACCGCGAGTTTTAGCTTGTGGTTAACCCTGAGTTGTGCAATCGATTCAGCAGAATACACGCAGTGGTCGTATTTTGTGGAGGTTGCCCATGTCCGAGATTCAGATTGATTATGCCCGTCTGGCGAAACGTGCCGAGGAGTTCGGTTTCTGGCGCGGGGAGTTTCTTGACCTGAAGGCGGGTCTCGAGCTTGCCGAGGCGCTGACCGGGCAGGTGATGGCGACGCCGGAGTCGATCACCTGGATCGACAGCCTGACCGGGATGACCGGATGGGTGACCGGCAGCCCGGTGGACGGCATCTTCATTTCCGTGCCGCTGTCGACGGCGGGTGTGGCGGCGGTGCGCGATGGCAGTTTTGTGCCAGCCTGGCCTTCCCTGGCGCATATATGTTCGGAGGGGGAGGCCTGCGGGGGCGTTTACATCGGCATCTATGCCGGATCGAATAAGGACGCGCGCCGCCGCGTGATGATGGCGGCGGCAGTCGTGCGGGTGGACATCTTTGGCGCGGTGCCCTGCTTTGCGCGGGGGGCGACGGAGGACGGCAAACGCTCGATGGCTTCGCTGGGCTTCCAGCCGATTGAAGGGGGCCTGAGCGATCTGTGGGGGCAAGATCCGCTGCCGCAATCGAAGGAGGATGCTGCTTGAGCCGGTATCCTTCGATTGGAGAACTGGTGCTGGCAAAGCCCTTGCCGCCCGGCGCGCTGGAGCTGTTTTCGGCACGGCCTGCGCGGACGCTGGAAGACTATCAGCAGGCGATGGCGATCCGCGCGGCGGTCTATATGGCCGAGCAGGATTGCCCGTATGATGAGGAATATGACGGCAATGATTTCACGGCCACGCATATGGTCGTCTATGCCGGGGCGCGGCCAATCGGGACGATCCGTGTAAGGTGGTTTGCGGGGTTTGCGAAGGTGGAGCGGACCTCGATCCTGCCGGCCTTCCGGGGGACGCCGGCGCTGAAAGTTCTGCTGGCGGAAACGTTCGAGATCATTGCGCGCAAGGGATACCGGCTGGCGCTGGCGCAGATACAGGCGCGGCTGTGGCCGACCTGGAGCCGGGTGTTCCGCTGCCGGCTGGTAAATGGGCGGCCGGGCTTTGCCTTTTCGGGCTTTGACTATGCGGAGATGGAGATCCCCGTGCCGCGCCATCCGGAGCTGCTGGATGTGCGGGCGAGCCCGTTGCAGGTGATCCGGCCGGAAGGGGCGTGGGACGAGCCCGGCGTGCTGGACCGTTCGGCCGGGCGGCCGACAGATGGGGCGCAGGCGGCCTAAGGCGGGGCGCGCGAGCGGGAAGAAGACGAAATGACACCGGGCGCATTTTCGGGTTCGGGCGCTTGTCTTTGGGGGCGACACGGGCCACAACACCGTTGACGCAGCCCTTATGGGGCGCGTGATCGCGTCGCCGACCTTCAAACTGATTACCGGGGCCAGACCCATGTCCGACATTATTCAGAAGCTTGATACCGCCGCCAAACGCGCGCCGGTTGTGCCTGTGCTGGTGGTGGAGTCTGCTGCGTCTGCTGCGCCGCTTGCCAAAGCGCTGGAAGAGGCGGGCGTGACCATTGCCGAAGTGACGCTGCGCACGGCCGATGGGCTGAAAGTTATCGAGGCGATGCGCAAGGCGGCGCCGGGGCTGATCGTGGGGGCGGGCACGGTGCTCAGCGGGCGCGATGTTGAGGCGGCGCTGAATGCAGGGGCTGAGTTTCTGGTGTCGCCAGGTATGTCGCCGGGGCTGCGCGCGGCGCTGGGCGGGCGGGAGCATCTGATGATCCCGGGCGTTGCCACGGCGAGCGAGGCGATGACGCGGATGGAAGAAGGCTTCCCGAGGCTGAAGCTGTTTCCGGCGTCGATTGCGGGCGGCGTGCCTGCGCTCAAGGCGTTGGCGGGGCCGTTGCCGCACCTGAAATTCATGCCGACGGGCGGTATCACCGAAGACGAAGTGGCGGCCTATCTGGCCCAGCCGAACGTGTTTGCTGTCGGGGGCTCATGGATCGCCAGCCAGGCGGATATTGCGGCGGGCAATTGGGCTAAGATAATCGAAACGGCGCAGCGCCTGCTGGCGCCGGCCTGATCTGACCGTTCAGCGAATGCCGAAGCGGGCAAGTTTCGGCTTCAGCTTCTGCGCGACATTGAAGACGGTCTGTTCAACGCCCTCCGGGCGTCCGCTGACTATCCAGAACGCTATGTGCGCTCCGGCGTAGGCCACTGCGCCTGCCAGGCAAAGCAGGGCGACTGTCAGCAAGTTCCAAAGGCCCGTATCGGGGAAGGTGATGACCTGCCGGACGGCAAGAACCGCGCCGATCATGACGAGTGTGGAGAGCATCGAACGGATGAAATTCCTGACCTGATCAAGGATGCTGATCTGGATCAGGCCTTTCAGGAAAAACAGGTTGATAACCGTGGCGATGACGGTGGAGATGGCGTAGCTGGCGAGGAAGCCTGTGAAGCCGTAGAGCCATGTGCCCAGGAGCAGGCAGCTGACCTGAACGATCAGGACGACCACGTCGCGGCGCAGCATGAGGCTGGTCCGGCTGAGCGCCATTGCGACAGACCGGATCGGGCCGGTGGCCAGCAGCAGGCCGGCGCAGGGCGCATAGAACTGAACGATGGTAACGGCTTCTTCCCAGCCAGGCCCAAGCAGCAGGGGAATGAACGGGTCTGCGATAAGGGCAAGGCCGAAACCGACCGGCATCGCGAGCGCAAAGGTGGCGGCCTGGGCCTTCAGATAAGCGTGGCGGAACCTGTAGATATCATCCGTCAGGCGGCTGAAGGCTGAAAACAGGGACCGCATGATCGGGATGAGCATCAGGTAAGAGATATCTGAGGACAGCTTGTTGCCGATATGTACCTGTCCGAGTGTTGCCTGGCCAAACCGTCTGCCCGCGATGAGGTTGACGCTTTCCGCCGTGAGCCTGCTAACGATCATGCTGAGCCCCAGCCAGATGGAATAATCGAACAGCCGGCGGGGAGACCGCAAGGAAAGAGAGGGGAGCTGCCTGACGGAAACATAGGTGATGATCATGCTGGCAAGGGTGCCCGCGAGCAGACCTATGACAAAGGCCCAGTAAGACTTCCAGATGAGCGCGACGACGACGCTGACCAGAACCTGAACGACCTTGGAGATGATTTCCGAGAAAACATCCCAGGAGAAGTTCATCTGGCGCGCAAAATTTTCAAAATAGGGGTTTCTCAGTCCAAAGATCATGGCCTGAAGGGTCAGCACCATGATTACGGCTGAAACCTCCGGCATGTCGAACAGCAGCGCCATAGGCTGAGCAATGACCAGGAGCAGCAGGGAGATGAGGATCGATCGGATAATCGAAATGGTCCATGCCGTATTGAACTCATCATCCGTAGGCGAGGACAGGGCGATCAGCGCCGTCGTCACGGGCAGATCGAGCAGGCCGGACATGATGCCAATGATCGCCATCGACAGCGCGATGACACCAAAATCCTCCGGCACCAGGATGCGGGCCAGCGCGATTGTGCCGATGAAACCCAAGCCGTAGCTGGCAAGTTTGGCAAAGGCCAGCCAGGCCGTAGCGCGCAAGACCGACCTCGAAGAGACCTCATGATCGGGTTCTGCGGCTGTCAGGTTCTTGTTGTCGGTCATATACGCATCTTTGTGTGTTTCACTTCGAAACGGAATCCAGAAGGCAGGCACTGTATGAGATTCTTGTGCCACTCACATGCTGCGCCTCTAGCGCGTCACTAGAGGCGAACCAAGTGTTTAGGGAGTCTGAAGATTTTCCCTTGCGAGCTGCCAGACACAGGAAAAGGCAAGGGCGATCCCGGCATTGGTTTGATTCCTGCATGCCTCTTTGTGGCTTTCTGGGGAGAAAGGCATGCGTGAAATTTCAGAAGTCTGTCGGGGCCTTCAGCCCGCGCGCCATAACAGGCTGCGGGGGCGCGATGTATCCAAATCACGCAGAATTTGTCTCATATTTTTTACCAAACCTGATCGAAAGTCTACTAAGCCACCAGCGAGTTGGCTTGATCGCGGTTTAACGCCGGGGTACCTTGGGGAGGGGACAATAATGTCAGTAAATACACGTATAGTGGGTGGTTCGTGAACAATATTCGTGCGCTTTTCGTCGGCGATGGTCCGCTATTGCTGCAATGCCTTGAGGCTTATGTTGCTTCGGGTGGCTTGGTCACTGCAATCGTTACACAGGATACGGCAATCACCAGTCATGGTGAAACAGCCGGTGTGCGTGTGCTGAGCAAAAGCTCGGTTGAGACCGGGGATCTTGAGGCTTTCGAGTTCGACTACCTCCTCAGTATTGCCAACCTTGATATGCTGCCAGCTGCGCTGATTGCGCGCGCGCGCAAGATGGCGATCAACTTTCACGATGGTCCGTTGCCACGCTATGCCGGCCTCAATGCGACTTCCTGGGCCATCCTTCAGGGGGAGAGCAGCCACGGCGTTACCTGGCATGAGATGACCGAGAAGGCGGATATGGGCGGCATCGTCGCGGCCGGCCCTGTGACGGTTGATCCGCATGATACGGCCTTCAGTCTCAACGCCAAATGTTATGAAGCCGGCCTTGCTGCGTTCAGGGCGATGATCCCTTCGCTGCTCGCCGGGGATGTTGCCACTCGATCTCAGGAAGGTGAGCGCACCTATTTTGGCCGGTATAAGCGGCCGGAAGCGGCGGCCACGCTGCGCTTCGATATGCCTGCCGAACAGACGCTGGCGCTGTCACGCGCGATGTCGTTCGGACCTTATGCCAATACGCTGTCTTTCCTGAAAGTGTGGACCGGGCAGCGCGTGCTGCTGGTGGGCGACGTTGAGGCGGCGGGAGAGGCTGCATCGCCGCTCGCGCACGGCACAGTTGCGAAGCATGAGGACGATGCCGTTCTCGTTGCGGTGGCGGGTGGCAAGATGCTGCGCCTCAGTGGTCTGACGGATGTTGCCGGTACAGCGGTGGATCCGGCACAGGCCGGCGACCTTGGCGTGGGAACGCGCCTGCCGGATATGGTTTCCGATGATGTGGCCGAGTTCGGCCGGCACACGGTAGCCGCAGCAAAGGCGGAAAACTTCTGGATGGCGCACAGCGCACGGGCAGTTGCCAGCGAAGCGGCGCCCTATCCGCGGGCGCTGAAAGCGGCCACGGGCGTTCATACGTTCACGTTGGATTCGAGCGCAGACCTGTCTCTGGGTATTGCGGCCTTGGCGGCGTGGTCTGCTCATGTGGGCGGCACGTCTTCGGCGGCGATTGCCTTTCATGACGCGGCGCAGTGGGGGGAGCTTGGGCGTTTTGCGCCGTGGTTTGCGCCGTGGCGTCCGCTTGTGCTGGATGTTGCTGCGGGCGCGCAAGGCGGAGAGCTTGTTGCGCGGGCCCGCGCGCTGGTTGATGCGGCTAAGGATAAAGGGCCGCTCGCCTGCGACGCCTATATGCGCCGCCCGAGGGCAGAGCGCGCGCAGGGGCGCGCAGACGATTTTGCTCTGGCGGTTGCCATCGGTGGTGAAGCGCCAAAACATCCGAATGCGGATATTACGCTGCACGCAAGCGATGCTGGTCTGATGCTGGATGTGTCTGCGGATGCGTTTGATGCTGATGTGGCTGAAGTCATCGCCGGACATATCAAGACAGCACTCGCCGCCCTTCGGGACGCGCCTCAGCTGTTATTGTCGCAACTGGATGTTCGCCCGGCCGCAGAGCGTGATGGGCTTGCTGCGTTTGAGGCGGGGCAGGATGTGGCTGTTCCATTCGTCTCTATGCATCAGGGCGTTACCAATCAGTCCAGAAAAACACCTGACCGTATTGCGCTGCGAACCCGCGATGCCGCGATGAGCTATGCCGAGCTGGATGCGGCGTCGAGCCAGGTGGCTGAGCAGCTGATGGCGCGCGGTGTTCGCTCTGGCGAAACCGTTGGCGTCTGTATGAACCGCTCGATTGATCTGGTGGTGGCGCTGCTGGGCGTTCTCAAGACCGGGTGTGCCTATGTGCCACTTGATCCGGCCTACCCGGCCGACC
This sequence comes from Hyphomonas sp., assembly GCA_046293975.1. GTDB lineage: Bacteria > Pseudomonadota > Alphaproteobacteria > Caulobacterales > Hyphomonadaceae > Hyphomonas. Next base: position 40,697 of record JBKBIZ010000014.1, on the reverse strand, counting down.
GGCTTGATTTCATGCTGGAAGACAGCCAGTCGCACTTTGTCATTATTGATGCGCCTGGCGCGCAGGAGGGTGTGCGGGCCCAGCGGCTTGTATTTGCTGAGCTGCGCGGCGGATCGGCAGGCGGATGGCGCGCGCCGGACGTGGGGCTGCAGGATCTGGCTTATCTGATTTACACGTCGGGCTCGACGGGGCGTCCCAAGGGCGTGAAAGTACAGCATGGCGCGCTGGCGAACTTCTTCGCGGCGATGGATGTTCGACTTCCGTATAAGGAGGGTGATACCTGGTTGGCGGTGACCAGCCCGAACTTCGATATTTCAGTGCTGGAGCTTTTCTGGACGCTGTCGCGTGGCCTGACTGTGGCGCTGCATGGCGCTGAAGCGCAAAAGGCGAAACCTTTCAGCCTGTTCTATTTTGCGGCGTCTTCATCGGCGAATGCCGATCAGTATAAGTTGCTGTTTGCGGGCGCGCGATTTGCCGATGAGAACGGGTTTGAGGCGATCTGGACGCCGGAGCGTCACTTCCATGACTTTGGTGGCTCCTATCCCAACCCGGCCGTGACGAGCGCTGCGCTGGCGGCGATCACGAAGAATGTTCACATCCGTGCGGGCAGCTGCGTCCTGCCGCTGCATCACCCCATCCGCGTGGCCGAAGACTGGTCGGTTGTCGACAATATGTCGGGCGGTCGCATCGGCCTTGCCATTGCTACGGGCTGGCAGCCTAACGACTTCGTGCTGGCGCCGGAGAATTTTGCCAAGCGGAAGGAAACGCTCACCGAGCGGATCGACACGCTCAAGCGTCTGTGGCGCGGTGAAGCTGTACCCTTCGTAAATCCGAATGGTGCCGAAACCCCGACACGTATCCAGCCGCGCCCGGTGCAAAAGGAACTGCCGATCTGGCTGACGATTGCCAAGGCGGCCGAAGCCTTCGAGAGCGCCGGCCGGCAGGGTTATAACGTACTGACCCACCTTCTTGGGATGTCGGTTGCGGAACTGGGTGGCAATATCGCGAAGTATCGCGATGCCTGGAAGAAAGCCGGCCATCCGGGCGAGGGGCGCGTGACGCTCATGCTCCATTCCTTTGTGGGCGACACAGACGAATACGTGCGCGAGACCGTCCGTGAACCTATGAAAGCGTATCTTCGTACGGCTGTTGATCTTGTGCGCGATGCGGCATGGACTTTCCCAACGCTGGTTCAGAAGGGCCAGCAGACCGGACGGACAGCGCAGGAGGTAATGGACGCCGAGCCGCTGACACCCGAAGAGATGGACGCGCTGCTCGATCATGCGTTCGAGCGCTATTTCCAGACCAGTGGCCTCTTCGGATCGGTGGAGACCTGCGCCGAGATGGCGCGCCGTGTGCACGGTATTGGAGTGGATGAAATCGGCTGCCTTGTCGACTTTGGCGTGGAGCAGGATCTGGCCATCGAACATCTTCCCTATCTGCGCCGGGTGATGGACCGCGCGGGCGCTGCGCCCTCGCATGAAGGACGCCACACGGTTGCCGAAGATGTTGAGTTCTTCGGCGCGTCGCACCTGCAATGCACGCCCTCGATGGCGATGATGCTGGGCGGGGACCGCGAGAAACTGGCTGGCCTTCAGGTGATCTGCGTTGGCGGGGAAGCGCTGCCGATGGAGCTTGCCCGGTCCCTGCGGGTGAGCGCGCCTCAGGCAAAACTGTTCAACATGTATGGCCCGACGGAAACGACGATCTGGTCGACCATGTGCCATCTGGATGAGATCGGTAGCTTCATCCCTCTGGGCGAGGCGTTGCTCAATACGACGCTGCGTATCGACTCGCCATCGGGCCGGCCGCAACCGGCGCTGGCTGCCGGTGAGCTGCTGATTGGCGGCGATGGCGTGACGCTGGGATACTGGAACCGGCCCGAGCTGACGGCGGAGCGTTTTGTGGCGCTGCCGGATCGTCCGGGCGAGGTGATGTACCGGACCGGCGATCTTGTTCGCAGGCATACGGACGGAAAGCTGGAATTCCTGGGGCGGATCGACCATCAGGTGAAACTGCGCGGTCACCGCATCGAGCTTGGAGAGATCGAAGCTGCTCTGGTTGCAGAGGCTGCGATTGCTCAGGCCGTGGTTGTTGCTCTGGGTGACAGCAATGAGAACAAACGGCTTGTCGCCTACAGTGTGGTGAAGCCGGGCCAGCAGCTCGACACCAAGGCGCTGCGTGCACAATTGCTGCAAAGCCTGCCTGAAATCATGGTGCCGGCGCATATCGTCGTGCTGCCTGGCCTGCCGTTGACACCAAATGGCAAGATCGACCGCAAGGCATTGCCGGCGCCTGAAGCGGCGGCGCGGGAAGTCGTCGAAACGCCAAGCGATGAAGTCGAACAGAAGCTGGCCAGCCTCTGGGCCGAGCTGCTTGGGTTGCCGGCAGTGGATGTGAATGCCAACTTCTTTGATCTGGGCGGTCACTCCCTTCTTGCTTTCCAGATGTTGCGCCGTGTGCAGAGCGATTTCTCGCGGGATGTCACCATTACGGATGTTTTCCGTTTCCCAACCGTGCGTACGCTTTCTACCCGTATTCGGGGTGGAGGCAGCGATGACAAGGACAAGCCGAACACAGGTCTTGGCCGGGCGCAGGCGCGCCTTGCTGCGCGCCGCCGTGATTCTGCGGGAGCCTGATAAGAATGGCCGATGAGAACAGCATCGCCATTGTTGGCATGGCTGGGCATTTTCCCGGCGCGCGGTCAGTCCGGGAATACTGGTCGATGCTGGAAGCTGGGCGGGACGCAACCCGCTGGCTGACGCCCGAGGAGTTGGTGGCTGCGGGGGAGAGCTTTGCTGCCATCCAGGATCCCCGCTACATCCGGGCGACGATGGCGCTGCCGGACATGGAAATGTTCGATGCTGGCTTCTTCGGGTTCAGCCCGCGCGAAGCGGCAATCCTTGACCCTCAGCATCGTCACTTCCTGGAGTGTTGTTGGGAGGCTCTGGAAGATGCCGGGCATATGCCTGCGGACGAGTTTGATGGCGCTGTCGGCGTCTTCGGCGGCTGCGGTATGCAGGCCTATCTGGCGTTCAACCTTCTGAGCAATCCCGAACTGGTGGAAAGCGAGGGCATGTTCCTCCTGCGCCATACCGGGAATGACAAGGACTTCCTGACGACGCGGGTATCTTACCTGCTGAACCTTCACGGCCCCAGCATTGGCATTCAAACGGCGTGCTCTACATCGCTTGTTGCAATTCATATGGCCTGCCAGAGCCTTCTGGCGCGCGAGTGCGACATGGCGCTGGCGGGTGGTTCCAGTATCGACCTGCCGCATGGCCGGGGCTATCGGTATGCGGAGGGAGAGATCCTTTCCTCGACGGGGCGCTGCCGCGCTTTTGACGATGAGGCCGATGGCACACTGTTTGGCAGCGGCGCGGCCGTTGTGGCGCTTCGCCGGCTAGAAGATGCCCTGCGCGACGGGGATAACATTCATGCCGTGATCCTGGGCTCGGCCATCAATAATGATGGCGCCCGCAAGGCGGGTTATCTTGCGCCCAGCATTGATGGCCAGGCGATGGCAGCAGCCGAAGCGCTGGCGATTGCCGGGGTTGAGCCTCACAGCGTGAATTATATCGAGGCGCATGGCACAGGCACGCTGGTAGGAGATCCGATCGAGCTTTCGGCTCTGGAGCAGGTCTATGGCGATGCGCCGGCCGGGTCGATTGGTATCGGCTCTGTAAAAACCAATATCGGCCACCTTGATACGGCGGCCGGCATTGCCTCGCTTATCAAGGTTGTCCTGGCGATGCGCGGCGAAAAGCTGCCTGCAACACTGAATTTCTCCAAGCCTAACAGCCGTTTTGATTTTGCGCGCAGCCCGTTCAAGGTTGTGGGTGAACAGAAGGATTGGCAGCGTAGCGCAAAGCCGCGCCGGGCGAGCATCAATTCGCTGGGGGTTGGCGGTACGAACGCACACCTGGTTCTGGAGGAGCCGCCGCTACTTCCTTCAGCGATGGCCTCTGGCCCTCAGCTATTCACATTGTCGGCCAAGACTAAGACTTCCCTTGAGGGGCTGGTCGCCAAATGGCGGGATTTCGCAGGCGCGCCGGGCCCCGGATTCTGCATTGCCAATTCAGCCTTCACAACGCAGACGGGGCGCAAGCACTTTGCGTATCGCGCGAGTGTCGTTGCTTCCAGCGCGCAGGAACTCGCAGAGCAACTGTCCCCGAATGGGGCCTGGCGGCGTACGTCGGCAACGGCAAAGGATAGCAAGCCGCGGATCGTCTTCATGTTCCCCGGTGGCGGCGCACAATACCCGAACGCCGCGCGTTCCCTTTACAATGACAACACGGTTTTCCGCTCGGCAGTGGAAGCCTGTTTCACTACTCTTGAGCCTGTCCTTGCGAAAGATGTTCGTTCGCTGATGTTTGAAGCGAGCGATTTCAAGGCGGGCTCTGCGGCGCTGGAGCGGCCGACCTATTCGCTGCTTTCGGTATTCATCGTCGAGTATGCGCTCTCCAGGCTCTGGGAGAGTTGGGGCGTTACGCCTGATGCAGTGATCGGGCACAGCGCGGGCGAATATGCGGCGGCCGTCCTTGCCGGGATCATGTCGCTTGAGGACGCGATTGGCGTTGTGCTGGAGCGCGGCGATATTTTCGAGACTGCGCCCGCTGGCGGTATGATCAGTGTGCAGGATGATGAAGCGCGCGTGCGTTCATTGGTAGGGGATGACCTCGATATCGCAGTGCTCAACTCCCCGCAGGTAACGGTTGTTTCCGGCGCTGAGGAGCCGCTGGCAGTGTTTTCCAAACGTCTGGAGGCGGAGGGCATCAAGCATGCCCCGGTGCGCATCAAGGTCGCAGCGCATTCGCGCATGCTTGATAGCGGACTGGCACGGTTTCGCGCGCGGCTGGACAAGGTGAAGCTGTCTGCTCCGAAAATTGAATTTATCAACAACCTTGTTGGCGCGCCCGCAAAGCCGCAGGAACTGGCGACATCCGATTATTGGGTGAGCCATCTGCGCGGCGCTGTGCGTTTTGCGGACGGCCTGTCTGCTGCGCTCTCGACACCCGACACCATCCTCGTTGAGGTCGGGCCTGGTCAGGCGCTCTGCGCACTTGCGGGACTGGCGCAGGGGGCGCATTCCCCGCGCGGCGTTGTGGCAAGCCTTCCGACGGCGGTGGAGGCTCATGACGCAGAAGCCTATGCCCTGTCGGCATTCGGCCATCTCTGGTCGCTGGGTGTTCCCGTTGATTTTGCGCGTGTACGGAAAGGTGAAGGTCTTCGCCGGGTTTCTGTGCCGACCTATGCGTTTGAACGTCAGCGCCATTGGATTGATCCGGGCAAGGGCAAGGCCGCACCAGAATCTGAAACACCGCAGATATTCCGCAGCTCGGATGTCAAGGACTGGTTCGAGAGCCGTGTGTTTGAACCGGCGCCGCCAGAGACGATTGCGCATGGCGTGCGCACGCATGTCGTGTTCAGTGATGGAAGCGACTTTTCTGCCGAGGCGATCAAACGCCTGCGTGCGCGGGGCGACACGTGTGTTGTCGTTACGCATGATCCAGCCTGTGCTGAGCCTGCGGGCGCCGGAGACGCATTTGCATTCGATGCAGGCGCGCCAGATTATGCCCCGGTTATCGACGCCGTGTCGAAGGACTGCGCCGAGCCTGATACGCTGGTCTTCCTTTGGCCGCTTCTGTTTTCCCGCAAGGATGAAAGCTTCCGGGCGTTTGGGTCGGCCTTTGCGCTGAGCAAGGCATTGCAGCTTTCCGGCTGGGCGGAGCAGGCGCTGTTCGTGGCGGCGTCTCAGAACGCCCTGATTGTTGAAGACGGCGACGCCGGAGATGCCATGCAGGCTGGTGTTCTCGGGCCCTGGCGCATGCTGAGCGCTGAGCAGTCTGGCGTGCAGGCGCGCGTGGTAGACCTTGACGCGGCCGATGATGCAGAAATACGCGCCAATGTGATTGTCAGTGAACTGGATTCTTCTGGTGACGCTGCTGTCTCTGCCTGGCGGAACGGGCAGCGTTTTGTGCCTAGCCTGAGCCGGGCTGTGACGCCTGCCCTGCGCCAGGTGCTTCGCGACAAGGGTGTCTATCTCATTACGGGCGGCCTTGGCGGCATTGGCCTTGAACTGGCGCGGTATCTTGCCGGCGCGGTGAAGGCACGCCTGGTGCTGACGGGACGCACGCCGCCCCCACCGCGCGAGAACTGGGAGCGACTTGCGGCTGGTTGGGGCGCGTCGGCCGAGGTCGCCCGGGCGCGTGAACTGCTTGCCCTGGAAGCGCTGGGCGCAGACGTATTGGTTGTTGCGGCTGATGTTGCCGACAAGGCCGCAATGGAAATCGTCATGACGCAAGCGCGTGCGCGCTTCGGCGCCGTGAACGGCATCTTCCACGCGGCGGGCATGATTGATGATGCTCCGATGGCAATGAAGACGCTGGAGGAAGCCCGCCGTGTTCTTTCCGCCAAGGCGGAAGGCGCGCTTGTGCTCGATACCCTGGCACCACAGGGCACGCTGGATGTGTTCGCGGTATTCTCATCCACCAGCGTTCTCATCACGCCGCCTGGACAGAGCGATTATGTGGCCGGCAACGCCATTGCCGAAGCAGTCGCCGCTTCCCGTACCGATGGGATGGTCATCACCTGGGGCGTCTGGGCCGATATCGGCATGGCCAAGCGTGCGGCGGATGCCGGCGCTGTCGGCACAGCAAACGCCCTGCATCCTCTTCTGGGCGCACGTCAGGAGACCCGGGACGGTACGCTGCAATTTATGGAAACCTATTCTGAAGCTTCCCTCTGGGTACTGAGCGAGCACAGGATCGGGGATATCGCTGTATTGCCTGGCGCCGCCTATGTGGAAATCGCCAGCGCCGCAGCGCTGAGCGTGGGCCTCGGAGATGCGATCGAAATCAACCAGCTGAGCTATGTTTCCCCGCTTGCCATCCGGCCCCGGCAATCCCGCCAGGTCCGCACGACATTGACGCCCCTTGATGATGATGGCTTCCGCATCGAGGTGGAAAGCCGTGCTCATGCGGGCGAAGGTTGGCTTCTGCATTTTGAGGCGCAGCTGTCTAAAAGATCCTCCGGGAATGGCCCTGTGGCACCCGCCTCTTGCGATATTGCTCTGGGCGCGGACCGGCTGACCCTGACGGAGCGCGGCGTGGGTTTTGGTCCGCGTTGGGGTAATGTCACTCAGGCTACCCTGGGCGCGGACGCGGTCAATGCAGGCTTTGCGCTGCCAGAAGAGTTTTCGGCTGATCTGAAGACATACCGCATCCATCCGGCATTGTTCGATACGAGCTTTGCGGCAGGTCTTTTCCTTTTGGATAATGATACGACGCGCGGTGTATTTGCGCCTGTCTCCATCGAAACTGTGCGTGTGTTCGGCGCGCTGTCAGCAGAGTTTACGGCCGAAAGCCGGTTGATCTCGCAGAGCGAAGACGCGGCAGAGTTTGATGTGGACATCAAGGACAAGTCTGGCGCTCTATTGCTTGAGATCCGGCGAGCTTCATTCAAGCGGGTGACATTCGGAGGGGAAATTGCAGCCATCCCGGATCCTTCCGCCCCTATACGGGATCGTCTGTTGGCAGAAGGTATCCGGGCCAATGAGGCTCACGCCATGTTCGAGCAGCTTTTTGCTAAAGGCGCGAGGTCTTTTGTGGTGTCTCCGGTGTCTGTTGCTCAGGCCCGGCTGGTTACCGCAGGGCCGGTTACAGCAGCGCCCGGCGCGGGCTCCGAGAAGAAGGCCGTTACGGGCGGCGATCCTGTCGAGCAACGTCTTGCGCAGATGTGTTCGGAAATCCTTGGAGTGGACGCACTGGGGCTGGACGAAGAATTCCTGTCTTATGGTGGCGGGTCTCTGACCGGGGTTCGCCTGTTTGCGCGTATCCGCCGGGAGATGGGGGTGGAGCTTGCGCTCAGTGCATTGCTGCAAGCGCCAACGATCCGTACACTGGCTGTTATCGTGCGCGAGAAAATGCCTGAGCCGCCAGAAGAGGCTGTTGCCGAAAGTGCGCCAGCCGTTGCCACAGAGGCTGCCAAGGCCGCGCCTGGCAAAACCGAAACGGCACGCAAGCCATCCGCCAAGCCGGCGGCCGCTAAAAGCCGCTGGACGCCGATCGTGCGGATGGCGCCAGGCGCACCAGGTGTAAAGCCTGTTTTCCTCATCCACGGGGCTGGCGGGAATGTTCTTTGGTTCAAGCCTCTGGCAGATCGCCTGCGCGGTGAAACACCGATCTATGGCATTGAAGCGCAAGGCATCGATGGATCTCTCCCATTCCTGGAGTCAGTCGAAGACATGGCGGAGCTTTACATCCGTCATATGCTGTCGGTTGACCCGCACGGGCCTTATCGGCTGATCGGGTATTCCGGTGGCGGGGTGATTGCCGTTGAAATGGCCCATCAGTTACGGCGCAGCGGCCGGAGTGTAGAGTTACTCGCGATGCTGGATACGCTTGCTCCGCAAGAAGCTTCCACACCTCTCAGTCTGGCTGATAAGATCGGTATGCTGACAAAGCTGGATGGAGCCTATCTGGCGCGCCGGATGGTCCATCATGGCGTGAAACTGAAAGAGAAAATCGAGACGCGCCTTGCCGGTTCTGGCGGGGATCATGTTGGCAAGTCCCAGATCGAGTTGCTTTCGGAGCAGTGTGAAGCGCTTTATCTCGAAGCGCAGGGCCGGTACCATCCAGCCCCTTATGACGGCGATGTTCTGCTGTTCCGGGCGGAGCGCACGAGTGCCATGTTTGCACGCTCCGGCGAGACACTCGGCTGGCAGGAGCTGCTCACGGGGAAACTGGAAATTGTCACGCTTGATGCCTATCATGACACTCTGTTGTCGGACACGAGCATCCATGTTGTGGTGGATGAGTTGACGCGCCGGCTTACGGCGCTGAATACGCAGGATGCTGGATTTTATGAGGATGCCTGAAGCATGAATGGTTGGTCGTTAGGCGGTATTGGCGCCGCAATCGTTGTGGCGCTTATCGTCCTGCTTTTAGCCTGCTTCGTTGCCGTCTGGCTTGAATCTCGTTCGCTTACCAGCCCGCGGGGCTACAGCCAGCCTGATCCCAACGGTTTTGTTTTCAGTCAAACGCCGAAAACTGAAGCGGACCTCGACTTCGAAGATATCAGCTTTCCAGCGCCAAACGGAGAAACCCTGCGTGGCTGGCTGGTGCCGGCATCTCAGCCTTCGGATCTGGCGATCGTGACCCTGCATGGCGCCGGGGGAGACCGCCGCAGCTATTTCGACCAGCTCGGAATGCTGCACGATCTGGGCGCAACGGTTCTGATGTTTGACGCCCGCGAGAATGGCCTCAGTGACGGCCGGGGCCGGGGCATCGGACTGGCGGTTCGCGAGGCGGAAGATGCCATTGCCGCGGTCGCGGAAATGCGGGAACGTGGATTTGAAAGGGTTGTCGCCTACGGATGTTCGCTTGGCGGGTCTGCGGCGATTATTGCGGCGGCAAGGGATACCTCCATTGATGGGATAATTGTCGAGGCCTCGCTTTCCAGTTTTGAGGACTTCGTTGCGGACAAGGCGAACCGGCGCTTAGGCAAGCTGGGCCTGAAGGCAACATGGGCGACGGATATGTGGGGGCGTGCCGTCATAAGCATGTCGCGCTGGCGGATGGGTCTGAATTCCTATGTCACGCCGGAAGATGTCATAGAGCGCATCGCGCCGCGCCCTGTCCTGTTGATCCACGGTCGCAGAGACCCGTGGGTCATCGAGGCGCACGCAGATGCCCTCGTCAGCCGAAGCGATCCGGGAACGGAGTATTGGCTGATCGAAGACGCCGATCATTGCGACGGATATCAAGTCGCTGGTGACGAATACCGTGCCCGTGTCGAGGCGTTTATCGCGCGGGTGGAAGCTGCGGACTGAACGGATGCCGGGTAAGGCAGAATGCGGAATGCAGTCCGGTTTCAGATCAGCCCACAGATGACAGAAGGCCGGGTGAAGCCTCTGTAACCTGCGTGATGCCTGTCAACGCCATCGACACTGTCAACTCACCCTTCATGGCGGCAAGGAGGTGGGCGAGCCCCTTTTCGCCTCCGCCGGCAAGGGCGTAGACCCAGGGGCGGCCCATCATCGCAAGGTCAGCGCCGCTGGCGAGTGCCTTGAGAATGTCCTGGCCGGACCGGATACCGCCATCCATCAGAATCTGCGTCTTTCCCGAGACCGCTTCGGCGATGGGCGGCAGGGCGCGAATGGATGAGGCAACGCCGTCGAGCTGACGGCCGCCGTGATTGGATACGACAATCCCGTCTGCGCCGCAGTTGACGGCCTCTATTGCGTCTTCCCGGTCGAGGATGCCCTTGATGATGAGCGGGCCGCCCCATTGGGATTTTATCCACTCAACGTCTTTCCAGCTGACCGAAGGATCGAGTGAGGCATTGGCCCAGGCCGAGAAATCTGCCGGTGTCGCGGCATTGGCAACGTAAGGCGCGACATTGGCCAGCACATGCGGCCCGCCTCGTAAGCCCACATCGACCGTCCAGCCGGGGTGCATCATATAGGAGAGCAGCCCGCGGCGCAGGCGGGCCCAGGCGCCGCCCCCGCCGCTCATCGTGTTACGGACATCACGGTACCGGGTGCCGACGACCGGCAGGTCGACCGTGAGGATCAGGGCTGAAACATTGGCTGCTTTGGCGCGGGCGATCAGGTCGGCGACCGAGCCGCGATCCCGGATCATGTAAAGCTGGAACCAGAGCGGCCCTCGGGTGGCACCGGCAACTTCCTCTACGGAGCAGATGGACAGGGTGGACAGACAATAGGGAATGCCAAATTCGCCGGCGACTTTGGCTGCCCGGGCCTCACCGCGTCGGGCCATCATGCCGGATAAGCCGACCGGGGAGAGCGCCAGAGGCATCGTCAAGCTGTTGCCAAGAAAGGCTTTTTCCGTGGTCAGGCTGGAGACATCGCGCAGAATGCGTTGACGGAGTTCCAGGGCCTCGAAGTCCGCCACATTGCGCCGGAGTGTCAATTCGCCGTAGGCGCCGCCGTCCAGATAGTCGAACAGGAAGCGCGGCAGGCGCTTTTCGGCTCTGAGGCGGTAATCTGAGGTATTGGCAGGGGCGAGGGAAAGTGTCGGCATATTCCGCTTGTAGGAGAGCAGGGAGGGGCTTTGCAAAGCTATTCTGTGCCCCGCGGCCACACTTTTATAGCTTGCGGCGTACCCAGTCCTTTCAATTTAATTGAAATTCAAATGCAGCCGTTTAGACCTTGTTAATACTAACAGCGTGCCCCAAAGGGGCGAGGTTTGCGCGGGTAACACGTCCTGAAAGGATAAAACTACGGGAACGTGATATTCATTTGTAATCCATTTCCGCGTAAACAACGTTGAGCAAATCCGAGATACGAGTGTGTTCAAAGCCCGCCAGGCGGGGTGGCGTTGAACTTGCAGGGGACCGCCAGATAGTCCGGGTTAAACCGGCCTCGCAATCAAAGTGAGAATGGTAAATAGCATGACTGACCTGAAACGTCTGAGCCTTACCAGCGCAGCTGTGTGCGCTATCGCTGCCTCAGTGGCAAACGCACAAGGCGCTGATTTCTACAGCCGCGACAAGTACACTGCCGTGCTCGACCGCACGCAGCCCGAGTTCGATCCGGAGCCGGTTCGTCTCGGCACGTTCATGGTTCGCTCTGCGGCGGAGCTCGGTGTTTCATATTCTGACAACATTTACGTAGTTTCGCAGAACACGGAATCCGGCGCGATCGGCCGCGCGGGCGTCCTGGCATCCGGTGACACGACCTGGAGCGTTCATAACCTCGGGTTTGATGTATCGGCCCATCGTAACGAATATTTGGATCAGGGCGACGAGTCCAATAACGATCTGCGCGCCCGTCTGCGTGGCCGGGTGGACGTATCTCGCAGCTTTTCGGTCGGCGGCTCGGTCTTTGTCGAAGACCGTGTAGAGCCCCGTACGGACATCACCAACGTTTTCAGCCCGGACAAACCAATCGGTGTGTCCATTCAGGGTGCCAACCTTGAAGCCAACTATCTGAATGATCGTGTACGCTGGACCAATGGCGTGGGTATCCGCAACGAAGACTACGAAAATGGCCGCCAGATCGGTACGGGTCTCCCGATCGATCAGAGCTATCGTAATCGTACGGTGATGGATGGCCGCACACGCCTGTCCTATGCGGTTTCGCCCAACTTTGCCGTTTTCGGCCAGGCGACCTATGAGCAGCGTGAATATGATACACTTCAGGTGTTTGGCGGTCTGCCGCGCTCGCGAGATTCCAAAGGTTATACCGTTTCGGCGGGCGTCGATTTTGAGCTCAACACACTGGTTCGTGGTGATGTCGCTATCGGCCACCTGAATGAAACCAAGGATGACAGTTTCTTTGAAGATGTCAGTGGGCTGTCGTTTGATGGCCGTCTTCAATGGTTCCCGACCCAGCTGACCACGTTTACCCTGAACGGCAACCGCCGTGTCACTGACACAGGTCTGTTTGATGCGCCGACTGCGGTTGAAAGCCGTATGGGGGTCCGCGTTGATCATGAACTCCGCCGCAATATTGTGCTGTCTGCGAACGCGAACTACTTCGAGTATGCTTTCGAGGAGATCGACCGGAAGGACAAGGGCACCGATTTCGGGGTTTCTGCGACTTACAAAATGAACCGCCGCGTGCACTTTGATACCTTCATCAATCGTGCAGATCGCGACGTGTCCGGCGTCGATGTGTTCGGTGATCCCTCATATGGCGTGACGACGGTTGGCGTCGGCGTCCGTCTGTTCCCGTAACATCTGCCACTCCTGAAGGCCGGTATCCTGCCGGCCTCCGAAATTTTCTTCAGGGGCTCTGCCTTGACCAAGTCATATACGATCGAAATTCCATCAAGCACGGGACCAGCTGGAAACTCCAGCGGACCAGATACGAACATGTTCGACCTCAAATCGATGATGAGCATGATCTATCGGCGATTCTGGCTGATATTTTCTGGTTTCATTGCCGTGCTCAGCCTGGTCGTCTTCATGACTTTCACGCAGACGCCTACCTATCAGGCTCAGTCTGTCATCCAGCTGGATACCAACCAGATCAACGTCATTGATCTGGGCGCGCTGTTTTCCGGCGCTGGCGGCGGGACAACCTCCGTGATCGATACGGAAGTGCGCGTAATTGCGTCCAAAACGCTGCTTTCACGCGTGGCGGAGAAGCAGAGTCTTGTCGAAGACCCGGAGTTCAACTGGACACTCCGGCCACAGAAGGACAGCTTGCTGGATTCTTCGCGCAAGGCCGTTGTTGGCATGCTCGGAGGTGATACTTCGGTAAAGGATCCCTTTGCTGGCATGACGCCTGAGCAAAAGGAAGCCGAGATATTTGAGGGCGTTGTCGGCACGCTGATGGGGAATGTGCGTGTTGGCCGTGTCGGCGCGACGTATCTGCTCACGGTGGATGTTACCAGCACTTCACCTGAAACAGCAGCGCGTCTCGCCAATGAAGTTGCCGAACAGTATCGCGTTCAGCAGCTCGAGAAGAAGTTTGATGCAACGCGCAAGGCCACAGAATGGCTCCAGGAGCGCGTTACCGGGCTGCGTGATGAAGTCGAAGAGAAAGAGCAGCGCGTTGAAAGCTTCCGCGCCGAAACCGGCCTTCTCGAAGCGCAGGGCACGACCCTGACGGAACAGCAGATCGGTTATCTGACATCCCAGCGCGGACAGGCCCAGATCGAAGTGGATCGCGCCCGCGCCCGCTATGAAAGCATGCGCCGCCAGATCGACAGCGGTGCTGGCGTGGAAGGTGTTTCGGAAGTCATCAGCTCTCCGCTCATCAACGACCTGAAGGGCCAGCGATCGGAGATCATGCGCCGCGTTGCCGAGCTTGAAACCCGCGTTGGCGTTCGTCACCCTGACCTTATCAGCGCGCGCAATGAAGTGGCCGACATTGACCGCCAGATGAATTCCGAGATGAACCGCATTGCGGCCAATCTCGAGAGCGAACTGCGTGTCTCCCAAGCGCAACTTAACTCCATTCAGGGCGAGATCGGGCGATCGACCTCGCAGCTTCGTGGCAACAACGTAAACCTGGTTCGCCTGCGCGAGCTTGAGCGCGATGCCCAGACCAGCCGTGTCATGCTCGAAGAATTTCTTGCTCGCTCCAAACAGACGCGCGAGCAGGATGCTCTGATCACGGCGGATTCCAGCATTCTGTCGACAGCCTCCGTGCCTTATAGCCCGGCCTCGCCGCGCAAGGCCTTCAACCTTATAATCGGCTGCCTTCTTGGCGTGATTGTGGGTGTCTTCCTTGCGATCATTGCAGAGTTGTTCGACTCCAACATCAGCACGTCGGAAGATGTCGAGAACAAGCTTGGCTCCAACCCGATCGGTTCTGTTCCGCTTATCCGCACTGCGGGGCTTCTGGGGCTTGGCCAGACAAGTCCGGCGGACTTCCTGGTCGAAAATCCGCTCTCGGCATATGCGGAAAGCATTCGGTATCTGCGCGCGGCCATTGCCTTCTCTGATCTCGACAGTGAGACGAAGACTGTGGCGATAACCTCCTCACTGCCGGATGAAGGCAAGACGAGCCTTGCGCTCAGCCTTGGCCGCATGTCGGCTATGTCGGGTTCGCGCACCCTGGTCATCGATGGTGACTTCCGTCGCCGCCAGCTCACCGAGATGGCAGGCATGAAGCCGGAAATGGGCCTCGTGGAGCACCTGTTTGGTGCAGGTCAGCTGTCTGATGCCATCGTCAAGGATCACAAGACGATGCTCGATATCCTGCCGCTTTCATTGAACGGCCATACGCCGCATGATGTTTTCGGTACACGTGCCTTTGACGAGCTGCTCTCGCGCCTGCGGGCAATGTACGATCTCATCCTGATCGATACGGGCCCGCTGCTCCTGATGGCAGAAGCCCGTGTTGTCGCCGGCAAGGTGGACAAGGCCATTCTCGTCGTTCGCTGGCGTCAGACGACCCGTTCGGCGGCTCGCCAGTCCCTGACGCTGCTGCGAAACTTCAAGGCAGACGTTCTGGGTGTGACCCTCAACATGGTCGACCTGAACCGCCGCCGCCATCACCGCGATCCGGGCGCGACGTACAAGGCCTATCGCAAATACTACCAGATGGAAGCCAAGCCGGGTCTCTTTGGCTGGTCGAAACCGAAAAAGCCCAAGACAAACAGCAAGGGCCCGAAATCGACGATTGCCATCCAGGTGCCGCCCTCCAAAGCCAGCGGACGTTCTGACACGATTGACCGCATCTCGGCCGAATAGAGCGTAGCGCGAAGGTTTGAGGCGTGGTGACCAGGATTGCCTTCTTCGGTCATGATGCGGCGGATGCGGCTGTTCGCAGGCGTGTGCGTGGCTTTCAGGACGATGGGTTCCGGGTGACGGGCTTCATGATGCGCCGGCGCGAGCCATTGGCGCAGGAGTGGGAGAATGTGGATCTGGGGCAAACCCGTGACGGGGCATTCCTCCAGCGTATCCGTCAGGTCTTTCGCGGTGCCCGGCTGGCTGCTGCCTCAGACGGGCAGCTCCGGGCGGCCGATGTGATCTACGCCCGAAATCTGGATATGCTGGCCTGTGCCTTCCTGGCCAAGCGTCATGCGAAGCTTGCTACGCCCGTCATCTATGAGTGCCTCGACATTCACCGCCTGCTTTGCCGGAAAGATATCATCGGCATGAGCCTGCGTGCCCTTGAGGGGGCATTGCTCAAGCGCTCGAAGGCGCTTGTCGTCTCATCGCCGGCCTTCCTGACTGAGCACTTTGACCGTTATTATCCGGGAGCTGTTCAGGCGCATCTCGTCGAAAACCGTCTCTCGGGTCAGGCCAGCTATGGCGTGCGAACACCCGTTGCCACCGGGCAGGGCGCAGGCCACATCCGGCTTGGCTGGGTAGGGAACCTGCGCTGTCATCGTTCCCTTGATCTCCTGTGCCAGGTCGCAGACCGCTTTGGCCCGCAGGTTGAGGTCCGCCTGCACGGTATCCCTGCTTTGACCGAAATCCCGGATTTTGAAACGAAGGTCGCAGCGCGGCCTAATATGTCCTATCACGGACGGTATCGGTCACCTGAAGACCTGCCGGAAATTTATGCCGGGCTGGATATCGTCTGGTCAGGCGATTTCATGGAGGCGGGGCTGAACTCCACCTGGCTTTTGCCAAATCGCATATATGAAGGCGGCTATTATTGCGTCCCGCCCATCGCCCCCTCGAATACGGAAACCGCGCGCTGGATTTTGCGTAACGCATGTGGTTTCATTTTGGATGAGCCTCTCGACCGCAGCCTGCCTGAACTGATCGCGGGCCTGCTTGTCGACCCTGCGCCAATTTCGGCCTTCAGCCACACGCTTGCTGACCTGCCTGACGAGACATTTGTTCAGCCTCATGGCTTTCTGCGCCAGATCATCGACTCTTCCATATTTCCGAAGGCCGTTTCATGATCTGTCCAGCATTCCCGTGTAAGAAGAGCAGGAGCGTGCGCGAGCCATGCAGCATCGCGGAGGTTTCTTGTGTCTGATTATGCGCAGTCACGCCGCGGGGCGACGATCGAGCCTGCCTATGTAAACGTCTACTCGGTCGACAAGGGCGCGGGGCGTCTGGAGCAGGCATTTGTCACGCTCTGGATGTTCATCATCTACTTGCCGCTCGAAGTGTTTTCGCCGCTGCGCTATCTCTGCATTCTCTGTTTCATTGGCATCATGATCTATGATCACAAGCGTCTGCTGCCGCTTATGTTCCGGTCATGGCCTCTCTTTGCGCTGGCCATCCTGGGCCTCCTGTCTGTGGGGTGGGCGCCATATCCGTCTGAGGCCCTGCGCCAGGGTGTCCTCTTCTTCCTCTCCTCATTCGTGGCCGTGGTCATCGCAGGCCACCTGACGACCCAGCAGGCGCTTCGGGTCATCATGTTTGCCGGGATGGCCGCGACGCTTGCCTCAATCCCTTACTGGGCAGAATTTGAGTGGGGTGGCCCTTATGCGAGCAAGAACTATTTTGCTGTGCACATGCTGTTCTGCATGCTGCTCAGCCTGATTACCGTAATGAATGAAAAAGAGCCGGCTTTCCTGCGGATACTGGCGCTGCCATTTGTGCCGCTTTGCTTTGTTTTCCTATACATGGCGGATTCGGCGACCTCCCTGGTTTTTGCGGTTCTGGGCGCTGCCGGGCTGATCGGTATCAAGTTCCTCTGGTCGCCCGCGACCAAGGTGCAGGGGCTATCCACGCTGGTGATCCTGCTCTGCCTTACGGCCGGACTGATCCTGACGCTGGTGGTTCTGAACCTTCCGCAGAATACTTTTGTAGACCAATTCCTGGAGCTTGTTGGCAAGGATGCCACTCTGACAGGGCGCACAAGCCTGTGGGAGGGAGGCCGCCTTGCGGCGGAGCAGAGGCCCTGGTTCGGCTTGGGGCTTGAGGGGTTCTGGTACTATGATTCCGGCGCAGCTCAGACGCTCAATGAAAACGACTTCAAGGATTACGGAACCAAGCTGACTTTCCACAATGCCTATCTGGAAGTCCAGGTACACCTTGGCTATGTCGGACTGGCACTGTTCCTGGTGTTCCTGGGCTGGACTTCGCTGAGGATGCTGTTTCTCTGGTTCCAGGATGGCTCACTGGTAAACTCGGCCCTCGTCCTTTTGGTTGCCGTGAACCTGACGATGACTTTCACCGAGTCATTGCTGTGGGGAATGTTCACCACGCCCGTCTTCCTGCAAGCGCTCGCCGGGATGGCGCCATTCAGGTTGTATGACCCGAAACTGGAAGGCCGCGCGCGGATCACCAGCAGGCCCTAGCATTAAAATGCAGACAGCCTTGTCATTTTAAGCCCTCAGACTGTATCGGCGGGGCCCCTTTGCCCGAATAATGCCCGAATTCGAGCCCCATTTCTCATAATGCGGCGAGTTGGCGATGTTCCTTTAAATCGCTGTTAAGTCTTCGTCGCTTTATATGTAGTCATGTCGCGTTCGAGCCAAATGATGCCAATGAAATCAGGCGCCTTCCCAGATCCCGTTACGGGAGTACTCGAGAGTGATCGTTCTCTCATGAACGAATACAGTGGTGAAAAGCTGCCTGTATGGCTGCGCTTGCTTACGATTGTTGGGCTGAGTGCTGGTCTGTGGGGCGCAATAATTTGGGCTTTCGTGTCGATTTTCGGCTGATAGCGCCCATTGCCTGACTGCTTCTGAAGCGGTGGGTTTCTTGCATATCTCTGGTTTGGTTTGGTCCCTCTGTTATGCAGGGGGACATTTCAGTTGATTTGAGGGACCAGCGATGCCGGGAAAAGTGCTTGTTTTGGGCGGTGCGGGCTATGTCGGCAGCCATTGTTGCAGGGCCTTTTCCGAAGCGGGCTGGGAAGTCACCGTCTTTGACAATCTCTCCACCGGCTGGCGCGATCTTGTGCGCTGGGGCGCACTGGTCGAGGGCGATCTCAACAACCCTGCCGACATCGATGCAGCCTTCAGTGCGGTTAAACCCGACGCGGTCGCACATTTCGCTGCCTCTACCCTGGTCGGAGAATCCGTAACCGAGCCGGCCAAATATTATCGCAACAACACCTTTGCCACGCTGAACCTGCTTGAAGCGATGCACCGGCATGACACGCGCTCCATCATCTTTTCCTCCACCTGCGCCATCTTCGGCCATGCGCAGACGGATTTCCTTGCCGAAGACCACCCGAAAAACCCGATCAACCCCTACGGCATGTCGAAGCTGATGGTGGAACAGATGCTTGCCGGCTTTGATGAGGCGCATGGCATCCGGTCTGCCTGCCTGCGGTATTTCAATGCGGCAGGGGCTGACCGCGAGGCGATGACGGGCGAGCGCCATGCCTGCGAAACTCATCTGATCCCCCTCGCGCTAAAAGGCGCATATGATCCCGATTATGCCTTCACTCTGAATGGCACGGACTTCGACACGCCAGATGGCACCGCGCTGCGCGATTACATCCATGTCGAAGATCTCGCCGAAGCCCACCTTCTTGCGCTCAATGCGCTGGCAAAAGGTGCGCCGTCCAATGCCTTCAATCTAGGGACGGGAACAGGAACAAGTGTTGCCGAGATTATCGATGCTGTTGAGCGAGCGACCGGCCGGCGCCTGCCGCGCAAGACCGGCCCACGCCGGCCGGGTGATGCGGCACGCCTCATCGCGGCGCCGGACAAGGCACGAGACGTGCTTGGCTGGACGGCAACGCGCTCGGGTGTGGACAACATCATTACTTCGGCACTTGCTTGGCATCAGAAAGACTGGGCCCTGCAAAAGGAAGAGAGCCTGCAAGGCTGATCAGGTCGGGGCATGCGGATGAAAGTGTTTGTGGGCTGAGGATCTGGCGCGGTGGAAAAAGTAACAGTTATCATCCCCTGCTATAATGCAGAGGGCTTCATTGAGACCGCTGTGCGCAGCGCCCTCGATCAGACGATCCCGGTGCAGGTGATTGTCGTCGATGATTGCTCGAAAGATGGCAGCTTCGCGCTTTTGCAAGCAATAGCGGCCAATGAGCCCCGCCTGACGGCGGTACGTCAGCCCCAGAATGGGGGGCCATCCGCCGCGCGCAACACCGCATTGCGTCTCGTGAAGACACCCTGGGTCGCCAATCTCGATGCAGACGACTATCTGCTACCCGACAGGCTCCGCCGGATGGTCGAACATGGTGAGACGCGAGACCTCGATTTCATCGCGGATGATGTGATCCGTGTGGAGCCTGGTCAGGCGCCAGCGGAAGGAATCCGCGTCTGGAAGGATGAAATGTTTGGTTCGGTGCCGATGGATCTGGCGCAGTTCGTGCGGCAAAATCTTGCAAAATATTCCGGGCCGCGCCGTGAAATCGGCTATCTGAAGCCCTTGATGCGCACTCAATTCCTCCGCGAGAATGGTCTGTTCTTCCGGGAGGATATGCGTCTGGCTGAAGACTATGAATTCTACACGCGCTCGCTGACACGTGGCGCGCGTTGGGAAGTCATCGATCCGTGTGGATACATTGCTGTCAGCATGCCGGAGTCGCTCTCGAAAGCCTACCCGACATCCGCCATCGGGAAAATGGTGCAGGCTGACCGTGCTTTCCTGAAGTTGCCTAGCCTGTCGGCTGATGAGCGCGCGGCGTTGAAAGAACACCTGCACAATACCAACACGGATTTTGCGTGGCGCACCATGATTGACGGCGTCCGCGAAAAACATCCTGCGCTGATGATGACGGCGCTGATGCAGCCGCCTGCCGTCTCGGGAAAGGTCATGCTGCGTATGGTGAAACACCTTCTGCGTCTGCCAATCCTTCCGGAAGTCCCGGAAGAAACGCGCAAGCCTGCCCGCGAGTCCGCAGGCCTCGGTCTCATCTGACGTCGAACTTGTCCGCCTTGCGCTCGCCCAGCAGCATGCGCTGTTCCAGCCGCCGGCGTAGCGCTGCGTAATAGGCTTCCAGAAACGCCAGGTCGGTTTCGCCAGGTTGCTGGGGCCAGCCAATCTTCATGCGGATACGTGCGGCCACCTGCTTCTTTATCTCCGGGGTCGACTGGCGCAGCACATCTTCCAGAACATGCAGCTCGTGAATACCATAGGCATCCGCCTGCGCGGCCGTGAAGTTGAAGCGGGAGGCCGTGTCCTGCGCGCTGGCGGCCGAGGTGATGTCATGCATCAGCTTGGTCTTCGGGGTACGGATCACCCATGTCCCCGCGATCAGGTCGCCCACGCGCATCTTGTCCTTGTTGAAGATCGGAAACAGCAAGAACACGCCCGACCAGACGAGACCCAGCAGCGCCATCCAGCCGTTTGCCCCAACTCCGCCCATCATCGCGAACTGAAAGGGCAGGCCGATCTCGATCTCGCGGATGAAGTTGCGTGCCAGAACCGAATTGGCCGTCAGCCGCCCGCCATCCCGCGCGGCCACGCGAAGGCCCAGCGCGCGTTTGCCGGGGGTGGCGGCGCGCTGCCCGATCTCGAAGAAGATGTAATAGAAGTTGCGGACAAAAAAGAAGAAAACGAGCCAGAAGGCGAAGGCGATGTTTGCGCTGCCCGCCCCAAAGCCGGACATGGCATATGTGAGACCAAACAGCGTGGCGATCACGATGGCCCATTGGATGGCCACGTCGATCAGGAACGCGCCCGCGCGCTCGCCAGCGGTCGCAAGTTTCAGCCGGATGGCCGCGCCTTCTGGTGTAATCAGGCGCCGGATCAGTTTCGACTGGCGTATCTCCTCGGCCATCCGCGCGCGCCGCTGGGTGGCGGCCTCCATGCTGACGCCCGGACGTTTCATTTGCGTTGGAAGCGGTGTGGGCGCTTTGGTCATGCGCTCCGCTCCCGGCGCGGCATGTAGAAGTAGAGCATCCACAGCACGCCGCTCGCGGCCGCGATCAGGTAGCGCACCGTATCGGAATTGATCAGCTGTCGCCCGAAGCCTTCCAGGAGGGCGGCAATGATCAGCATCACCACGCAGCCCATTGCGATGGTTGCAGCCTTTTGCCCCGCCGACCGCGCCGAGGCGAGCCGCGTCTGCGCGCCGGGAAACGCCACCGCGCCGCCAATGATGAAGCCAGCTGCGCCCGCCAGAATGATGGCGAATATCTCCGTCACCCCGTGGATCATCAGCCAGCCGGTAAACTCATAGCCCAGCCCCTTGTCCCAGAAGACGGCATACATCGAGCCGATCATCACCCCGTTATACACCAGCAGCCAGGCGGTCGGGATGCCGAACGCAAAGCCCAGCGCAAACGCAAACAGTGCGATCTGGGCGTTGTTATTGAACAGGAAACTGGAAAAGGCCGTCAGCTGCCCCTCGCCATGCCCATCCGTATAGATCGTACTTCGCAGATACTCGACCGTGGCATCGGGATTGCGCCCTTCCATGAAGTTCTGCCCGTGGAAGGTCCAGTACCAGTCCATGTCCTGCAGGCAGAGGAAGAAGGCGAGCCCCCAGCCGCCGAAGAAGAACAGCGCCGAAAGCAGCGTCGGCCACACCGCCCCCCGCACGGCCGCCGGCCAGTCCTTGCGCAGGAAGGTCATCATCCGCTCGCCGATGGTCGTGCGCGCGCCGTAGACGAAGAAATATGCCCGCGTGCAGAGGCTCTCCAGATAGGCAATCACGTTCTGATCGAGCGAGATGGAGCGCGCCACAGACAGCGAGGAAACGGCCTGCCGGTAAAGCCGGGGCAGAGCCAGCATCTGCTCATCGGTCAGGTTTTTAACGCCGCCATTTTCTGCCCGTGTCAGGATCAGGTCCAGCTTTTGCCAGTCGCCCTGGCGCTCCTCGCGGAAGCGATAGGATTTGAGAAGGTCG
This sequence comes from Hyphomonas sp., assembly GCA_046293975.1. Taxonomy (GTDB): domain Bacteria; phylum Pseudomonadota; class Alphaproteobacteria; order Caulobacterales; family Hyphomonadaceae; genus Hyphomonas. The sequence goes on along the minus strand of JBKBIZ010000014.1, from coordinate 18,541 downwards.
GCGCTCATAGCATGTCCCTCTGCTTGATCTGGAGGTAACGCGAAACAAGCTCGGCGCCGAAATGTTCCGGCCGGCTCTCGATGATCTGCACGCCCATCCGCTGCAGCCGCCGGAACACAAGATCGCGCTCGGAGAGCAGCGTGTCGGCAATCACAGCGCGCGCCACGTCCTCGGCTTTTTCCGGCGCCGCATCGGCCATCGTGCTGAGGGCTTCATCCTCAAAGGTGGCGAACAGCACCAGATGCCGGTCGGTCAGCCGCTTCACATTCTCCAGCATCAGCTCGGCAGAGATTGTATCGACGAAATCGGAGAAGATGATGACAAGGCTGCGCCGCTCCAGCCGCCCGGCAAGATTTGTCAGGGCGAGGGTGAAGTTTGCCTCTTCGTCGGAATAGTCCATCTCTGCCACGGTCGCCTGCGCCTTTGGAAAGCTGCTCGTGCCGGTGAGGAAGCCGCTCGTCACGCCGGGCCTGGAGGCAAAGCCATAGAACATCGTCCGGTCGCCCGAGCGCAGCGATACATAGGCCAGCAGCAGCCCCGCCGTCACCGCGCGGTCGATCTTTGGCACGCCGCCCAGTGGCTCGCTCATCAGGCGCCCGGTATCGAAGGCGAAGACGATATTGTGGTTGCGCTCGGTCTTGAATTCCTTGGCCAGCAGATGGCGGTGGCGAGCCGAATGTTTCCAGTCGATGGCGCGCCGGTCCATGCCGGCGGTAAACTCGCGCAGCGCGTCAAACTCGCTGCCATCGCCGCGCTCGATCTGTGTCTTGATGCCGAATTCGGCGTCGCGCGAAAACAGCCGGATCGCTTCGTCGCGCACCCAGCGCACATTCGGCGTCACCGGCACGTCCACGCCAATCTCCTGCACATGCCGTTTCTGGACGAGGCCCAGCGGCCCGCGCCAGCGGCTCCAGAGGCGGATGATCCGCGCCATGCCGCGTCGCCCGGGCGCCAGCATCAGCTCGTAGTGTCGCTCGCGCGCGTCCCATCCGCGAAGGCCCTGCGGTTCAGGCTGGGGAATGAACTCGTTCGTCTCCAGCTGTATCTCGACCCGCGCCGGCAGTGGCCCTTTCGCAAAATGCAGGCGTATCGGCAGGGGATCTTCCTCGCCCACATAGAGCAGCGGCGGAACGGTCACGCTCGGCTCATACGCCCGGATCTGCGCGCCCAGCAGCCCGTCCATCAGGATGATGCCGCACACCCCCGCGATCCATCCCGCCGAAAGCACCCAGAGGCCCGGCGCAAACAGCGCAATCGCAATGAGCAGCGGCATGCCCATCAGCATAAGGAAGATCGCGCGGGGCGTGGGTGAGATCACCGGGGCGCCGCCGTCTGCTCGATGATGCCGGCGAGGGTCTCCTCAGTCGTGCGCCCTTCAATATCGGCGGCCGGGGAGAGGATCACGCGGTGACGCAAAGCGGGCAGGGCGAGCGTCTTGACGTCATCCGGGATCACGAAATCCCGCCCGTCCAGCGCTGCCCGGGCGCGCGATCCCATGGCGAGCGCGGCGGCCGCCCGCGGGCTCGCCCCGGTCTCCAGGGCGGGCGTCTCCCGCGTCGTGCGCACAATGTCCACGATATAGGAAATGATCTCATCATTGAGGCGCACTTCGGACACTGCGTCCACCGCCGCGTCGAGTTCCGCCGCGCCGAGTACTGGCTGCACGCCGAACGCTTCGGCCGTATTCATGCCTGTGCGCGTGCCATGCTGGGCGACGATGCGAATTTCCTCCTCGCGCGTCGGATAGTCCAGCGTGTGCTTGAACAGGAAACGGTCAAGCTGCGCCTCGGGCAGGGGATAGGTGCCCTGCTGCTCAATCGGGTTCTGCGTGGCGATCACCATGAAGCGCGGGTTCAGCGGATAACTTTCCCCGTCAATCGTCACCTTGCGCTCCTGCATCGCTTCCAGCAGCGCGGCCTGCGTCTTGGGCGGGGTCCGGTTGATCTCATCGGCCAGCAGGATGTCGGTGAAGATCGGGCCTTTGGTGAGGCTGAACTGGTTGGTCTGGAAATTGAAGAGGTTCGTACCCAGAACATCTCCGGGCATCAGGTCCGGCGTGAACTGGATACGCCCGAATTGCAGCGAAATGGCGCGCGAGAAACACTGCGCCAGAAGCGTCTTTGCCGTCCCCGGCGGCCCCTCCAGAAGAACGTGCCCGGAGGAAAACAGGGCGACCAGAAGCAAGTCCACGCTCGCGTCCTGGCCGATGATCGCCTTTCGCACTTCGGTGCGGATGCGGTCCGCCAGATTACGGATTTCAGCCACGCTCATGCATCGTTCTCCTGATGATTGCCTTGCGCCAATGGTGCAGGTCGCGCGCAGTCTGCACGAGATCCTCCCGGTTGGTCGCCTGCCCCTTGAGGGCGGTTTCGAGTTCCGAGAAGGATTTTCCGCCGGCTTCGGCAGGGCCCATCCGGTCAAATATATCCGTCAGCTGATTTTCCGGCAGGGTGCGCGGCAATCCCAATGCCCGCGCCAGGCGGCGGCGGATCAGGCTGACATAGCCCGGCGCCATCCGCATCTCGCGGCGCGCCATCGTCACGAGGCCAGCGGTGTTGTCGGCCAGTGCCTGCTTGCCCAGCGCAATGGCGCGTGTCTCGCGGGCGGGCGGGCCGAAGCGGATGAGCGCCGCCCAGCCCAGCAGCAGCGCGCTCGCCAGCGCCACCAGAGTTGCGCCAATATAGGGAACGCTGAACAGCATCTTGAGCAGGTTTTCCGAGCGCGAGAAGCCATGCAGCGTTGCGTCCATCAGGATGGGTTCGCTCTCATAGGAGCGCAGGTAATTGACCAGCCGCGTGGCAAAAATAGCGTTCTCCAGGCGGGCAAGACCGAACGTGTTGATCATGTCAGGGTCGCTGAGGATGTAGATGCCCCGCGCAGGGTCATACGCCACCAGCGCGCCCTGTTCATTCCCGATCACCGTCTCCAGCGTGCTAGATCGGATCAGCTGCATGCGCACATCCGGCTGGATGGCGCCCGGTTCAAAATCGCCCTCCAGCGCCTCCAGAACGTTGACGCGCAACACTTCCGCGTCCGGGTATATGCTCCGTATCCGGTCGTTCAGGTGGCGCGCCTCCAGAAAGCGCGTATCCGCCTGACGTGCCCGGTTGAACGCATCGGGCCGGCCATACCATTTGGGCAACACGACCAGCGCTGGCAGCTGAAAGTCTGTTTCCTCCAGAATGTCGAGGTCGCCATATGCGGGCAGGGTAAGGATCATCAGGCCCCAATCGCGCGTCTCCAGGCTGCGCTCCAGCCGCGACACGCTGACCGGATAGCCCTGCGTCTCCATCAGGCGCACAAAGCCGTTATAGCCCAGCGCCGACGTGGAGTAGGGGTGGTCCCCCGCCTGATCCCTCTGGCGCAGCTCCGGCGCCCAGCCGGCCAACACCATCACCCCACCAAACGAGATCACGGCAATCGCCACCAGGATCGCCACGGTGCGGGCCGAGAAGGGGGAGTCGCTATGGCCGCTCACGCCCAGCCCTCCCCGAAGGCAAAGTCTTCATAGCTGCGCCGCGCGCTCTGCCAGCCATCAGCGTCCACATCCCGCCCGCCGAAGAAGCTGCTCTCGACGATCTCGATGATGGGTTTGAGCGCCCGCCGCGCGCGTTCCGGCAGGCTGCCCAGCCCCGCAATCTCCCGCGCCGTCAGCGAGGTTGGCACCCCGCCATCCAGGCGCTCCTGAACATCTTCGATGGACCGGAAAAGCAAGAGGTGCACCGCCTCGGCAAACCGCCCCTCCCGCGCCAGCGCGTCGGCCTCCTCCAGCAGGGAGCGCGCCCGGTCCGCATCCGGCCGGATATCGGTCAGCACATCATCCGCCGGCTTGTCCTTCTTCTTCCGCGTAAGTCCAAGACGCATCCGTATGGCTTCGCCAAACAGAAAATAAAGAAGGCCGGCGATCACCAGAACCGCAGCGGCCCAGAAAATGATCCTGAAGACAGGCGCCAGAGACTCGATAAACCTGCCCAAAGCCTCCACCCAGCCCGGTGGCTGGCGTATCTCTATCTCTTCGTCTTCCTGCTCGGGGCGCGCGAGTTGCAGGTCGCCGTCGAGCAGATACGCCGCATGGGCCGTTTCCACGAGGCCTGTGTCTGTCTCGATCGGATCGTCTGAATAGTCGTATTGGAAATCGTTATCGTCGTAGAAATCAGGCTCGGAATCATACGTGGAGTCTGGTTCAAGCACCTCAATCGGCGGCGCGTTCTGTGCCAGCACCGGCCCCCCCACCCACAGGAAGACGCATGCGGCCAGTGCGGACGCGCTGGACCTGACGAGTGACGCCACTCAACAACCCTCCTGCCGACATACCGGTGATGTCGTTTCAGCAACTATTTCAGAGCTTTCCGGTGGCTTCAACGGTCAGTTTCCATGCCTGGTGGATGTTGAGGGGCTAAACGGCGATACGGGCGGTTTGCGGGTAGAGGAAAGGCAAAATGCGGCCGGGCTGAGTTTTATCACCCAGGCTCGCATCAAGGCGCTATCCCCGGAACCGGGGGCGCCTTTCGGTTCAGTCAGTTCTAGGCGGCCTGAGTCAGCGCGTGCGCGCATGCCCGCGCTGTCAGGGCCATGATCGTCAGGGTCGGGTTCTGGATACCCTGAGACGGCAGGGACGATCCGTCGGTGACGTACAGGCCCGGCATTGCCCAGCATTCATTATGCGGGGTGAGCACGGATGTCTGCGCATCCGCTCCCAGCCTGGCCCCGCCGCACTCATGTACGGATGTGCCGGGATTGGCCGGACCAGCAGGGCGCACCAGAACTTTCGCCCCGATCGTTTCGAACAGGTCGTCCAGTGCATGTGACATGGAGGAGGCGAGCGCCCGTTCCGCGTCGCCCCATTGCATCTCGATGCGCAGGGCAGGGGCGCCCCATCTGTCGGTCTTCTCTTTAGAGAGGGTTACGCGGTTTCCGGCAGTGGGGGCCACTTCGCCAAAGGCAACGGCGGTTGTCCAGGCGCCAGCGGGGTTGACGGTCGCATACAGCTGAACGCCATAACCACGGTGCTGCGCATTTCCTCCGTCCCGAAGATCGAAGCGGGGAAGATACACGCAGCGCCCGGCCTCGGCCTGAGGCATCATCGGCAATGGCGGGCTCATGCCTTCGGCCTTTATCATCACATGGTCCGTGAGATAGCGGCCCAGCGCCGGTAACTGCTCTGAAAGCGGCCCTGAGTCTGTGCCTGAATTGAGCAGGATGCGCGTGGACTCCAGGGACGACGCACACAGGAAGACGAGGGGCGCTTCTGCTGACTCCCTCTGCCCGGTCAAAGGATTCAGCCACTCAACACCGCGCGCCTTGCCATCTGGTCCGGCAAGGATGCGCTGCGCGATGGCGCTGGTGCGCAGGGTCAGCCGCCCGGTCGCATCGGCGATGCCGGTAAAGTCCACAGGCGGCGCATACCGGCTGAGCATGGCGGGCGCTTCGGGCCATTTCTGCCCTATGGTCTGCAACACCATTTCTTCCGAAGCATCGGGAGAGACAGGTTGGGCGATCAGGCTGTCGGGAATGTACCCGATCCCTTCCTGCCCGCCCGTAAGGCCCAGGCGGCGCTCAACCTGCTGATACCAGGGTTCCAGTTCTGCGATGCCGAACGGCCAGGGGCTCGGGCCATCAGTCTTCGGTCCGATATCTGTTGTCCCGAAACGGTAATACTGCCGGCCATGACCGGGCACGACCATCCGCCCGCCGATCCCGTGAGAGCGGATCCAGGTGAACGGCATGCCGTCTGGCGTTTCGTATGGGTGGTCGCAGTCATCGACAAAGCCGTCCGGTTTCTGAACCCAGGCGAAGCACTCTGTCTGTACCGGCTGGCGCACACGCCCGATGCCACGAAGCACTTTTGTGCCGGCATTTATCAATCGCGGGTGAAGGATATTGGCGAGGCGCGGATCTGAAATTGCCCCGATTGTTGCCGCTACGGTCTTGCTCAGGGGTTTGCGCCAGAAAGGATATTTGCTGCCAGCGTCCAGCAGAAGCACCGACAGCCCGCTTTCGCACAAAAGCGCTGCGGCCAGGCCTCCCGACGCGCCGGCCCCCACTACGATCGCGTCATGCTGTCCCGTCATGGTAATGCCCGCCCTCTTGGCCGCCAAAGCTTTGCACGATTTATGCATAATGGATGCCGCACAGGCATCATGAACTGCCAGATACACTCTAAAATTGATTGATTGACATGGCCCTTAACTCTTCGTCTCCTTCTGAAATGTCGCAGCGCGCTCCCGTAGACGCAGTTACCCGCCTGGTGTCCAAATCTTCAGGGCGGCTGGGTTTTGGAACGGGCCTGCTGCATCACGTGAACGACAGCAAATCTGCGGTCAGTCTGCTCCGGCAGGCTAATGATCTGGGCGTCACCTATTTCGATACGGCCAGGCTTTATGGTGATGGGCGCTGCGAAGGCCTCATAGGCGAAGCGTTCTCCCATATGCGGGAAGATGTCATCATCGCCACCAAGGTCGGCATCCTGCCCACCCCGCGAGACCTGAGGACGCGTGTTCAGGGCAAGGCTGCCACTCTGTTGCGCCGCCTTCCGCCGCTCAGGCGCGTGGTTCCCGAACCCGCGCCGCAACGCCCGGAATTTGGGGTGTTCGACAGAGACCGCATGCAGCGCAGTTTCGAGACCAGCCTGCAACAACTCCGCACCGACCATGTCGATCTGCTTCTGCTGCATGAATGTACCCTTGAGGATGTGCGCCGCCCCGAGGTGACAGATTTCCTCGATCAGATGGTCCGGGAAGGCAAGGCTCGCGCTTATGGTGTCGCGCCGACGCCAGAAGCCATGCGCGCCATCGCCGGCAGCGGCGCGCCCTATGGCGCTGTGGCCCAATTTGATGGCGGCCTCCGTGAAGGCATCTCCTTCGCAGGTGTCAGCCCGCCCGCCCTCATGGTTACGCACTCCTGTCTGGGGGATAGCTTCCGGAGCATGCTCAAGCGGTTGCAGGAAGACGGCGCGCTCAAGCAGCGCTGGTCCTCTGCGCTTGGCGTCGACACGGGCGATCCTGCCCTTGTCGCACAGGCATTCCTCGCCCATGCCCTGCATCAGAATTCGGGCGGCATCGTCCTCTTCTCAACCACGCAGCCTGATCGCCTGCGCGCCAATCTGGAGGCGCCTGCCTGGCTCAGCGCGCCGGATAAAATTGCAGCGCTTTCACAGCTCCTGGCGGGGGAGTGAATGGACAACTGGCAGGCAGTGCATATCTAAGGCCTCCAACCGGACGAAGGGGTGCGACGATGGACAAGGCTGAGGCCTACCGCCAGCTCAAGGAAGAAATCGACAGCGTCGTGGCCGGGGAAACCTCCGACACGGCCCGCTATGCCTCGGCCGCCTGCCTGATGGCGCAGGCATTCAAACCCCGCTTCTTCTGGACCGGATTTTACCTTGTCGATCCGCTGAAACCACAGGAGCTTGTCGTCGGGCCGTATCAGGGCACGCTCGGCTGCCTGCGCATCCCCTTCGGGAAAGGTGTCTGCGGCCATGTCGCGGCAACACAACAGCCGGTCATCGTGCCGGATGTACACGCCTTTCCAGGCCATATAGCCTGCGATTCCGCTTCAAACTCCGAGATTGTCGTTCCCGTATTCCGCGCCGATGGCAGCCTCGCCGCCGTTCTGGACGTGGACTCAACCGAGTATGACGCCTTCGACGAGGTTGATCAGGCAGGCCTCACCGCAATCTGCGACAGCCTACTCACCGCCTGACGATATTTCGGTGCCCGGTTCTGTTGAGCCTTCCGCAGGTGGCGCAATCTCAGCCGGTGGGGTCAGAGGGCGCAATACCGGCTCTGGCAGCACTTCGGCCGGCTCTGACCTGGGCTGCGCGCGGGGCGTCTCGGGCTGCTGCACCGGCGCGGTCACAGGATCGCTGACCGGCCTCGGACGGATCTCCGGCAAGCCGAGATACTCGACCGCAGCAGGCTCGGCTGCTGGCATTGTTGCGGGTAACTCGTCCGGTGACACTGGCTCTGGCAGTTCCAGCATCCGCGGCGCCCCGGCCATTTTCAGGATTCGCTCAGCCAGCGTCTCTTCCAGGATATCCAGCTTGCGGGCACGCAGGCCCTCGATCACCCGGATCGAATGGTTGAGGTCCAGCCACACATCCCGGTCCTGCGAATAGGCAGGCCATTCGGGCACGCCCGTTCCATTCGGATCGCCCGTCCGTGCAAAGTTGGACCAGTAGGTCATCATGGCTTCGGTCAGCACGAGGTCTGCTTCGGTTACCTTCAGGCCCGGAAGATGGCTGTTGAACACGAACGAGATTTCCGCCGCATGGAAGGCGCCGATGGTCTGGCGCGGTGAGGGGGGAATGCGCGTGAAGTGATAGAGATAGGTCGGCTCGCCGCCCTCCACATTGCGCCGGCCAACATAGCGCATATGGACGCCGAACATGTCGTCGCCCAGCATGTCGGTTGCGCCCTTGTCCCAGCTTTCCAGCGTGTTCATCCCGTAGAGTGCCTGCAAGGCCTTTGCCGGGTTCAGTCCGAACACGGAGGCCAGCGCTTCCTCCCGCTCTTCCAGCGAGCCGGAAATTCCCGGGCGCAGGACAGTCGGGGAGTAGATCGCCTCATAGAAGAGCGAGCCTTCATCGGCATTGAAGCCTGCGATCATCGGTATACGGGGGGTCTGTCCATCCCGGAAGGCTGCGCCAATCGGACGAGGCAGCACCTTGCCGTCAACAACCGGCAGGAAATAGGGCGTCAGATCCCGCCGCGCTTCTCCTCGGGCAATGATGGCAGCTGCCGGAATGCTGCGCAGGTCAGCTGCCCGCGCGGTGTGGGGAACCAGAGCAGAGAGGAATTCGATGCCGGCTTCCTCGGCACTTTTCACGCCCTGAATGGCGGAGCGCTTGAGATGCAGTGCATTGTAAGTGCTGGCGCCGCTTTGAAGGATAGCCTTCTGAAACAGGCCCTCTGACAGGGGGGTCGCCATAAGCTCAGTGATTGACTGTGCGCCCGCGCTTTCGCCGAAGACGGTCACATTGTTCGGGTCGCCGCCGAAGACGGCAATATTCTCGCGGACCCAGCTCAGCGCTGACACCTGGTCAAGCAGGCCATAATTGCCGGATGTGCCCGCCTCTTCGGTCAGAGCGGGATGCGCAAGATAACCAAAGGCACCCAGGCGGTAATTGATGGTGACCAGCACCACGCCTTTCTCGACCAGGCCATTGGCCTGATAGATCGACTGCGATCCTGCGCCGAACTGGTGAGAGCCGCCATGTATCCACACCATAACCGGCTGAAGGTCGCGTCCGCCGAGATTGGCCGTGCGGATGTTCAGGGAAAGGCAGTCTTCTGATTCCTGCGGCTTCTTCTGTAGCGAAATCACCACACGCGCCATCATACGCTCAAAACCCGATAGCCCGACCCCTTCCAGGATCGAGTCTATAAACCCGTCAGACCGCGCACGGCTCTGCGTGCATTCCGGGCCGTATTCTCGCGTATCACGGGAGATGGCGCCCCATTGCGGCGGGGCCGCAGGCGGGCTCCAGCGTTTGGCTGTGCCATATGGAATGCCATTGAAGACAATGACATCCGCGTTTTCACGGTCCACCCCGCCGATCACCACCCCCTGATGGATACGCACGGGCTCGGACATTTCCATTGGTTTGGGCGGCTTGCGCAGAGCAAACCAGCCATAAGCCGCTCCCGCGAGCAGGATGAGAAGTAGAACTATACTGAAACGGCGCATTGCCGGTCCCCCGCAAATACGAATCCACCGGCATCATAGCCGCATGGGTAAGCCGTGGCTAACCCCTAAGCGCCGCGCAGGGGCAGCGAATCCAGCGTCCTGAGCGTCGCGCCGGTAAGGTCTGCCACCGGCTCGATCCCGCACGCCATGCGGATGAACCCCGGCGCGACATTATCCCCCCAGCGCGCCCGGCATTCGGCTGCCGAATGGACCCCGCCAAAACTCGTCGAAGGCGCCAGCAGCGGATGGCGCTCGATGAACTGTTCGGCCAGCTCCCGGCTCGGCAGGCAGAAGCTGACAATCGGTCCGTACCCGCTCATTTGCTTGCGCGCGACGCCATGCGCCGGGTCGGTCGCCAGCCCCGGATAGCGCAGCCCCGTGACGCCTTCGATACCCGAAAGCGCGTTCGCCACGGCCAGCGCATTGGCATTCGCCCGCGCCACGCGCAGCTCCAGCGTCGCAAGCCCCCGGTGCAGCAGGTAAGCGTCAAACGGGCTGACAATCGCCCCGCCCAGCCGCCGCCAGGTTTTCACCGGCGCCATCAGGCCCGGATCGCGGCTCGCCACATGCCCGGCCAGAATATCCGAATGCCCCGCCATCGCCTTGGTATCGGCCATGATCGCAAAGTCTGCGCCCAGATCCAGCGGCCGCTGGCAGAGCGGCGTGGCCGTCGTATTGTCCACCGCCAGCAGCGCGCCGGCGGCTTTGGCGTTGCGCGCCAGCTTCGCCAGGTCACACACCTCCAGCCCCGGATTGGACGGGGTTTCGGCCAACACCAGTTTCACGCCCGTCAGGTCCGCCTCCGCCATCTCCGCCGTGGGGCAGGTGGTGATCTCGATGCCCATCGGCGCGAAGTAGGCCTCCAGCAGCGCGCGGGCATTATAATACCCATCCGCATGCACCAGCACCCGGTCACCCGGTTTCAGATGGGCATAAAACACCGCCGCAATCGCCGCCATGCCAGAGGGAAACAGCACCGCCTCGGCGTCTTCCAGCAGGCCGATCTCGGCCTCCACTTCTTCTACGGTCGGGTTGCCATAGCGGCCATAGACATGGCTCGCCTGCGGGTCACCCGGCAGGTGGAAGGTGGTCGAGGCGACGATGGGCAGGGCCACCGGATCGCCCTTTTGCAGGCTGTCTCCGCGCCGGTGTAGCAGGCGCGAGATAGGGGAAAGTTTGTCAGCCAAGTATGTCTGCTCCGGGGCCAATGAGGCGTGCGATAGCGCCGCGTGTGTCTGCGTCCAGCCGGTGCCATTGCTCGCGCAGGCTCGCAAGACACTTCACCTGATATTTGAACACGCCCTGTGAATATGCCCCGCCTTCAATCGTCAGGGAGAAGGTCTCTGCGCCCGCCTCAATCGCTTTGGCATTGGCTTTGAGGAAGGGCAGGTAGGTGTCGCCCGCCTGCGCCAACAGCTTGCCAATGGCTGGTGAGGTCAACGCTGTCTCCGCCCCGGCCCATTCCCCGCCCATCCCGCTCGCATCATCGGCATGGTCCAGCCAGCGATAGAGATAAGGCGCCGCTTCCCGCATCCACGCCATCGGCGTCGGGTCATAGCTCATCACCTTGAGTTGCCCGTAGAAGGCCAGATCCGCCAGCGAAATCTGGTCCCCAAACAGGAACCGCCCCGGCCCCAGCGCCATCTCCTGCAACGCTGCGCAGCTGCGCTTCCAACTCGCCTCGATCAGCGGCGCGGTCTGCGGCGTACACCCCACCAGCGCCATCCGCGAAATCTGCCGGGCACGGATCATGGTCGCGTTCTGCTCTACCTTCTCCAGACCCGCATTCGGCATCGAGTCAAACATCAGCCAGTTGGCGCACCATTCCTGATCTGCCTCATAGAACCAGCGATAATGGAACATCGCCTTCATGAACCATTCGTCCGCCATATCCTCCAGCAGCAGGCACACAAAGCGCAAGCCCGGATCATCGGGCACCAAAGCGCGGCCTTCGCCCTCTATCGAGAGAAGGAAAGGCGTTGAATCATTCGTCCAGCTGCCATCGGGCCTCCGGATCACCGGGATAACCTGCGCCTTCACGTTGGGCATGATCACCGCGCGCTCCTCGCCCGTCATCCCTGTCCAGCTGAGTGGCAACCCCTTCGCCCGCAACGCCGCCCGAACTTTCAGCGAATAGGGAGACCCCAATGCTCCGTAGACTTCGTATTGGCTCATGTCTTCTCCCCGTTCACCCAAATTGGCCGTGTCACGATCAGATCCTGACACAAGAGGCCCGCCTCGCGGTGGCGCGCCATCTCCTTGTAATCTTTGTGGTTCAGCGTCGCGATAAACGCCTGCCGGCTCGGAAAATGGTTCACCAGCACCGCGTCCCAATCACCCCCGCCAATGAAAAACCGCTCGGTATCGGCCAGCAACAGCGTCGTCCCGCCCACCTCCGCCGCCGCCACGGTAAACGCCTCTGAATAGCGCATATAAGCGTCCCGCCCGCTGATCGCTTCGCCATACTCGGGGTCTTCGGGCTTGTATTCCGCCTTCGCCTTGAACTTCAGAATATTCACCTGCGCCACAGGCCCGTCATGAGGATCATCGCGAAACGCGCGGAACTGATCGGCAGTCGGCTGAAAGGCTGGCATGGTTTACTCCTTGGGGCGCTGGTGAGGATGTTTCCGGAAATACCGCTCAGCATAAAACAGCCCCGCCGCATGCAGGGCATGCTGCACGTCCAGGCTGCCATAGTCGAGAAACTCCGAGTACGGCATTTCCAGGACTTCAATTTCCTCGTTCGGGTCAAGATCCTGATCCGTGCCCGGTGTGCAGCCCAGTGCGAGGTAATAATGGATGCGGTTATCCTGTGTCGCCGGGTTGGGATGGCACGTGCCCACCCACACCATCTCGCGCGCCGCATAGCCGGTCTCCTCGCGCAGCTCCCGCGCGCCCACCTCGGCCCAATCGCTTTCGCCCGGGTCCGCCACGCCCCCCGGCAGGCTGGTCAGGATCACCTTCGCTGCATGGCGATACTCCCGCACCAACACGATATTGCCCGACTCCGTCACCGGGATCACCGTCACCCATTCGGAAAGCTCGGTGACATGATAAGCCTCGACGATGTGCCCATCCTCCCGCTGGCAGCGGTCGGTGCGCAGGCCCATGAAGCCGTCTTTCATCACCTGCTTTGAGGAGAGGATAGTCCAGGGCTTGATCGTCACTCGGGTGTCTCCTTCAGGTGGTGGCCCAGTCGGTCAGTTTGATCGCATGATGGGCGTGTACACTACCAGCTTCTTCGTGCTTAACCCGATGGATGTCATAATGCTGCTGGCGGCGGAATAGCAAACCGGCGGACTTCCGCCATAGGGTACGATTATCGCATTGACAGGATATCAATTCCTGTACCAGTGAACTGAACTTGTACGGCTACGGGGTAATCGTAAATTGCCGGTCGACTCATCTATAGACGCGCTGTCCGAAGGCGCGCAGGCCATTGTTGGACTGCTCGGGATTGCCCTTTCGATCTTCCTCGTCTGGTTCTTCAGCAAGCGATCTCGCGAAAACCAACCCTCCAACCTCTCGGAACGGGGAAGGCTTCTGCTCGAGGAGCGCATCCCGCTGGTTCGCCACTTGAGTGACGCAGACAAGGCTAAGCTCTTTCAATCGGTTTCCGCATTGCGGAAAGCTGGTGGTTTCCAAGCGCGTGTTCCTACGACAGCGAATGGATATGCATTCATCGACATCAAATTGGATGATCAGGCTATGCTCTTCGGGTTAATGGCTTTCACTATGCTGTATCGCTCAGCACCTGTACCGGAGCACGTTTTCCCGCTGGTACTGACAGATGACACGGTTGTTTCCACTGATCCAATTTACCTTGGTGCATTCAAGAAAGGGCAGATGCGCTTCATAAGCCGAAGTGACCTGGACCTTGATTATCCAGTGCATGCACTCGGAATATCTCCACTCGTCTTCCAATTTGCGAAATGCCTTGACGAACCTGACTTGAAACAGGCGAAGCCTGAGCACCGCGCTGAGTTCTTGGCGTTTATGGATACCCTGAACTCGGCTTACGAAAGGATTGTCATGGCGCCCGCTAGGGCCCATCACGAGGAAACAGGCGAAGCTCTCGATATCCTTTCCGGAATTGGGTTCCTGCTTGAGTCCCAAAAGATGTATTTTGGATCTCTCGACGAGTTCAACAACTTGGACAGCGACGTCAAAGGCGCCTTGGCAATCCTCTATGGCGAACGCCGCATCCTGAACTGAGCGGCTCCCCGACAGTATGTCCACCCTCCCGCTGGCGCCGGTCGGTGCACACGTGCATGTAATTGTCGTGTACGGGATAGGTGGAAGTAAAGAACGTTCCAGGGCTTGATGCTCATTCTGCCGGTGCCTTCAGGTGCCGGTCCAGAAAGTCCAGCCGCGTCCGCATCAGATGGAGCTGCTGAGCTTCGCCCTGAACGCCGTGGCGCTGGCCGGGATAGGTCATCAGCTCGAATGGCTGGCTGCGTGCCTGCAACTCGCCCATCAGACGCGTCGTGTTGTCAAACGTCACATTATCGTCCGCCATCCCATGGATCAGCATCAGCGGCCCGGTCAGCCCGTCAATATGCGCAAACACGCTGGAGGCGTGATAGCCCTCGGCATTGTTCTCCGGCGTGCCCATGTAACGCTCCGTATAGAACGTATCATAGAGCGACCAGTCAGTGACCGACGCGCCCGCAATCGCCGCCGCAAACGTGCCCTCCGGCGCCTGCGCCGCCGTCATCAGCGTCATGTATCCGCCATAGCTCCAGCCCTGCATGGCGATCCGCTCGCCGTCCACGAAAGGCTGCGCTTTGAGCCATTCCACGCCTTTCAGCTGGTCGCGCACTTCCGGCCCGCCCGTCTGCCGGTGGATCACGTCTTCAAACCGCTTGCCCCGGTTCCAGGTGCCACGATTGTCCAGCCGGAACACAATATAGCCGGCATGGGTAAAGAACTGATCGGTCAGCGGCCGCCAATCATTGGACACCCGCTGCACATGCGGCCCGCCATACACGTCCACAATCACCGGATATTTCTTCGACGGATCAAACCCCGGTGGTTTCTGGATGGAATAATACAGCGCCTGGTTATCCTCTGCGGCAATCGTGCCGAATTCCGGCACGGTGTGCGAAGTCAGGTAAGGCGTATACGGATGATTTTCGTTCAGCGCATTCTCATTGATCCACGCAATGCGCGTTCCGTCCGCCTTGTAAAGCGCGGTCTGGGGCGGCTGGGTGGGCGATGAGAACGTCCCGATATAGCTCTTTGCCCCGGACGCCATCGAGACTGCCCAGCTCCCGCCCTCCGGCGTAATCCGGCGCACCTCCGGACTGTCCGGCGACAGCGGCACCGCATAAAGATGCCGCTCCAGCGGGGTGTCCTTGTAGCCGGTGAAATAGATGGTCCGCGTCTCCGGATCGAACCCGGAAATATCGTTCACAACCCAGTTCCCGGAGGTCACCTGCCGCATCTCGCCCGTGCCTGCATTGCGCCAGTAGATATGCCGATACCCGTCAAGCTCATGCGTCACCAGGATGCCGCCATCGGCCACGGGCAGGAAATCTTCCGTCAGGTTTACCCAGTGATCCTGTTCCTCCGTGAACGGAGACCATATCCGCCAGGGCAGGCCATCGGTGCGATTGTAGCGGATCTCCGTCTGCGCCCGGTTCACCGTCTGGAACCAGAGGCTGCCATGGGCCCAGTTCACGCGCGCCAGATAATCATCAGGCCCCAAAGAACTGATCTTGCGCGTGGTGTTCTCTTTCAGGTCGGCCACCCACAGCGCCACCTTCGCATTCGGCCGCCCCGCGCGCGGATAGCGCTGGTTGATCACCGTCACCTGTTCCGCCGCAATGTCAAAACGCGGAATGATGTCCACCCCGCTTTCGTCCACTTCGGTAAAGGCAATGTAACGCTCGTCCGCGCTCCACCAATAGCCGGTATACCGGTTCATCTCTTCCTGCGCGACAAACTCGGCCACGCCATAGCTGATGGCGTTTTCCGGCTGTGCCTCAGGCGAAATCCGCGTCTCGGTGCCGCTCGCCAGTTCGATGGCATAGAGCGCCCCATCCCGGATGAAGCTCACATGATTGCCGCGCGGAGACACCTTCGCGTCATACTCAAACCCGTCCGTCTCCGTCAGGCGCCGCGTCTCCGGCCCGCTGTCTTTCAGCGTCACCAGAAAGATGTCGCCGGCCGCCGGCACGATGATCGTGTCCGCCGTGCCCCAGGCATAATCGGCAATCCCGCGCACGCCTGCGATCCGCTTGCGTTCGCGCAGCGCCTTCTCCTCTTCGGAGAGCTCTATTTCAGCGGGGTCGACAAACGCGGAGTCCACCAGCAGAGACTGCGCCCCGCTCGCCACATCAAACTGCCAGAGATCGTAGCGGGCGCTTTCCTCCGCCCGTGGCTTCAGGAAGGTCACTCGCTTGCCATCGGGCGAAAAGCGCACCGCGCGCGGCGGCGTCCCGGAAAGGGAAGGGGAGGCATAAAGGCGTTCCGGCGTCAGCCGGGGAGCGTCAGTCATGGAAGCAGTGTCCTTGGGTGAGGCAGGGGCGCCCTCAGCCGCCGTGGCGCAGGAAGCGAGCGTGAATGCGGCCAGGAACGCCGCGCAGAAATGTCGTATCATCATGGGCAAGGACACTAACCGGGATTTCGGCGGTGTCATCAGGACAAGGCGCCGCTCAGCCCGCGGTGGCATAAAGCCAGGTCACCGCCCAGAGGGACGAGACCAGGCTCACCAGCAGATCGGCCATCGTCATGAGGGTTCCGCCCAGCAGGCTCCGGCCCAGCCTGGGTCCGGCCCGGTGCACGGGCGACAGCCCCCGCATCAGGATCAGCACATATAATCCAAACAGCAGCGCAAACCCCACGCTCGCCATCAGGTCCATCTGCGCCGGATCTACCCAGGCATAGGCGACCGTACTGACGACCCCCAGCAGAAGCAGCGGAACAAGCGTCACGAAGTAAAGGCGGATACGCACGGGCAGGGGCGTGCCCTTACCCCAGATGTTCAGCATCAGCGCAAACACCGCATGCACGCCGAAATAGCTGAAGGGATAGGTCACAAGAAGGGTCGCCAGATACTCCCGCGTGGCGTCTTCTGCGCTGCGGCCGGGAAAATCCAGTTCCATCGCCTCGATGGTCGCCTGGGTATAGGCAAAAAGGGCCGAAGCCTCGTTCACCCAGAGGAATTTCAGGAAAACGACCGCCGCAATCAGTGTGAACACCAGCCGGATCGAGGGCGTGTAGCGGTCCAGCCAGTCCCGGTCGCGCGCC
Organism: Hyphomonas sp.; assembly: GCA_046293975.1. Classification (GTDB taxonomy): domain Bacteria; phylum Pseudomonadota; class Alphaproteobacteria; order Caulobacterales; family Hyphomonadaceae; genus Hyphomonas. Next base: position 1,600 of record JBKBIZ010000014.1, on the reverse strand, counting down.
GCCGTGAACAGCTTCGCGGGCCAGATCACCGAAACCGCCAGCGTGCGCAACGCCCGCACATTCAGCCCGAACAGATCATCCAGCAGCGCGTCCCACCCCGACGCCCGCGTCATATCATCCTCGCCATAGGCGGCGGGCTTGGTGGAAGTGCGGGAAGGGGGTGTTTCGTCCATCCTGAGCCTGCAATCGGCAAGTGATCTCTGCTTTACATCGCTGATGCCGCTAGGGAAGCGGCAGCACAAGCGGAAATCGAGCCGCGACCGGCCCTGCATCTGCCAACGAACGCTGCGTATCGCTTGATCTTCTGCGCGCGGCAGGCCACATCGCGCCCAGACAACCCATTTCCAGCTTCGCAAAGGAACCACAGCCCATGGCCGGTCCCCAGATCGTTTTCCACATGCAGGGTCTCACCAAGGCCTATCCCGGCGGCAAGAAGGTGTTTGAAAACATTCACCTGAACTTCCTCCCGGATGCCAAGATCGGTGTGGTCGGCGTCAACGGCTCGGGTAAATCGACCCTGCTGCGCATCATGGCCGGCGAGGACAAGGATTTTTCCGGCGAAGCCTGGGCCGCTGAAGGCGTCAAGGTCGGCTACCTCCCGCAGGAGCCGAAGCTCGACCCCAAGCTCACCGCCTTTGAAAATGTCGCCGCCTCCTGCCCGGAAAAGCAGATGCTCGACAAATTCAACGAGATTTCGATGAAGCTCGGCGAGGACTATTCTGACGAGCTGATGGAAGAAATGACGAAGCTGCAGGAGCAGATCGACGCGGCCGATGCGTGGGACATCGACTCCAAGATCGAAATGGCGATGAACGCCCTGCGCTGCCCGGACAACGACTCCGACGTGACCACGCTCTCGGGCGGTGAAGTCCGCCGCGTCGCCATCTGCCAGCTGCTCCTGTCCAAGCCCGACATGATCCTGATGGACGAACCGACCAACCACCTCGACGCTGAAACCGTCGCCTGGCTGCAAAACTATCTCATCAATTTCCCCGGCTGCGTCATCCTCGTCACGCACGACCGTTACTTCCTCGACGACATCACCACCTGGATCCTCGAGCTCGACCGGGGCCGCGGCGTGCCCTTCCAGGGCAACTATTCGGGCTGGGTCGAACAGAAAGCCAAGCGGATGGAGCAGGAAGCGCGCGACGATGTCGGCCGCAAGCGCACCCTCGCCAAGGAACTCGAATGGGTCCGCTCCGGCCAGAAGGCCCGCCAGGCCAAGTCCAAGGCCCGTATCACGGCCTATGAGAAGATGGCCTCGGAGGCGGAGCGCGAGAAGGTGATGACCGCGCAGATCCGCATTCCCCCCGGCCCCCGCCTTGGCGGGGTCGTGCTGGAGGCCGAAGGGCTCAGCAAGGCATTCGGCGACAATGTGCTGATCGAGAATCTCGACTTCAAACTGCCCCCCGGCGGTATCGTCGGCGTTATCGGCCCCAACGGCGCGGGTAAGTCCACGCTGTTCAAGATGATCCTCGGCCAGGAAAAACCCGACACCGGCGCCCTGCGCGTCGGCGAAACGGTCAAGATCGGCTATGTCGACCAGAGCCGCGACAAGCTCGACCCGAACAAGAACGTCTGGGAAGAAATCTCCGGCGGC
>JBKBIZ010000149.1:0-2346 GCA_046293975.1 Hyphomonas sp. | reverse complement strand
GCCAGCTGGGATTGGGCTGCGGCTGCGGCAGGGGTTGCGGCTGAGGCTGTGGCTGTGGCTGGGGCGCCTGGGCAACATATTGCTGCTCGACCCAGATCGTCTGGGTCCCGTAATAGACCATGCAGAAATTGCTCTCGCAGTGATCGAGCGTGACGGGCGTATTCGCGCGGATGGTCCCGGCATAGCCGGTTTCGAAACCCGGGCCCTTGTAGGCGTTGGTGTTGGCGGTGATCGTCACGGTTTGCTGCGCCATGGCGACAGCCGTGCCAGCGAGCACCATGAGGGCGGAAAAGAGACCAATGCGAACCGGTTTCACGGACAATACTCCGAAACTAAACGGCCAAATTTGACCTTACGTGCTTTGACCACACGCTAGCTGAACGCTGTCTGAACGGATTTGTTCAGGCGCCTGGTTCGATCCGGCGCTTGGAGCCGTCTTCGGCAAGGGCGACATAGACGAAGCGCCCGTCGGTGACCTTGACGCGGTCGGCGATGCGGTTGCGGCGGGCCCAGGCTTCCATGCTGATGGTGATGGAGGTGGTGCCGACGCGCTCGACGGTGGTGTAGACGCAGAGGATGTCGCCGACCTTGACCGGGGCGATGAAGGTCATGGCCTCGACGGCCACGGTGACGACGCGACCCTGGCTGCGCTCGACGGCGGCGATGGCGCCGGCGATGTCCATCTGGCTCATCACCCAGCCGCCGAAGATGTCGCCGGCGGGATTGGTATCGGCGGGCATGGCCAGGGTGCGGATGGTGAGGGCGCCGGTGGGCTCGGTGGCGGCAGGCTGCATGATCAAGGTCCTTTCACCGGCCAGCGGCCGACGGCTTCTTCCCAATGCTTGCGACAGAGCGAGACATAGACGGACTTTTCGATCGAGACCTGATCGCCGTCGGTCAGCACGCGCCCCTCGGTGTTCTGGCGCACCACCATGGTGGCCTTGGCCCCGCACTCGCAGATGGTGCGAATTTCCCGCAGCACATCGGCAATGGCAAGCAGCTGTTGGCTGCCGGGGAAGAGATTGCCCAGAAAGTCGGTGCGCAGGCCAAAGCACATGACGGGAATGCGCAGGCGATCGCTGACGCGGGCCAGCTGCCAGACCTGCTCGGGGGTGAGGAACTGGGCCTCGTCGACAAAGACACAATCGACCTTGCCGGCTTCCTGCTCGTCGCGGATCGACTGATAGAGATCGTCGCCCGCCGCATAGAGCGCGGCCGGCTCGGAAATGCCGATGCGCGAGGAGATGAGGCCGACACCATCCTGCACGTAGAGCGAGGACGTATAGAGCAGCGGCCGCATGCCGCGCTCGCGGTAGTTGTAGGCAGCCTGCAGCAGCAAGGTGGACTTGCCGGCATTCATCGCCGCATAGGAGAAGTAGAGCTTGGCCATGGCCACGTTGTGCCGGAGCGGATGGCGGTGCGCGAGCGGAAAGACGGGCGCTCCACAAAAAAGAGGCCGCCCAACCGGGGCGGCCAAAGATGCCGATCAAATCGGCGGAGAGCCGGGGTTGGCGGCCGAGCTCTCCAAAAGGCCGGGCGCGACGTTGGGGACGTGGGGCGCGGCGGGGTCCGGGCCGAGTGGGGGAGGCCGGGAACACGATGACGCTAGCGGGCTTGTATGACGCGGGCATGACGCTGTTTGCTGGCGGTTGTTCAGCTGCAGTTCAGCTTGGCGACGGCAAGCTGATCATCCCCGGTATGGAGTGTGTTGCGATGCGGAAAGCGGTTCTTGTTGGTGGTGCATTGGCCATGCTGGCCCAGCCGGCGATGGCCTCGCCCGAGGGGACCTGGGAAATCGAAATGCGCGATTCCCGCTATAGCGTGGAGCTGTGCGGCGATGGCACCGCGCTGTGCGGCACGCTGATCTGGCTGGGTAATGGCGCCGACAATGCGGAAAACCTGCCCTATCTCAACACGCTGATGATCGACCATGCGCGGCAGGTGAAGCCCAACCAGTGGAAGGGTGATCTGCATATCTATGGGCAGACGGCGGGCGGCACGATCACCCAGGTGAGCGAGGACCAGATCACGCTCAAGGGCTGCGTGGCCTTCGTGATCTGCAAGACCTACCAGATGTATCGCTATCAGGAGTAGGGCGGCCCCCATCTCCTCCTTTATCGGTCAGTTGGTCGTCTTCGCCATATGCGCCTGTCGCCTTGACCAGAGCGGGGGGATGGCTTCGACGGCGACAATGCCGCAAAGATCAGCGCCGCGCCGGCATAGCCGATGGGCGGCAGACGATCACCCAGCAGCAGCGCGCCACCGATGGCGGCGAAAAGGCTCTCGGCCGAGAGGATGATCGCCGCATTGGCCGGCGGCACATATTGCTGGCCGATGGCCTGGAAG
>JBKBIZ010000148.1:0-2383 GCA_046293975.1 Hyphomonas sp. | reverse complement strand
CACTCGACGAGGTGTATCTGCTCTATCCCGATCCCTGGCCCAAGACGCGCCACCACAAGAGGCGCTTCGTATCGCCGACCACGCTGGCCGAGCTGGCGCGGGTCATCCGGCCCGGCGGGGTCTTTCACTTTGCCACCGATATCGAGGATTATGCCAACTGGACCCTGGCCCATATCCTGCGCGCGCCGGCCTTCCGCTTCGCGCCGGAACGGCCCGGCAGCTGGCACGAACCCTATCCCGGCTGGCAGGCGACCCGCTACGAGCAGAAGGCCCGCCGCGAGGGCCGGCTGGTCAGCTTTTACTTCAGTTTTTCACGGGTTTAGCCGCCGCCGTGAATGGCACCTATGTCAAAGTTTAATGTGGCGGGGCACTGGAAGCGCCACAAAGCCGCCCCATATGCCAACCTCGATCCTGATTTTCCGAGGCGCGTCATGTCCGTTCTTTCCGCATCCAACCAGCACGATTCAGATGTGCTGATGGTCAGACCGGGCAAGTGGACGCTGACGGTCGTGACGCTGTTGCGCGGACAGACAATGCGCTTCAACGAGATCAAGCGCGTCGGCGGGATTTCGCAGAAGACCCTGACCATGACGCTGCGCGAGCTCGAACGCGACGGCTTCGTCACCCGCACCATGTTCGCCACCATTCCCCCGCGGGTCGATTATGAACTGACCGAACTGGGGCGGGAATTGCTGGATCTGGCCGATGGCCTGCGCCGCTTTGCCGAGCGCAACCGGGAGCAGGTGCTGGCGGCGCGGGAACGCTTTGACGCTTCGGGGGGCGAGCCTGCCATCAGGCTCGTCCACGCCGAATAGAACTCGGGGCGCCGCGGGAACCCGGGCGGCGCCGGGGCAATCAACTAGAGCGCGACCGGCTCGAGCAGGCCAGGCGTGTAGAGCTGCATGGCCTGGCTGCCATCTTCGAGGACGACGAAGGCGCGGATCAGCCCGCCCCATTCCTCGACATCGGTGGCGTTGATGCCCTGGGCCTGCAGGCGGCTGACGATGGAATCGGCGACAAAGTCGCTCATTTCACCCGAGCCGTCACCAAAGACGTCGCCTTCGGCATAGGCAGGGACGGCGACGCTGGCCAGCGAGGCAACGGCAACCAGGGCGATAAGGCTGTTCTTGATCATTTCAGATGTTCCTTTCGTGTTGAACACCCCACAGATGATCGCGCCCTCCGCCCCCCTCAAGAGACGATTTTGCAGAATATGCCCCTTGAAGTCAGATTTGGAAATGCGAGGGTTTTACAAATGAAATCAAGGGGTTCTTTGGTATCCTGGTTTCCTCCGCGCTACCGGGTTTCGCCGTGGCAACGATCCGGGCGCCCGACGCTGCGCCGCCTCCAGGCCCGCGACGCGCCCTTGCCTCCGGCCCGGTTCCGCGCTATAGAGGCTCCAACATCTCAGCAAGTTTGCAGAGTGGGAGCCGCCCGGCCCCGCTCTTTTTTATTACCCAAGGGACCGATGAGTTTCGACCTCACCGAACAGCGCTACATCAAGGAAACGGGCCTCGAGGCTCGCGTTTCCCGCATCGTCGAGCCGGTGGCCAATGGCCTGGGCTTCTCGCTCGTCCGGGTGAAGATCACCCAGGAAAACGGCATGACGCTGCAGATCATGGCCGAAGACGAGAACGGGCGCTTCACAATCGTCAACTGCGAGGCCCTCTCCAAGGATCTCTCGCCGGTGCTCGATGTGGAAGACCCGATCGATCGCGAATACCATCTTGAAGTCAGCTCGCCCGGCATCGATCGGCCGCTGGTGCGCAAGCGCGACTTCGCCGCCCATCTGGGCCACGAAGCCAAGATCGAGCTGGCCGACATGATCAATGGCCGCAAGCGCTTCCGCGGCTTCATCAAGTCGGTGGACGACGAGGCGGTGACCATTACCCTGCCGGACGCCCCCGCCGGGACCGATCCGGACCACCGGCTGCTGTTCTCCACCCTGGCCGAGGCCAAGCTGGTGATGACCGATGCGCTCATGGAAAAGGCGCGCATCGATCAGGAAGCCCATCCCATCGACGACGACGAGACCGAGACGGTCGAGCTCGCCAGTGACGACGACGACGAATCTATCTCCAAGGAGACACACTAAATGGCCGTTAGCGCGAACCGTCTTGAGCTCTTGCAGATCGCAGATGCTGTTGCCCGCGAGAAGTCCATCGACCGCATGGTCGTGATCGAGGCGATGCAGGACGCCATGGAAAAGGCTGCCAAGGGCCGCTATGGCGCCGAGACCGAGATCAAGGTCGAGATCAACCCGCGCTCGGGCGAAACCCGCATGTGGCGCCTGCTGGAAATCGTCGAGGAAGTCGAAGAGCCCAGCCGCCAGATCGATCTCAAGCACGCCCAGGTCAAGTCGCCCGAAGCAAAGGTCGGCGAC
>JBKBIZ010000147.1:0-2654 GCA_046293975.1 Hyphomonas sp. | reverse complement strand
CCGCCAGCCGCCCGGCCCTGAAGCCCGGCGGACATCCGGGACAAGATGCGTCCGGGGGACAGAATAGACCCGCCCCTCCCCCATCGCGAAGGCCATGCAGCCTTCGGGGAAGACGGCGGAAAAGGCCGTGTCCAGAATATTGAGCCCGCCGGCGAAGGCGCCGAGCGCGGGCATGACGAGGCGCGCGCCATCAGAAGCAAAGCAGCGCCGGCGCACGGCGCGGCCACGCCCGGCAACCTTGGCGACGGGGTGAAAATGCCCCGCGATCTCGCCCGCTTCCCCTTCGGGCTCATGCCGGAAGACGAGGCCATCGAGGCGCAGGACTTTGGCGGCGCGCCCGCCGAGATGGGCGGGGGGATCGGGGTCATGGTTGCCCTCGATCCAGACCCAGTCATGGGCTTCGGTCAGCGCGCGGATGCGCGTCGCGTAGGGCGGTGGCAGGCGATGCTCCGACTGGCGATCATGGAAACTGTCGCCCAGGGAGAGGATGGTTTCCGGCCGCAGCCGCGCGCAGAGCGCTTCGACGCGGGCGAGCGTGGCGCCGGTATCATAAGGCGGCAGAAGCTGGCCGGCGGCGGCATAGTTCGAGCCCTTCTCCAGATGGAGATCGGACACGACCAGCAGCCGCCGCGCCGCCCACCAGAGGGCGCCTTCGGGCGTCGGCGTCAGCAGCTCACCGGCGAGGTGGAGCAGCGTTTCGTTTGGGAGGGCGCGGGCAGCGGTCATGGGGGAAGGATTGGGCCGAAGCGGGGCGCCGGTCAACGGGGCGGCGCATACCCCCGGAACGGGGGATGGAGCCAGGGGGCGGGATAGAGTTTCCTTCACCGCGCATCCGGGCATTGGGGCCGGACATTGGGGAGAGGCACCATGATGAGAGCTATTGCAACCGCAGGACTGGCCGCGCTGATGACCGCCTGCGCTTCGGCGCCGGCCGGGGCGCCATCGGACGAACCGGTCGTGAAACTGACGGACGAGGAATTTGCGCCGATTGTCTATGCCGCCCAATTCAAGACCAAGCCGGTACAGCAGGCCGATGAGGCGTTGGGCCAGCTGCTCACGCGCCCAGACGTGACGGACGCGCAGAAGGCCGATGCACTGCAACGCCGAGGATTCCTGCGCGGGCTCTATGTTGCCGACTGGCCGGAAGCCTATCCGCAATGCGCGATGCGCGACTATCTGGCTGCGCTGAAACTGGGGCCGACCGAGAAGGTGAAAGGGCAGATCATGAAGGAGATGGCGTATCAGGTCAGCCGGCGGATCTATTTCAATCAGGCGCCCTTCCTCGGCGTGCCGGAAGACTGCAAGCCTTATGTGGATGAGGCGCTCGCCCTTCTCGGCCCCGGCCACTAGACGCGGCAAGGTTTCGCGCAGCACGATTGGCCGGAGAGGCCTTGGCCTTCCGGAGTGTGCAGAGTGATTGGGCGGTCCCGGCTCAATCGGCGGGTGCGCCACCTTTGGCCGGGATGACGGTTTCTCAGGAGGAATTTAGCGCGGGGGCGAGGGTTTCCGAGGCGGCGCGGTTCATGTCTTCGAGGACGTAGCGGAACTCTTGAAGCAGGTGGCGGGTGTTGCCCGGGATGCGGCTAAAAGAGAGGGGCGCCTTTACGGGAGCGGCGCTGAGCGCGGCGGCGGCGCGGCGACGCAGATAGCGGCGGGCCTGGCGGATGGGGTCGAGATAGGCATTTTCCAGCGCGGCGAGACGGCGGAGGAGACGGGCGCTGTGGGCGGAATCGTCTGCCCTCGGATGGATTTTCGGCGCGGGGGCTAGCGGGCGCGGGGCAAAATCCAGCAGGGAAATGCGCGGGCCCTCCTCCCCTTTCGCCGACGCCTTTGCGGCGCGGACGGCCGGGCGCGGCAGCGGCTCTGTGAGGCGGAAGACGGGTGGGCGCGGCACGCCTTTGGGTGGCGGCGGGGGCGGCTTGCCCTGCCCGCCTGATTTGGCGCGCGCCCCCGGGCGGAAGGGGGGCAAGGTGGTTGCGAGCACAAGGATGGCGCGGCGCACGGTGGATTCTGCCGGGAGGATGAACCGGCGCAGGATAAGCTCGGCGGCGCTGCGCGGGGCAGGCGCGTCGCCATACTTTGCGAGCGCGGCGCGGGCGAGCACGATGAGGCCGAGCGCGAGGCTTGTCGCGCGGCCCATCAGGGCGCCAAGGCCCGTCCCCTCTTCCGTAGGCTGATCTGTCTCGCTCATGGGGACAAGTATAGGCATGGCCCGGGAGGGGGTGGACAAGGACGGCGGATTTTCTTTCAGGTGTTTGTTTTTACGTATTTTATTCCCGAAATAATGAGGGATAGAGAAAACAGCGGCAGGAGGGGCCGGGCCCCTAGCCCATCGCGTCGCGCACGAGGTCTTCTTCGGCTTCGCGGAGGATGGCTTCCATCGCCGAGGCGCCGAAGACGGGTTCGCGGCCGACTTCGAGCATGACGGGGACGGCGAAGGGGCTGATTTTCGCGAGCGGTTTGTGGACGATATGGCCGTGGATGCGGGCGAGCATGTCGGACAGGCGGCGGACATCGAGGAGGCCGGTGGCGGCGTCGGCGCGGGTGGCCTGGAGCTTGTAGCCCGCGCGCAGCCCCTGGAAGACCACGTCGAAGCGCCCGCCCGAGGTCTCGCGCATGTCGAGCGACTCCTGCTGCACCGTCACGGCGCCGGG
>JBKBIZ010000146.1:0-2925 GCA_046293975.1 Hyphomonas sp. | reverse complement strand
TGCCCAACGTCATCGGCCCGGTCGCCGTCTATGTCACCCTCACCATCCCGGTGGTCATCCTGGCAGAGAGCTTCCTCTCCTTCCTCGGCCTCGGCGTGAACGAGCCGCTCACCTCGCTCGGCGTCCTGATCTCTGACGGCGCCCGGATGATGGAAGACAAGCCCTGGATGCTGCTCATTCCGGCAGGCGTCATGTCGGTCGCGCTTCTCTGCCTCAACTTCATCGGCGACGGCCTGCGCGACGCGCTCGACCCCAAAGAGCGCTGAGCGGATTGGCTCCGATGCGCCGCCTCGCCGCCCTCTTCCTGGCCTTGACGGCAATCATGGCGGCCCCAGCTTGCGCAACGCCCTCAATCACGGAGCCTGCCATGACCGCGCCTGCGACCCACACATTCGCCTCCTTCGACGGCACGCAGATCAGCTACCAGACCCTCGGTGAAGGCCCGCCGGTTCTGCTGCTGCACGGCTTCAGCGGCAATGCGCAGATCAACTGGTTCGGGCCCGGCATCGCCCAGAAGATTGCCGCCGCCGGGTATCAGGTCATCGCGCCGGACCTGCGCGGCCACGGCGCCTCTTCCCTCGCTGATCCAGGTGCCGAGTGGCCCCGCGACGCCATCGCCCGCGACCAGATCGCCCTGATGAAACATCTGGGCCAAAAGCCCTATGGCGTCGTCGGCTATTCGATGGGCTCGCTCAGCGCGCTGCGCTACCATCTCCTCTCGCGCGACGGGGACCGGCTTATCCTGGGCGGCATCGGCGACGCGGCAGCCGATGAAACCAATACCGACCGCAACACCGCCTTCCGCGCCGCGCTCGACGCCGCCATTGCCGGCGAAGACACGCCCGCGGCCAGAACCATGCGGGCGCGCGCAGACGCCACCGGTGGCTCGCTCGAAAACCATCGCGGCGCCCTCTCCTCGCGCCTCTATACCGGCCGTGACCTGCTGGAGACTTTTGATGTGCCCGTCCTCGTTCTCACCGGTGACCAGGACCTCGACAACGGCTCAGGCCCAAAGCTCGCCGAGATCATTCCCGGTGCGGATTATATCGAACTGACCGGCACGCATCTGACAGCAGTGGGCGACCCCGCCCTCCCCGAAGCCATCATCACTTTCCTGAACGCGGGGCGCTGACCCGTTCAGCGAGATAGCGCTCTGCCGCCATGAGTATTCGCAGATGATTAGCCTGCGGTCAGCGGACGAACCCTATCAGCCGGAAGTCGTTGGACATCCGCATCACAATCTTGGACAGGACGATTGGCAGGATGACACCCGCGACACACGCGCCCAATGCCCAACCGGTAGCGTGCCAGGCGGAAATACTCCCTCCGCCTGATTGGATCATCTGGACGAGTGCCCCGTACATGAACTGGTCATGCAGCAAGTATATCGGAAATGAAAAAGTGCCGAAGAACGCCAGAAACCGTACTGGTGGCATGCTGCCAAATTTCTGAAATAGTCCGAATACGGACACCGAAAGAAGGAAGAAGCCCGCGACACCGGCGATCGTGACGGGCATGTTATAGTTCGACAGATCCACGCGGTAATTGTACATTTTTACCGGCTCGAACACCGTAATTGCAATGTAACCGGCAACAGCGCCCAAGGCCCACGCATACCAGGGAACACGGGCAATCCAGCCGCCCGCATATCCAAATCTCAGCAGGAGCAGCAGCGGCATGAGATAAAGGGCGATGTCGATTCCGAACGGAATCCTGCCCGCAATATGTATCTGGTGGATTTGCGCCGTTTGCCAGAAATACAGGGCCCAAACCACCGCGAGCAGAACCAGCGCTCTGCGGTGCACTTTGCCCTTCGGGATGAGCAACCACAGCGAAACCAGTATCCGGCAGCAGAACAGTGCCGGAAGGAACCAAAGGATAGACTTCAGGTAAAAATTGTTTCCCATGAGCACGGGCCCCGCGCGCTCTGCAATCTTTGTCAGGTCACCCACGGGGTCAAAGACCAGCGCAACTGCGAAGGCAAAGGCAAAGTAGGGCACGAGCACGGCAATGGCCGTTGAGCGAAGAACATCAAGGCTGAAGGGACGAACAAACAGGCCGCCAATCGCCAGAAACAGCGGCATGTGGTAGTAGTAGATCTTCTCGGTATCGAGCACGCTGCGGATGGTGAGATAATGCTTGCTGTCGGGATAACTTCCAAAGAAGTTGGCAAGAGACAGGTGCCCCAGGACCACCAGAATAATCAGGTAGCCCTTCAGCGCATCCAGTGACACATCACGCTGAGGTTTCTGGTTGTCGATATTCACGCGGCTCCCCCGGCGGCAGATCAAGCGCGTCAAACGCCGTCGGCACGTTGCAACCTACCCCTGTATGAAGTGCCGGACAACTGCAACCATCCGCCTTGAAATGGTTACCCTCAAAGTAGGGTACTGCTCCGAACCCGGACGGCCCCCGCCCTACACCACTGAAACGGCAACCCGCTGGTCGCGCAGCTCGGCAGAACCGAAGATCGTCATGAAGCTGATATCAGTGGCGTCCCGGCCAATGGCGATACGCACCAGATTATCCTCAGACGACAGCCGTGTCGGGTCGATCAGATGCCAGGCATTGTCGAGCCACACCTCCACCACCGCATGGAAATCGGGCGGCTCTATCGCCGGCGCGTAGGCCGAGACCATGCGCGCCGGAATGCCCATGGCACGGGAAAAGCTGATCAGCGTATGGGCAAAATCCCGGCAGACGCCGCGCCGCATCAGAAACGTATCGGTTGCGGTCGTCGTGCCGTTGCTGCTGCCGGGCGCATATTCGAAATTCTCATAGATCCAGTTGGCCATGTTGAGGATGAGGTCGCCCCCCTCCCGCCCCGAAAACTTCTTCTCGGCAAACGGCGCCAGCTTGTCGGATTCGCAATACCGGCTCGGCAGCAGATAGCTGATCACATCATAGGGCAGATCGCGCCGCGGC
>JBKBIZ010000145.1:0-3014 GCA_046293975.1 Hyphomonas sp. | reverse complement strand
GACGAGGCGGTAGATGCCGTCATCATCCTTGGTGACGAACGGCACGGGCACGTAAGGCGCGAGCGCGTCGGAGAAGACGGTGGGGCCAGAGCCCGGGCCGCCGCCGCCATGGGGGGTGGAGAAGGTCTTGTGCAGGTTGATGTGCATGGCGTCGACGCCAAGGTCGCCGGGGCGCACGCGCCCGACGATGGCGTTGAAGTTTGCCCCGTCGCAGTAGAAGTATCCGCCGGCCTTGTGGATCAGGTCGGCGATCTCGCGGATGTCTGTTTCGAAGAGGCCGCAGGTGTTGGGATTGGTCAGCATGATGCCGGCGACATCACCGGACTTTTCAAGCTTCGCCTTCAGGTCTGCCATATCGACCCGGCCGCGCTTGTCGGCCTTGATCTCGTCGACCGTGAAGCCGCACTGGGCGGCGGTCGCCGGGTTTGTTCCGTGGGCGGACTCGGGCACCAGCATGCGCTTGCGGGTTTCGCCCTCGCCGCGCGCGATCAGCGCCTGGCGGATAGCGAGGAGGCCGCAAAGCTCGCCATGCGCGCCGGCTTTCGGGCTCATGGCGACGGACGGCATGTTGGTCAGCGTTTTCAGCCAGGTGGCAAGCTCGTCGATCAGTTGCAGCGCGCCCTGGACGGTCGCTTGGGGCTGAAGCGGGTGGATGTCGCCAAAGCCGGGCAGGCGCGCCATCTTTTCGTTGAGGCGCGGATTGTGCTTCATCGTGCACGATCCAAGGGGAAAAAGACCAAGATCGATGGCGTAATTCTTCTGGGAGAGGCGCATGTAATGGCGCACGGCCTGGGGCTCGGAGAGGCCGGGCAGGCCGGTGTCCGTCTTGCGGGCAACGCCGCCGAGACGGCTTTTGAGGCCCTTGGGTTTGGGAAGGTCAACGCCGGTGGTTTCGGGCGTGCCGATCTCGAAGAGAAGGTCTTCATGCTGAAGAAGCCCGCGCGAGCCGGAGATTGTCTCGATGGCGGCGGCGGAGACGGAGGTAGGCGCCGTGGGGCGGCCAGTGGAGTTCATGGTCATGCTACGCTCCTGCGCGTTTGTGCCTCATAAGCAATTGATTCAGCTGCGTGAAACCAATCCAGCAATTGACTGCCCAATTGGTGCATTTCCCGCCAATGCAACTTTGAAAGTTTCCAATGTTCCGAGCCGTACGGAAAGCGCTTAGCCATATCTACAAGATCAACCTGATGTTTTAAGAGCACCGATGGACGCTGAAGCACCATATCCAACTGCGAGAGATAGAATTCGATATTGGGGATGGACTTCGATCCCCATATCAGGCGGGTGCTGAGTTGGGCGCCGTTGATCGCCATCGACTTAACGGCTGTGTCGGTCAGCTCGAAGATCTTTCCTGCGTGATACACATCGTGTCGATGATTCCTCATCACACAATCTCCTTCAGCGCATCGACATACGCCACGATATCATCCGCCGTCGTGCATTCGGTGGCGGCCACGAGGATGACGTCGCCGAGATGGTCGCCGGGGAAGAGGCGCGAGGCGCGTACGCCGCCGACGACGCCGGCTTCGTCCAGCATCGCGAGGACGGCTTCTGCGTCCATCGGTGTGCGGATGGCGAACTCGTTGAAGAAGCGCGGGGTGAGGATTTCGACGCCTTTCACCGCGCCGAGCGCATCGGCGAGTTCAATCGCCGCTTCATGGTTGAGATCTGCGAGGTGTTTGAGGCCCTTCCCGCCCAGCAGCGTCATGTGAGACGTGAAGGCAAGCGCGCAGAGGCCTGAGTTTGTGCAGATGTTGGAGGTCGCCTTGTCGCGGCGGATATGCTGCTCGCGGGTCGAGAGCGTCAGCACGAAACCGCGCTTGCCATCGGCGTCAACCGTTTCACCACAAAGACGGCCGGGCATCTGGCGCACCAGCTTTTCGCGGCAGGCGAAGAGGCCGACATAGGGCCCGCCGAAATTGAGACCATTGCCGATCGACTGGCCTTCGCCCGCGGCAATATCCGCGCCCATTTCGCCGGGCGGAGTGACGAGGCCGAGGCTGACCGCTTCGGTGAACACCGAGACGAGCAGCGCGCCCTTGCCATGAGCGGCGTCAGCGACGGCGGAGAGATCGGTCACCGTACCGAAGACGTTCGGGCTCTGGCCGATGACGCAGGCGGTTTCTCCGTCCACGGCCTTTGCGAGCTCCTCTTCGCCATCAATGGCGACGGGGAGCTGAACGACGGTGAGGCCTTGAGCTTCCGCCAGAAGGCGTGTGGCGGCGGCATAATGCGGATGGAGGCCGCCCGAGAGGATGATCTTCTTGCGGCGGGTGACGCGGGCGGCCATCACGGCGGCCTCGGCACAGGAGGTCGAGCCGTCATACATGGAGGCGTTGGCGACATCCATTGCGGTGAGGCTTGCCACCTGGGTCTGGAATTCGAACAGGGTCTGCAAGGTGCCCTGCGCGATTTCCGGCTGGTAGGGCGTGTAGGTCGTCAGGAATTCCGAGCGCTGAATGATCATGTCGACCGTGGCGGGCACATGATGCTTGTAGGCGCCCGCGCCGACGAAGAACGGACCGGAAGAGGCTGAGCGGTTCTTTGCCGCCAGCTTGGTGAGGTGGCGCTCAACGGCCAGCTCGCCCTGATGGTCGGGCAGGCCGGCAATCTTGCCTTTCAGGCGGGCTTCGGCGGGAACGTCCGTATAAAAATCATCGACGGATTTCGCGCCGATGGTAGCCAGCATGTTGGCGCGGTCCTCTGGCGTGAGCGGCAGGTAGCGCATGGATCAGAGCCCTTCGCAATAGTCAGTGTAAGCGGCCAGATCCATCAGGCCGTCAAGCTCGGCGGTGTCGGCGATCTTGATACGGACGAACCAGGCATCGCTCTCGGCCGCTTCGCTGACCTTTTCTGGCGCGTCGGCAAGCCCGGTATTGGACTCCAGAACGGCGCCGGAGATGGGCGCGTAAACGTCCGAGGCCGCTTTCACGCTCTCGACGACGGCAAAGCCATCGCCCTTGGCGAGGCTGGCGCCGGCTTCGGGAAGCTCGACATAGACGACATCGCCGAGC
>JBKBIZ010000144.1:0-3114 GCA_046293975.1 Hyphomonas sp. | reverse complement strand
CCTGATCGATACCCGCGAGCCCGGAGTGCCGGCATGACCCGCTGGTTCGAGGATATTGTCATCGACGAGGTCTTCCCGCTCGGCAGCCATACCTTCGGCGCCGACGAGATCGTCCGCTTTGCCACGCTCTATGATCCGCAATATTTCCACCTCGACGCCGTGGCGGCACAGCACAGCCAGTTTGGCGGACTCGTCGCCAGCGGCTGGCACACGGTGAGCGTGGGCCACCGCAAGATGGTGGACGCCCTGTTTGCCGAGGAAGAGCGCCTCCTGGCCGAGGGCAGGCAGCCCGGCGTGTCCGGCCCCTCCCCCGGGGTCAATTCCATGGTCTTCAAGGTGCCGGTGCGCCCCGGCGACACGGTGAGCTATGAGCTTGTGGTGACCGACAAGCGCGCCTCCAACTCCATTCCCGGCTGGGGCCTGCTGTTCAACCGCCTGACGGCAACCAACCAGCACGGCGAGCTGGTCTATCGCGCCGAGCTCGTCGGCTTCTCAAAGCTGCGCGACTACAGCATGCCGCTCAAGCTCAGACTGTTGCTTGCCCTCACCAAACTGCCACTGATCGGCCCCTTGCTGAAACGCGGCTCTTGAAAGCATTTCCGCGCGGCGGCACTCTCTGCCCCATGCGCCGAATCGCCCTCATAGCCGCCCTCACCGTCTTGTCCGCAGCGCCGGCCATGGCCCAGAACTTTGTGGGCAACTGGGCCTGTCGCGACGCCACCACCGCCAAGGCGGGCATCCTGACCATCTATGGCGAGGTCTATGGCTTCGCGTCGACCGTGGTGGGCGATGCCAGCTCGGGCACCGGGACCATCACCGTCTATCAGGACGGCGTCGGCTTCAACGATGGCGGCCTCAAGACGGCGCGCAACATGACGGCCGGCCGCGTCATCCCCGACCCGACCTATGGCACGGCCATCCAGCTGGAAACGGCCGAAGCCATCGTCATGCTCTGCACGCCGCGCTAGCCAAGCCCCAAAGCGACATTCTGCCGCGATGGGGTTGAACTTTTCTCCCAATCAGGCATTTTGCTGTTGCGGCGCCGGGCCCCTCTGGCGAGAGCGACTATTGCTCTCGTGATGTCGGAGCCGCTCCAAACTTCATGGAGAAAGGTCCGGCGATGGAATCGCTTCTTAGCGCCCTTATGGGCGAATTTCTGGGTACTCCCGTCTATTTCTGGGTGGCGTTCGTCGCCATCGTCATTGCCCTGCTGGTCTTTGACCTGGGCATCCTGCACCGCGACGAGCACGAGATCGGCGCCAAGGAAAGCCTGACGCTTTACGGCTTTTACGTCGCGATCGCGATGGCTTTCGGCGGCTGGGTCTGGTGGCAGCGCGGCGCCGAGGCCGGGCTCGAATTCTATACCGGCTATCTGATCGAGCAGAGCCTGGCGATGGACAACATGTTCGTCATCGCCACGATATTTGGTTTCCTGGCCATCCCCCGCATCTACCAGCACCGCGTGCTGTTCTGGGGCATCCTTGGCGTCATCTTCTTCCGCGCCATCCTGATCGGCCTGGGGGCGGCGCTCGTCTACCAGTATATCTGGATCCTCTACCTCTTCGGCGCTTTCCTGGTCTTCACCGGCATCCGGATGTTCAAGCACCAGGATGAAGAACCCAGTATCGAGAAAAACCCGGTCTACAGCTTCCTGACCAAGCGCTTCCGCGTCACCAAGGAACTGCATGGCCGCAATTTCACGGTCAAGCAGCCCGACCCCAAGACCGGCAAGATCGTCACCTGGCTGACCCCGCTGGCCGTGGCGCTGATCATGGTGGAAACCGTCGACCTGATCTTTGCGGTCGACTCTGTCCCGGCCGTGTTCGCCGTGACGCAGGACACCTTCATCGTCTATACGTCCAACATCTTCGCCATCCTGGGCCTGCGCGCGCTGTATTTCGCCCTGGCAGCGGCGATGAACCGCTTCCGCTACCTGCAGATTTCCCTGGCGATCATCCTCGTGCTGGTGGGTATCAAGATCTTCCTCGTGCCCATGGGCATCAAGATTGACACGCTGCTCTCGCTGATTGTCACCATCTCCATCCTGGCCGGCGGCGTGATCTACTCGCTCTACAAGACCCGCAACGAGCCCGATATCAGCGCCGAGCAGGTGCCGGAATCGGGACGTCTCGAGCCCTGACCGAACAAGCAGCGGGCGCCCGGTTGACGGGTGCCCGCAGTTTTTTTATGGTTCGCCTCGTGCCAAGATGAGGTTGCGACCCGAAATGATCTGAAAACTTGCCCCGGACGCCCGACACTTTTCCGCTCCGCGCCAGCGCGTGACCGAAAGAGTATGGATGCCGTTCAGAGCGAGATCAGGTCCTGGTCCATGCCCGCCCCTGGCGGCTGGCTGACCCATCCACTCCCCCTGACGATATCCCTGCGTCCTGCCAAACCACGCTTCATCGCGCGGCGCCTTGCGCTGCGTCCATTTCAATCCCGCCGCTCTGAAACAGGCCGGACGGGAAGGAGAAAGGTTTTGCTGATGCCCAAGAACATCTTCCAGCGCCCGCAACAGGTCGCCCATACGCGCAATGTGCCGCGCCACGGCGCGCCCATTCCGATGCGCAAGATCGAAGCCAGGAAAGTCGCCCAGCCAAGGCAGGAGGCCACCATGCCCCTGCCCGCCCTGGAGGCCCTGCTGAAATCACCACGCAACTGACCGCAAAGCCCGGCGCTTCGGCGCCGGGCAAATCAATGTCGTTACCGGCTCTCCGCGGCCATATCCGGCCGGTCGCACAACAGGCCCTCTACCAATTGGCGATAGGCCACCGAGGCCCGCTTCGAGGCATTCTCGGGGTCGTCTGAATTGGCAATCCACTGCGCCGCATAACTGGACGCCCCGGTCAGCAACCTGGCGGTTGCCTCGAAATCCACCGCACCAATCACCCCCGCCTCGAACAGGGCTTCGAGACTGTTTGTCATGGCGGTGATGCAGCCATTGGCCGTCGGCCACGCGGCCGGATCGCCCAGCACCGCAGGCCCATCGCGCAGCACGATGCGCCGCACTTCGGGTTCCAGCGCCATCTCGATATAGCCAATGCCCTCCTCGACGAATCCCTCCCACGGCGTCGGGGCCTTGGCCGCCCGCAGCTTCAGCCGCGCGGTCATTTC
>JBKBIZ010000143.1:0-3154 GCA_046293975.1 Hyphomonas sp. | reverse complement strand
GCTCCAACGACTACCTGGGCCAGGGCCAGAACCCGGTGGTGCTGGATGCCATGCACGCGGCCATCGACGCCAACGGCTCGGGCTCGGGCGGCACCCGCAACATCTCCGGCACAACCCGCTTCCACGTCGATCTGGAGCAGGAACTGGCAGACCTTCACCGCAAGGAAGCCGCGCTCCTCTTCACGTCCGGCTATGTGTCGAACGAGGCAACCCTCTCGACCCTCGGCAAGATCCTGCCCAACCTGATCATCTATTCCGACGCCCTCAACCACGCCTCGATGATCGAAGGCATTCGCCGTTCCGGCGCCGAATACCGCGTGTTCCGCCACAATGATGTGGACCATCTGCGCGCGCTGCTGGAGCTGGACGACGCCGACCGTCCCAAGCTGATCGCCTTCGAAAGCGTCTACTCGATGGACGGCGATTTTGGCCGCATGGAAGAAATCTGCGACCTCGCCCAGGAATTCAACGCAATCACCTATCTCGATGAAGTCCATGCTGTCGGCATGTATGGGGAACAGGGCGCCGGCGTTGCCGAAATGCTCGGCCTGGCTGACCGGATCGACATCATGGAAGGCACCCTCGCCAAGGCCTACGGCGTCATGGGCGGCTACATCGCCAGCCATTCCAGCGTGATTGATGCCATCCGCTCGATGGCGTCCGGCTTCATCTTCACCACCTCGACCTGTCCGGTCATGGCGGCTGGCGCCCTCACCAGCATCCGCAAGCTGCGTGCCGATGAAGGCCGCCGCCTGCGCGCCATCCATCAGGACAAGGCCGCCACCCTGAAGCAGAAATTCCGCGATGCGGGCCTTCCCGTCATGGAATCGCCCTCGCACATCGTCCCGCTGCTCGTGGGTGATCCTGAGCGCTGCAAGGCCCTGTCCGACACGCTGCTGTTCGACTTCGGCATCTACGTCCAGCCGATCAACTACCCCACCGTCCCGCGGGGCACCGAGCGCCTGCGCTTCACGCCGAGCCCGGTGCATGACGAAGTGATGATGGATGAACTGGTCGCGGCGATCCTCGCCGTCTGGAAACAGCTGGGTCTCGACAAGGCCGCGTGAGGCGCCGTTCTGTCCTGAAGTGTCCCGGATTGTCCTGAACTGTCCTGGAAATGCTTATGAATGGCCCGGTTCTGCCGGGCCATTTGCGTTTCTGGTCAGCGCTTCTTGCCGAGGCCAATCTGCTTGGCATGCTTCGAGCGGAGCTTGGCGTAATTGGGCGCCACCATCGGATAGTCGGCCGGCAGGCCCCATTTGGCGCGGTAATCTTCCGGCGTCATGTCAAAGCGCGTGCGCAGATACCGCTTCAGCATCTTCAGCTTGGCGCCGTCTTCCAGGCAGATCAGGAATTCGGGCGTGACAGACTTATTGACGGGTACAGCCGGGTCCAACTTCTCAACTGGCGCGGGTGCAGTATTCGTAAGGCCAATAATGGCCGTGTGAATGCTTTTGATGAGTTCTGGAAGTTGTCCCGATTGCACTGAGTTGTTCGCCACATAGGACGAAACTATTTCGACGGTCATTTCCAAAGCGTCTATGTCTTCCGGATCAGTCATCGTCCACCCCATGCATCCTGTAATCGTAGATGCGATTCTCGCTATTCTTAGCTTGTCTAAGTATAATCGGGATACCTCGTAAAGTATCACTATTTGTTTTTTTACGCATCGACGGAATTCCCTTCATTCTAGTTGAATTTTCCTGGACCTTCGAGTCGCAGTTGCCCAGTTCCTCCGCACCGCGTAAACAGCCCCTGATCGTCGCAAAGGAGGCTCTCATGGCAGATTCGGCGCATGTTCCAGAAACGCTGGCCGGGGGCTTTTTCTCCGTTGGCCTCGCTGAGCGCGACCCCGAGCTGGCCGCGGCCATCAGCCAGGAAGCGACCCGCCAGCAGCACCAGATCGAGCTGATCGCCTCGGAGAACATCGTCTCCCGCGCCGTGCTCGAAGCCCAGGGCTCGATCCTCACCAACAAATATGCCGAAGGCTATCCCGGCAAGCGCTACTATGGCGGCTGCGAATTCGTCGACATCGCTGAGGAACTCGCGATCGACCGCGCCAAGAAGCTTTTCAATTGCGGCTTTGCCAACGTCCAGCCCAATTCCGGCAGCCAGGCCAATCAGGGCGTCTTCCAGGCGGTCCTGAAACCCGGCGACACCATCCTCGGTATGAGCCTTGCCGCCGGTGGCCACCTGACTCACGGCGCCAAGCCCAACCAGTCGGGCAAATGGTTCAACGCGGTCCAGTATGGCGTGCGCCCGGACGATCACCTGATCGACTTCGAGGAAGTTGAGCGCCTCGCCCGAGGCCACCGCCCGCAGATGATCATCGCCGGCGGTTCAGCCTATCCGCGCCAGATCGACTTCCAGCGCTTTCGCGAGATTGCCGATGATGTCGGCGCCATCTTCCTGGTCGATATGGCCCACTTTGCCGGTCTCGTGGCGGGCGGTGTCCATCCCAACCCGCTCGACCATTGCCACATCGCCACCACCACCACGCACAAGACCCTGCGAGGGCCGCGCGGCGGCATGATCCTCACCAATGACGAAGCCCTCGCCAAGAAGATCAACTCGGCCATCTTCCCGGGCATCCAGGGCGGCCCCCTGATGCACGTTATCGCGGGTAAGGCGGTTGCCTTCGGCGAAGCGCTGATGCCGGAGTTCAAGGCCTATTCCGAGCAGGTCGTCTCCAATGCGCGCGCTATGGCCGCTGCCTGCCGCACCGCTGGCCTCGATGTCGTCTCCGGCGGCACCGACACCCACCTCGCTTTGATCGACCTGCGCCCCAAAGGCGTCACCGGCCGCGACGCCGAAGCCGCCCTTGAGCGCGCTTACATCACTTGCAACAAGAACGGCATCCCGTTCGATCCGGCCTCGCCCACAGTCACCTCCGGTATCCGCGTCGGCTCGCCCGCCGGCACCACACGCGGCTTCCGCGAAGACGAGTTCATCCAGATCGGTACATGGATCGGCGAGATCGTTGACGCCCTCGCCAGCGGCAACAGCGACACGGTTGAAGCCCGTATCCGTGAAGAGGTGAAGGCGCTGACGGCGCGCTTCCCGATCTATGAGGGTCTGGGGGGCTGATCGGCTTTGCGCTGTCCATTCTGCGGTTCTGACAATACGTCCGTAAAAGACAGCCGCGCTGCTGAAG
>JBKBIZ010000142.1:0-3250 GCA_046293975.1 Hyphomonas sp. | reverse complement strand
GCAGGTGTCATGGCGCAATACATAGCTGGGTGGTTAGGGGTCTGTCAACAACTCATAACCGAAGAGTTATGGTTCGGTGCCTTCCCAGTCGATGACCCAGTCGATCTCGTCTTCTTCGAAGACGGTGTCTTCCGACACGGTTTGTCCGCGCACGGAATGGCCAAGCTCGTGGATGCGCTCGCGGTCGCCGCAGACGAGGTGGTGCCATTGGGGGAGGGGCTTGCCTTCGTCGATCAGGCGGTAGGCGCAGGTGCGGGGCAGCCAGTCGACCTGCTCGACAATGACGGGGGTGAGCTGCACACAGTCGGGCACATGCTGGCGCCGGTTTGCATAGTCGGAGCATTGGCAGGTGCTGCCGTCCAGCAGTTTGCAGTGGAGGCGGGTATAGGCGAGGGCGCCGGTGTCTTCGTCTTCCAGCTTGACGATGCAGCATTTGCCGCAGCCATCGCAGAGGCTTTCCCATTCCTCCGGGGTCATCTCTTCCAGGGTCTTGGTCTTCCAGAAAGGAAGGGTCATGCCATCAGGCTTTCAGCGCGGCCCATTCGGGCGTCTTGTCGATGAGGGCGCTGGCATACCAGCAGGATGAGGCGACCTTTTCGCCGTTTGCCTTTATATCTTCCAGGATGCGGGTGACGAGGCGTTTGCCGATGCCGCGCCCGCCGATGGCATCAGGCACGATAGTGTGGGTGATGTGGCGCACGCCGGGCTGTCGGCGCTCATAGGTGAGGTAGCCTTCAACGCCGTCGAGGATCAGGCTGTAGCGCTGGCGGGCGGCGTCATGGGTGATTTCGGCGCTCATGCAAAGATGTCCGTCTGCTTGCCTGCGAGCTGTTTACGTATCCAGCCGGGCAGGAGGAAGAAGGCAATGCCAGTAAGCCAGATTGGCGCCATGACGAGGCCGGCCCCGATGAAGGCGCCGATGGCATAGACGCCGCTGCTGGTGCTGACGCCTTCTGCCATCGCACCGATCACCGCGCCGACGGTGGTGAGCAGCCCCGCGAGCATCCAGATCACACCGAGTATTCTCAGCAGAATGGCCATCTTTTGCGCCTCTCAGTCAGAAGGTTGAGGTGTCAGGCAAGCACGTCCTGCCATTCGGGATGTTTTTCGATCTGTGCCTTGGCGAAGGGGCAGAGCGGGATGATCTTGATCCCGGCGGTGCGGGCGTCTTCCACAGCGCGTTTGACCAGCGCCTGACCGGCGCCTTTGCCGCGCAGCGCGTCGGGCACGCCGGTATGGTCGATGATGATGCGGGTCGCGCCGGCCTTGGAATAGGTCATTTCGGCGGTGTGGCCGTCAATGGTGACGAGGTAACGGCCGCCGGTGGGCCCGTCTTCGCGTTTTACGTCCAGTTCACTCATTTGCGGGCTCCTTTGCCGGTGTAAAACTGGAAAGTGGGGCAGGCGCTGGCAAAGCGCAATGCCTGCCTCGGGCCGTCCCGGTTTGCATTTTCGCGCGGCCGGGCTAGGGCAGGGCGCATGACGCGGCTGCTGACCCATCCGGAGATCGAGTGGCGGGAGGATGGCACTCCTGTGGCGAGGGCGTTTGGCGACGTCTATTTCTCCGCGCAGGATGGCCTGGCCGAGACGCGCGCGGTGTTTCTCAAGGGCTGCGGTCTGCCCGAAGCCTGGGCGGGGCGGGCCCAGTTCACCGTGGCCGAGACGGGCTTTGGCACGGGGCTGAATTTCCTCGCCCTCTGGCAGCTCTGGCGGGATCATCGCCCCCATCCGCAGGCGCGGCTCAGCTTTGTCAGTTTTGAAGCCTTTCCCTTGAAGGCAGAGGATGCGGCGCGGGCGTTTGGGGCGTGGCCGGAGCTTCAGCCGCTGGCAGATCAGCTGCTGGCGCGCTGGCCGGGGCCGGTCCGGGGCGTGCGGCATCTTTCTTTTGAGGCTGATGGGATCGAGCTGCTCCTGCATCTGGGCGATATTGCGCAGACGCTGCCGGAGAGCCGTTTCAAGGCCGATGCCTGGTTTCTGGACGGGTTCAGCCCGGCGAAGAATTCCGGCATGTGGGCGGGGGATATTTTCCCGCTGATTGCGGCGCGCTCTGCGCCCGGCGCGCGGGCGGCGACCTTTACTGTGGCGGGCGATGTGCGGCGGGGGCTGGCGGAGACTGGCTTTGAGGTGCGTAAGGCCGAAGGTCATGGCCGCAAGCGCCAGCGGCTGGAAGCTTTCCTGCCGGGGACGGATGACCCTTTGGCGCAGCGAGCGCGGCGTGTCGCGATCCTTGGCGCAGGGATTGCGGGGGCGACGATTGCCTACCGGCTCAGGCTGGCCGGAATTGAGGCAGTTGTCTTCGATCCGGCGCCTGAAGCGGCAAGCGGCGCGAGCGGCAACCCTCTGGCGCTGATGATGCCACGCCTCGATGCGGGTGAAACCGCCGAGGCGCGCCTGCTGATCGATGCCTATCTGGCCGCGCGGGAATTCTATCGCGGGCGGCCCGGCGCGGAGCTGACCGATGTGCACCAGCCCCCGCGCAATGAAACTGAAGTGAAGCGGTTTGAGAAGCTGCTCGCCGATCCGCCTTTTCCGCTGGAAGACCTTGAAGCGATTTCCGGCGGCGGGCTGTTGCACAAGCAGGCGATGATCGTCCGCCCCCGGCAGATTGTTCTGTCACTGCTGGCGGGAATTGACGTGCGCCTGGGCAGTTTGCCGGAGGTCGATCTTGGCGTGCGGACGGTGAATGGGGAAGCCTTTGACGCCATTGTGCTCGCCTGCGGCATGGGCGTTGCCCAGCTGCTGCCCGGCATTGAGCTTACCGGCCGGCAGGGACAGGTGGAGCATCTTGTGGGCGCGGTGACGGCGCCGGCCTCCGCGCTGGCGTCAGGCACCTATGCGATTGCGCTGGGCGAAGAACGCCTCTGGGGCGCAACCTTTGAGCCGGCGGGGCCGAGCGACAGCGCGGCCATCAGCGACGCGGCGCGGGCGGAGAATCTGGAGGGCGTTCAGGCGCTTTCGCCCTGGTGGGCGCGGGACGCGCTGGTGGGCGGGGCGTTGTCGCGCGCGTCGGTGGGGGCGACAACCCCACACCGGCGGCCGCGGATCGGGCCGGCGCCGGACGCAGACGCGATTGCCGCGCTCTGGGACGGGAAGGCGGAGCGGGAAGCCTGGCCGGTTTTGCCGGGCGTTTATGTTGCGGGCGGGTATGGCAGCCGGGGCTTTACATGGGCGCCCTGGGCGGCCGGGTTGATTGTGGCGGAGCTCTGCGGGAGCCCGCCGCCGGCCGATCTGCCATCGCTGCGGGCTGTCAG
>JBKBIZ010000141.1:0-3269 GCA_046293975.1 Hyphomonas sp. | reverse complement strand
TGCACACAACAGGCTGAGCCATGCCGCAAAGCGCCAGTCGTCCGACCGAAACGCCATAATCGTCGCGATCAGCCCGAGCAGGCCGAGCAAACCGCCAGCAACGAGGTAGAAACCCGACGCAAGGAACAGCTTCTGTGCACTATATTGTTCGAGTGCGGCGTAGTCGGCGATCCTGGGTTCGGACACGTCGGTATAGGGAAACCCGTCGCGCAGGGTGATGTAGGTCAACGTGTTGGTGCCGGGCCTCAGCAGCCCTGATGGCATCCGGGCCAGCGTGCGGACCTGGCCGTGGAAGCTGCCATTGCCCGGCTGCATCCGTCCGCGTGCGACGATCGGCGATCCGTTCACGGCCAGCATGTAATTGTCGGTTTCGAGATAGGAAACGATCCCGAGGCCCTCGGCCGGCACGCGATCAAGCGTGAAGGTCATCCGAACCGCGAACACCGCCGTGTCGCAGCAATGGGTCCATGGCAGTTCTACCGGTTCAAACCGCGCGCGCGCCGCTTCGGAAAAGCTGGGAGCGGCGAGCCGGGCGACCGCAACATCGCGCACCTTCACATATGATGGTGGCTCGCCCTGATCGGCATGGAACAGCGGTCGATCGATCGCCAGCCAGTAGATCGTTTGCACCAGCAACACGGCGGCCAGCAGCTTGCCCAACTGAGCCCAGTTCACACCACGCATTTTACGTATGACACGCCCCCCGACTGTGCGCCTGCAATGGCGCAAAGACCGTCATCTGAGAAGAGGTGATCATGTTCGACGGCCGGCCGCCATCCCATGATATGGGAGACATGGCGCATGGGATGCCGCTCCGCCGCCCGCCCTCCTAACCCTGTTGCCTGCAGATCCGATCGCAACAAGGAGAGTGAACCGTGCCCCTTAGTGAAAGCCGCCGCCGCGTGACTGTCGCCGGCGCGCTCGGCCTTGCCACCATTGCGCTAGTCGCCAGCCTCGCGGCGGCCGGACTCGGCGCTCCTGCCAGCGCGCAGGGGCAGAACAAGAACATCGTCGAAAAGCCGAACTCTGCGGTCGCCTGCCCCTCGGGTTGGCGCACGCCGAATGGCAACACCGCGCTGTGCGAACCGATGGGCAGCACGTCGCCCAAGATCTACGCGAAGAACGCAAAGGACGCCTGCGCAGACGGCTATTTCGAGCTTTACCGCGTGTGGTGTTCGACGAAGAAGTAAGGATCCGGCGCCCGCGGCGGCGGAGCTGCCGCGACGCGGCGCTCCCTACACCAACCAGACAATCGGCGCGATCTCGAGAGCACGGGAGCGGGCTGTGACCATATTCAATTCAGGGGAATATTCGATGCGTTCACTTTCATCCACGACCATGCTCGCCGCCGCTGGCTTTGTGCTTTTCACCGTCGGTTCGCTGGCGACTGCCCCTTCAGCCCAGGCACAGGGACGCACAACGGGGCGTCTGGAACTGCCGAGGGAAAGGGGCCTATGCCCTTATGGATGGAATCGTGAGACTGACACGTTTTGTGTGCCATCAATAGTCGTCAAACCAATGCCAGCGGTTTATGTCCGAGAGAACAAGAGTACTGCGTGCGCTCAGGGCTATTTTGTCGATACAATCAATGATCTGGTGTGCACCTCATATGACAGGATGACCGCGCGTTTTGCCGACGTATCCGGCGGCATCCCCCGGGCCGGCATTCTGACCCGATGCCCCACCGGCTGGCAGGCATCGAACAATAACAAGCAATGCTTCACGGAAATCAAAAACGCGCCAGTTCCGCGCTTGAAGAACGGCAAGCCGTGTGCGCCGGGCGAGCTGAACGATTGGGATATTTGGTGCACTTCGAATTACAAGCATCTGTCTTATGCTGAAGTTGATCTCGCTGGGACCAGGGACTTCAATACGATCTACGCCAACGCGATGAACTATTCGCTCGACTACAAGTCCATTCCCGACAGTTCGTTGTCAGCCGACGCCGCCGCCTTCTTCAAGGGCGCAGACAAGACTTCGGGCGCATCGCCCGCTGGATCGTCTTCGGCCAGCCAGCCGGCCGCCACCAAGGCCGACGAATGCATCTCCGGATCGGACGTGGGTGCCGCTGTCGGCGGCGTGCTTGGCGGACGCACCGGCGCGGCCCTTGGCGGCGCGCTGGGCGGGCTGGGCAAGAAGAAGAAAAAGAGCGGCTGCTGAACCTGTTCCCGTGTCTGGCCGGCGCTTGCGCTGGTCAGGCACCAACATGGCTGGAGAGAGAACCCATGAGACTTCCGATATCTTTGCTGACGATCGCGCCCCTGCTTTGCGCGACACCCGCGTTTAGTCAGGCTGCGAAGACAGATCTGAACTATTCCCACCCGAAAGCCGACGGCATCGAGCGTGAGGAGGTCCGGTTTGTCCAAATCGGATTTGAGGACACTGTTGATCTCGTCTCTGTGAAAATCGTCCATCCCGATGCGACAGAAACCGAAATCTACAACGCGGCGACGGCTTTTTTTCAGAAGAGAAGCGAGATGTTTGCGTTCACCTTGTCCGAATCCTTGACCGCACCCGGGCGATACCGGGTCAGCTACACGGTCGCGGCGATCGGCGCAGCTAGCACCGCCGCTCCGAAGTCTGGCTCGTTCAGCTTCACCCTCGACCTGCCCGAACCGAAATCGGCAGACTGAACTGAAAAGGCCAGGACAGCCGACCCCGACTGACATGCCGCTCTGTCGGCGTGAACCAGCGGGGCGTCTGCTCCAAGCATTTGGGGAATCTTTCATGCGCAAAATTGCGTCGCTGCTATTGATGGCAAGCCTGATTGCTGCACCCTTGTCGGCACAGCCGCGATATTCGGGCGGCAACGAGCCTGTCACCCTCAGCGCGACAGGCACCGATCCGTGCAGCGCTGGCGTTATCGCGGATCAGGGGCCGGAAGGCGCCGTGGGTGTATTTCCCGGTCCCAGCATGGAGCTGGAAATCACCGAATACGTCGCTGGCGGCACGGCGATATGGGTGTGCGAGACCAGCATCGACGGCGATATGCGGGGCATCATCTACGCCAACTTCCCCGACACCGATTGCGAGGTAAGCGCGCCGGTCAAAGAGGATGTCGACTATATCGGCCCGTGTGAATCCGGCTGGGTCGAGGCGGATACGGTGGAACTGCTGGCTGGCTGATGCGGGAAACCTGCCTGGCGGATTGAGTGCTTGCGCAGTCCAGCTGGAATTCGGCGCCAATGCCGGCTGCACGTCCTCGGGGTCGCATTCTAAATCGCAAGAGTAGCGGCGGTGATCTCCGCTGGGAACAGCGCTTCGCCATC
>JBKBIZ010000140.1:0-3351 GCA_046293975.1 Hyphomonas sp. | reverse complement strand
GACGCTGCTGGCAGGTCTGCCCGTTTACACCTATCGGCGCGGGACCTGAAGAACGTCCGGATTGCTCGCCTCGTCATTGGCGCCAAGAGGCTTCCACGCGCGAAGCAATTCAAGGAAAGCCTGATCCGGCAAGCCGGGGCTGTAAAGGAAGCCCTGAGCCATGGTGCAGCCCCGCCGGCGCAGGAAGTCTGCCTGCTTGGTTGTCTCGACGCCCTCGGCCACCGTTTTCAGCCCGAGCGTTTCGGCCATGGCCAGGATCATCTCGACAATGGCCGGCGCCTGGCGATCAGTCTCCAGCGCGGAGACGAATTGCCGGTCGATCTTGAACACATCAAAGGGCAGCTGGGTGAGCGTGGCGAGGTTTGAGTGGCCGGTGCCAAAATCGTCAATCGCGAGCTTGGTGCCCATGGCGCGCAGCGGCGAAATGAATTCGGCCACCCGCCCGGGATCGGACACGGCCATGCTTTCGGTGATCTCAAGCTCCAGGAGGCGCGGATGGAGGCCAGAGCGGCGCAGCGCGCTCATCACCGTCTCGGTAAGATCGCTTCGCTGGAACTGGCTGGGCGAGACGTTGACGGCGACGGTGACGTCATGGCCTTCCAGTTCCCAGGTGCGGGCCGCCTCACAGGCAGCCTCCAGGATCTGTTTGCCGATCTCCTCGATCAGCCCCGCTTCCTCCGCCACCGGAATGAAAGCCGCCGGCGAGATCAGCTTGCCATTGGAGCGGCGCCAGCGCGCCAGCGCCTCAGCGCCGACAATGCGGCCGGTGGCAAATTCGATCTTCGGCTGGAAGACCGCCTTGAATTCGCGGTTCTCCACCGCGTCGCGCAGCTCTGCTTCAAACCGGTAACGGCCCTGCACAATGCGCGTCAGGCGCGGGGTGAAGAAGCGGAAGCCCGACTGGGATTCGTTCCGCACAAGGCGCAGGGCGAGCTTGGCATTCTGCATCAGCTTCTGAGGCGAATCGGCGTCTTCCGGCGCCATAACGATGCCGCCCGACAGCGACATGGTGACGGGACGGCCAAGAATTGTGAAGGGCTCGTTGAACGCGTTGCGGATGGCGCGGGCAATGGCAATGACATGTTCGCGGCTGCCCGCATGGGGCATGAACAGCGTGAACTGATCGGCCGTGAGGGCCGCCAGCATTGATCCTCGCAGAGCAGACGCCGAAGGATCAGGCACATCGCCCAGCGCTTTTGAGATGCGCTGAGCGGCGGCGTGGATCATCATCTCGCCATGCCCGGCCCCCACCTGCTCTACCAGATGTGCAAACCGGTCGATATCCAGCAGGATGAAGGCGGCGGGACGTTCGAAGCTGGCCAGCGGCAGGGTTGCGACGATGCGCTTTTCAGCGGCGATGGCATTAGGAAGACCTGTCCGGCTGTCGCGGTAGGCAATCTTGCGCAAATGGTCGTTCTCGCGCTTCAGCTTTCGCACGGTACGCGTCGTGGCCACGCGAAGGCGGCGGAGCTCCGGGAACTGGAGCGAATAGAGATCGGCATCCGCGTCCCCGCGCGTCGACATCATGTAGTTGGTGAAGCGCAGGAATACGTCCTGAAACGGGCGCGCGAGCAGGTAGCAAACGCTGGAGGATATGGCGATGGTGCCGAGCAGCATGCCGGTGATGACGGGTAGCGGAACAGAAAAACCAACCGGGGCATCTGGGCCCCTGATGCGGAAGATCACTTCAAGCGCGACGATCAGGACGAACAGGAAAACAGATAAAAGCGCGCCTACCATCGCGGCAAATGCCGGTATGGTGAGGCGACTGGTCAACCAGCCAATTAGCCGTCCCTGTTTCAATCCATTGCCCACTCAGATGCCCAACTAAGTATTTCCCGCAGAAACTGCGCTATAGATGTTTAGGAATCCGTGAACACAGATGCGCTAGCTGTTGCGCTCCCGGCAGTTTATATGGCCTCCCATGACCCAGACCCGCACCGCAGACATCTCCCGCAGCACAAAGGAAACCGAAATCTCGGTATCTGTTAACCTTGATGGCACCGGCAAAGCCGACATCGAGACCGGGATCGGCTTTTTCGATCACATGCTGGACAGCCTGGCGCGGCACTCGCTGATCGACCTGAAAGTGCGCTGTAAGGGTGACACCCACATCGACTTCCACCACTCAGTGGAAGATACCGGGATCGTCATCGGCCAGGCCATTTCAAAGGCTTTGGGTGATTTTGGCGGCATTACCCGTTTTGGCCATGCCTATATCCCGATGGACGAGACGCTGACGCGCGCCTCCATCGACCTCTGCAAGCGGCCCTATCTGGTCTGGAAGGTGACGTTCCAGCGCGACAAGATCGGCGAGATGGATACCGAACTCTTCAAGGAGTTCTTCCATGCCCTGGCTGGCAATGGCGGCATGTGCCTGCACGTCGAGAACATCTACGGCGAGAACAACCACCACATCGCCGAAAGCTGCTTCAAGGCGACCGCCCGCGCCCTGCGCACGGCCATCACCATCGACCCCCGCCTCGGCGGCAAACCGGCGAGCACCAAGGGCAGCTTGTAAGGCCTCCCTGCCCCCGCTAAGAGCGCGGCCATGACGCGCGTCGCCCTCATTGATTACGGCTCCGGCAACCTGCACTCCTGCGCGCGGGCGCTTGCTGCCGCGGCGGGGGACGCGGGCGCCGTGCATGTCACCGCCCGCCCGGAAGACATTCTCGCCGCGCCGCGTATCGTGCTGCCGGGCGTTGGCCACTTTGCCGATTGCGCGGGCGCCCTGCGCGCCATTCCCGGCATGGTCGAGGCGCTGGACGAAGCGGTTACCCGCAAAGGGCGGCCGTTCCTGGGCATCTGCGTCGGCATGCAGCTGATGGCAGACATGGGCCTTGAGGACGGCGAGACGCGCGGCCTTGGCTGGGTGCATGGCATTGTCGAGGCGCTCGAACCGGCGCCCGGCCTGCCGGTGCCCCATGTCGGCTGGAACGAGTTGATGATCCCCGCGCCCCACCCGGTGCTGGCAGGCCTCGGCGACCAGCCCCACGCCTATTTCACCCACTCCTATGTGTTCCGCCCCGAGAACGAAGCCGAAGCGGCCGTCTGGTGCGACTATGGCGCGCCCTTCGCCGCCGCCATCGCCCGCGACAACCTCATCGGCACCCAGTTCCACCCCGAAAAAAGCCAGCGCCTCGGCCTGACGCTGCTGGCCAACTTCCTGAAATGGAAACCATGACCCTTCCCGGCGGAGCCCGCGCTTCAAGCCCCCTCTCCCCCCGGGGAGAGGGGGTTGGGGGTGAGGGGGCTCGCGAGGATCAGAAATCGCATCGCGATTTCCCGAGCGAGGCCGCGCGCCGGCAGGCGCGGGGCAAGAAAGACTCCGAATCCGCCGCAACCCGATTT
>JBKBIZ010000013.1:0-54387 GCA_046293975.1 Hyphomonas sp. | reverse complement strand
CTGAAAGATGCGATGAACGAAGCCCTGCGCGACTGGGTGACGAATGTCGACGACACCTTCTATTGCATCGGCACGGCGGCGGGCCCGCACCCCTATCCGGAGATGGTGCGCGATTTCCAGTCCATCATTGGCATGGAAGCGCGCGCGCAGATCCTGGAGCGGGAAGGGCGCCTGCCGGACGCCGTGATGGCGTGCATCGGGGGCGGGTCCAACGCGATTGGCCTCTTCCATCCCTTCATCGAGGATGAAGGCGTGCGCCTGATTGGCGTGGAAGCGGCCGGGCACGGCATCGAGACCGGTGAGCATGCGGCCGCGCTGAATGGTGGCAAGCCGGGCATCCTGCATGGCAACCGGACTTATCTTCTGCAAACGGATGATGGTCAGATCATTGACGCCCATTCGATTTCCGCGGGCCTTGATTATCCGGGCATCGGGCCGGAACATGCCTTCCTGCGCGATGCGGGGCGGGCGGAATACCTCTCGTGCACGGATGATGAAGCGCTTGCCGCCTTTCAGCTCTGCACGCGGCTTGAAGGCATCATTCCGGCGCTGGAGCCTGCCCATGCGATTGCCCGTGTCGGTGAGGTTGCCAAGGAGCTTGGGCCAGATGGCCTTTTGATCCTCAACATGTGCGGGCGCGGCGACAAGGATGTGTTCTCTGTCGCCAAGGCGCTGGGAGTGGACGTATGAGCAATCTCATCCTTATCCGGATTACATGCCCCTCCCGCCGCGTGGCCGAAGATATTACCGAGGTTGCGCTTGAGGCGCGCCTTGCGGCATGCGCCAATCTGGAAGGCCCGGTTTCCTCCACCTATCGCTGGAAGGGCGTAATCGAGCAGTCGTTCGAGTTCATCCTCTGGCTCAAGGCGCCCGACGCCAACTGGGACAAGATCGACGCGCTGGTGCAGCGTATTCACCCCTATGATGTGCCGGCGATCGTCGCGATGCCGCTCAGCCATGTTAACACCGCCTACGGAGCGTGGGCCGCCGAGAATACGGAAGTCTGAAAATGGGCCGGGAAAGAATCGAAGCCGCCTTCGCCAAAGCGAAGGGCGAAAACCGGGCTGCGCTTGTCACCTATCTGATGGCGGGCGATCCGGGCCTTGAGGAAAGCTATGCGGCGATGTGCGCGCTGCGTGACAATGGCGCCGACATCATCGAGATCGGCGCGCCGTTCACCGATCCGATGGCGGACGGCCCGGCGATCCAGCGGGCAGGGCTGCGCGCGCTTGCGGGTGGCACAAAGCTGACGGACGTTCTGGCGCTGGCCGCACGCTTCCGGAAAGATGATCAGACCACGCCGCTGATCCTGATGGGCTATGCCAACCCCATTCATTCGATGGGTTATCAGGCCTTTGCCGAGGCAGCTGCGGCGGCCGGGATTGACGGGTCGATCATCGTTGATTTGCCCCCTGAAGAAGACGCGGGCCTGCGCGAGATCTATGGCCGGCTTGGCCTGTCGGTGATCCGCCTGGCCACGCCGACGACCAATGAGGCCCGGGCCGCCAAGGTTGCAGATGGGGCGTCCGGCTTTATCTACTTCGTCGCCGTAACGGGCGTTACGGGTTCTGGAAGCGCTGATCCTGCTGCGATTGCTGGGAAAGTGGCGATGGTCCGGGCCGTGTCCGGTTTGCCGGTTTGTGTTGGGTTTGGTGTAAAAAATGGTGCACAAGCCGTAGAAATGGCTAAGATTGCCGACGGGGTGGTGGTTGGTTCGGCTTTTGTGGAAAAGGCGCAGGATGCGCATGACTCTGGGAAGTTTGAGACGGCAGCACCCGCAATGGGCGAGCTTGCCGGGGAACTGCGCCGCGCGCTCGCGGGCGTATCCAAAGGCTGATACCGCCGGGAATTCGGGAGACATCTTCAGATGAACTGGATCAATAAGGTAACGCCGCCCGGCCTCAAGACGATGATGTCCAAGAAGGACACGCCCGACGATCTGTGGGTGAAATGTCCTGCGTCCGGCGAGCTGATCTATCGCAACGATCTTGAGCAGAGCTGGTATGTGACGCCAGCGGGCGCGCATCTTCGCATCTCGCCGCGCATGCGTTTCCGCATCCTCTTTGATGATGAGCGCTGGGAGCCGATCTCGCTGCCGCAGGTGCCGCTCGATCCGCTGAAATTCAAGGATGACAAGCCTTATCCGGCGCGCCTGAAGGCGGCCAAGGCGAAAATCCTGAACCGCGATATCAAGGAAACCGAGGAAGGCGGCGCGCCGCTTCTTCAGGAAGACTGCATGGTCGCTGCTTATGGCAAGATTGGCGGGGTTCCTGCGGTCGTGCTGGTGCAGGATTTTGAGTTTATGGGCGGATCGCTCGGCATGGCGGCGGGTGAGGCGTTCATTACCGCCGCGCAGCTCGCCCTGGCGCGGAAGTCTGCCTTTGTCGTTTGTACCGCTTCGGGCGGGGCGCGGATGCAGGAAGGCACGCTGAGCCTGATGCAGATGCCGCGCACCACGCTGGCGATCAATGATCTGGCCGACGCGAAGCTTCCCTATGTGGTGATCCTGACCGACCCGACTTCGGGCGGGGTATCGGCCTCCTATGCGATGCTGGGCGAT
This sequence comes from Hyphomonas sp., assembly GCA_046293975.1. Lineage (GTDB taxonomy): Bacteria > Pseudomonadota > Alphaproteobacteria > Caulobacterales > Hyphomonadaceae > Hyphomonas. Next base: position 51,827 of record JBKBIZ010000013.1, on the reverse strand, counting down.
GTTCATATCGCTGAGCCGGGCGCGATGATTGCGTTTTCCGGGCCGCGCGTGATTGAGCAGACGATCCGTGAGAGCCTGCCCAAAGGCTTCCAGCGGTCGGAGTTCTTGCGCGAAAAAGGCCAGGTGGATATCGTCGTCGACCGGCGGAAACTTAAGGCAACTGTGGCGCGCGTGCTGGGCCATCTGCTGCCGATGGCGCGCCGCCGGGATGACCGGTCGGCCTTGCAGCTGACCCCGCCGAAGACGCATGCTCCCAAGCCTGCCGAGCCGAAGGTCAAGCCTGATTGAGCGGCAGTTCTCCGGCCGTTGACGCCGCGCTGAAGCGGTTTGAAGGCCTTTATCCCGATACTATCGAGCTTTCGCTCGGGCGCATCGAGCGTGCGCTCGAGCGGCTGGGCCGTCCGCAGGACCGTCTGCCGCCGGTGATCCATGTGGCGGGCACCAACGGGAAGGGGTCTACCTGCGCCTTCATGCGCGCGATGGCCGAAGCGGCCGGTCTCAACGTGCATGTGTTTACCAGTCCGCATCTGGTGCGGTTCAATGAGCGTATCCGGCTGGCGGGGAAGCTCGTGGAGGACGCGGCGCTGATCGGCTGGCTCGACCGGACACTTGAAGCGATTGAAGGCGGGCAGATCACGCATTTCGAGGCGACGACGGCCGCCGCTTTGCTCGCTTTTTCCGAGGTTCCGGCTGATCTCCTGATCCTGGAGGTCGGGCTTGGCGGGAAGTATGACGCAACGAACGTGATCGGCGCGCCGGCGCTCTCGGTGATTACGCCGGTCGATTATGATCATGCGCAGTTTCTCGGCACGGACCTTGCCGGGATTGCGGCGGAGAAGGCGGGGATCATCAAGGCCGGCCGGCCAGCGGTGACGGCGATGCAGCAGGATGTGGCCGGCGCCGTGATTGCGGCGCGGGCGGTGGAAGTGGGCGCGCCGCTTTACAGGCTGAAGCCGCATTTCATCGAGGCGATGCCTGAGGATATTGCGCTGAGCGGGCGCCATCAGCGGGCGAACGCGGCGCTGGCGGCGATGGCGATGCAGCTGTTCGGGCAGTCTGTGAGGGTCGATCAGGCGGCGATCTTCAAGGGCGCGCGCGAGGCTGTGTGGCCCGCGCGGATGCAGCGGCTGAAGGCGGGGCCGGTGACGGCGCTGGCGGGCGGGCTGCCGGTCTGGCTCGATGGCGGGCACAACCCCCATGCGGCGCGGGCGATTGCGGTGCATCTGAACGCTCTGGGGGGAAAGACGGCGCTGGTCTCGGCGATGCTGGCGAGCAAGGATTCGGCGGGGTTTTTCGTGCCGTTTGCGCCGCTGAAGGTGGGGGTTTTTACCTGCCCGAATGCGCCGGGCCATCAGGCAGCCCCGCCCGCCGAACTGGCACAGGCGGCCTCACGGGCAGGGCTGAAAGTGACGGCCTGCACAAGCTTTGCCGACGCGATGCGCGCCGCCGCCGCCAGCCGCCCGGATAGGGTGCTGATCTGCGGCTCGCTGTATCTCGCCGGGGAGGTGCTGGCGATGAATGGGGAAGCACCGGAGTAGGACGCTCAGGTGGAGAGTTTATACTTTTCCGCCGTCGCACAAATGCGATCTGCAAATCTGTAAAGGTCGACAGGCGATTTGATTGCTACTTTCTCCTCCAGTTCCCCGTCGAAGAGGCCCAGATACCGCGTCGTGGGACTGTTAAAGTACATGCGTAACAAGGGTCTGCGATTGTTGTTGTCGATAAGGACGCCGCAATAGGACTTCTGATCCCGGATGATGACGCGCGAAGGATCGATAACCCTGGCGGCAATTGCGACGGCGATGCGGAAGCCATCCCATTCGTCTTCGGTTGTTTCGATCTCGTCTTTTTCTTCGAGATCAATTTCATCATCAGGCGCTTCGGTCGTATTCTGAAGCAGAGCGCTTTTGAGGCGCGCGTTGACCCGGTCGCGGATCACTTCGCTAACACTGCGCTTCACCAGCGGGGCAAACTCCTGCCGGACATTCGCGGTGAACATGCCATCGTATATTTGCCGGCCAAAGAACGCGACAAACTCATCCGAGGGATTGTCGAACTCTTCTCGCAGACGGTTCTTGAGCGCTGAAATGTATTTGAGGCGCTTTGCCGTACTTAGAATTGCCGCGACATCGTAATTGGACTTCCTGAAGCGGCCGAGTTCTGCGGCGGATGTTGCATCAATATCGGTCAAGTTGAAGGCGAGGAAGGGCCGTTTGTCCATTCTATTCGGCTCGTCCAAATCCGTGTAGAATTCCCAGTCGTAGCCATTGGTTAGGATGGCGAACTTCGCGTCTGTAACGCTGAAGTACCTGTAAAGTTGGGACGCATATTTCAGATCTAGCGGTGCGTTGGGCCCCTTGCATTCGATCAGAATGGAAATTCGCCCGCCAATGCTGATTGCGTAATCGACTTTCTCGCCCTTTTTAATTCCAACATCGGCAGTGAACTCAGGAATAACCTCACGGGGATCGAAAACATCGTACTCAAGCGCGGTTAGCATCTTGAGAATGATTGCAGTTTTCATGGCCTCTTCGGTCAGTAGTATCTGCCGCTGACTTTCGATCCGCGCCGACAAATCTTTGAGTTTTTCATCGAAACTCATTTTCTTTCCCCTCAGTTCCTTCGCGTTCAACATCAACGCGTAGGGGAAAAGTTATCCCTGTCAATCTTTGGGTGTGAGCGCCTTATCCGCGCCAATTTGACCCTGACGTAAGCGTCAAGCCTTGCGCGCGGGGCGCCCTATATGTAGGGACAGCGCACTCTAAAGTGCCAAGAACCGTAGCCAACCTGGGAGCGCCCGCATGAAGGTCCTCGTGCCCGTCAAGCGCGTGATTGATTATAACGTAAAGGTCCGCGTCAAGCCGGACCAGACCGGTGTCGATCTCGCCAACGTCAAGATGTCCATGAACCCCTTCGACGAAATCTCCGTCGAGGAGGCTGTCCGCCTGAAAGAAGCGGGCGTTGCCACCGAGATCGTGGTTGTCTCCATCGGGCCCCAGCAGGCGCAGGAAACGATCCGCACCGCCCTCGCCATGGGCGCCGATCGCGGCATCCTGATCAAGACCGATGCGACGGTTGAGCCGCTGGCCGTTGCCAAGCTGCTCGCCAAAGTCGTCGAAGAAGAAAAGCCTGACCTCGTCCTCGTCGGCAAGCAGGCGATTGACGACGATTCCAACCAGACCGGCCAGATGCTGGCCGCGCTGCTGGACTGGCCGCAGGGCACCTTCGCGTTCAAGGTCGAGAAAGACGGCGACGCGCTGAAAGTCACCCGCGAAGTCGATGGCGGTCTGCAGACTGTGAAACTCGCCCTGCCGGCGGTTGTCACGGTTGACCTGCGCCTCAACGAGCCGCGCTATGCTTCGCTGCCCAATATCATGAAAGCAAAGAAGAAGCCGATCGACGAGAAAGCGCCTGACGCTTACGGCGTCGACATCTCGCCGCGCCTGACGGTTCTGAAGGTCACTGAGCCGCCGGTGCGCAGCGCCGGTATCAAGGTTGAAGACGTCGCGACGCTGGTTTCGAAACTCAAGACTGCGGGAGCTGTTTAATGGCCGTCCTCGTAATTGCAGAACATCATCACGGCGCCCTGTCGGACGCGACCCACAAGGTCGTGACCGCAGCGATCAAGTTCGGCGGCGATGTCGACGTGTTGGTCGCTGGTGAGAATGCCGGAACGGTTGCGCCTGAAGCGGCGAAAATCACCGGCGTCCGCAAGGTGCTCAAAGCTGAAGGCGAGAGCCTGCGCAAGCAGACTGCCGAAGCGATGGAAGCCCTCGTGGTTCCATTGATGGCGGGCTATGACGCGGTGTTCCTGGCCGCGACCACCACGGGCAAGAACATCGCCCCGCGCATCGCTGCCAAGCTCGACGTGATGCAGCTGTCCGAAATCATCGGTATCGAAGACGCTTCGACCTTCGTGCGTCCGATCTATGCCGGTAACGCGATCCAGACCGTCAAATCGTCTGACGCCAAGAAAGTCATCACCGTTCGCGGCACCGCTTTTGGCGCCGCAGAGATGGGCGGCTCGGCTTCGGTGGAAGATGTGGCGGCCCCTGCCGGCCCGTTCAAATCGGAGTTTGTGTCTGAAGAGATGGTGAAGTCGGACCGTCCCGAACTCGCCGGCGCCAAGCGCGTCGTCTCGGGTGGCCGGGCGCTGGGATCTTCGGAGAAGTTTCAGGAAGTCATCTTCCCGCTCGCTGACAAACTCGGCGCGGCTGTGGGCGCTTCGCGCGCTGCGGTGGACGCAGGTTACGCACCCAACGATTATCAGGTCGGCCAGACCGGCAAGATCGTTGCCCCGGAACTCTACATTGCCATCGGCATCTCGGGCGCCATCCAGCACCTTGCCGGCATGAAGGATTCCAAGATCATCGTTGCGATCAACAAGGACGAAGAAGCCCCGATCTTCCAGGTGGCCGATTATGGCCTCGTGGGCGACCTTTTCAATATCGTTCCGGAACTGACCAAGGCGCTCTGATCCGGAATTGCCTGTTTAAAACGGAAAGCCCGGCGCCTCGTGTGCCGGGCTTTTTCTTTGGGCCCGCAGGCCTGCCAGCGGGACTTTGACGCAGTGCACAATGAGGTATAACCATCGCCCTTTGTTGAAATCAGGGAAGTGATGGGCATGACAGTGATCAAGACCGTCGGCGTTATTGGGGCCGGCCAGATGGGCAACGGCATCGCGCATGTGACTGCGCTGGCGGGCTATGATGTTGTGCTGAGCGATGTTTCCGAGGCCGCCCTCAAGGCCGGCATGGACGCCATCGAGCGCAATATGAGCCGCCAGGTGGCGCGCGAGATGATCACGCTGGACGAGATGCAGGTCGGGCTGAAGCGGATCAAGCCGTCGACGTCTGTGAAGGCGCATGAAGCCTCCGACATGATCATCGAAGCGGCGACCGAAAAGCGCGAAGTGAAGGAACAGATCTTCCGCAGCGTGTGTGAAGTCGTCCCGCCGCATGCGCTTCTGGCGACAAATACATCGTCCATCTCGATCACGAAGCTCGCATCGGTCACTGACCGTCCGGAGCGGTTCATCGGCCTGCACTTCATGAACCCCGTGCCGCTGATGAAGCTGGTTGAAGTGATCCGGGGTCTGAACACAGATCAGCAGACCTATGAGACGGTGATTGAGTATACCAAGGCCATCGGCAAGACGACAACGAATGCCGAGGATTATCCGGCGTTCATCGTGAACCGCATCCTGATGCCGATGATCAATGAAGCGGTCTACACGCTGTATGAGGGCGTCGGCTCGGTTCATTCGATTGATACGGCGATGAAGCTCGGCGCGAACCATCCGATGGGGCCGTTACAACTGGCAGACTTTATCGGCCTCGATACCTGTCTCTCGATCATGCAGGTTCTGCATGATGGCCTCGCCGATACCAAATATCGCCCGTGCCCCCTGTTGGTGAAATTTGTGGAGGCAGGCTGGCTCGGCAAGAAGACCGGCAAGGGCTTCTATGACTATACGGGCGATGTGCCGATCCCTAGCCGGTAATCCTGGTTACTGGTTCGGCCAAAAAAATTAGGGATCCTTGCATTCGCGACAGGGTTCTAAACGCCTGGTTAACACAGTTTCGGCAGGCTTGCTTTCGGATACTCCGGAGGCTGAGCTATGTTTGTCCGCGCACGCATCGTGCCCGCGATTGGATTCGTGGTGTTTGTCCTGATCGCTATTTTCGGGGCGCGGTTCGCTTCTGAAAACGCGCAGGCCGCGACTGAACTGGGTGGCACCGTCTACTGGTCGGATGGCGACTCTGGCCGTCTCTCGGACGGTACAAAGTTTCGTCTGCATGGCATTGATGCGCCTGAAACCGGTTCTATGAAGCAGCGCGGCGGCGCAAAGTGCGAAGCTGAACGCACGCTTGGGTATGACGCCAAGGCGGTCGCCGTCGAATTGACACGTGGCCGAAGCGTTACCGTCAGCAAGGTCATGGGGCGGGACCGGTATGGACGGAATGTCGTTACCCTGTCGATGCAGGGCGATGATGTGGCCCGGCTTCTGGAGGCCGGGGGAAGCCATCGCGCCTGGGATTATGATGGCGGCGAAGCCAAGCCCGACTGGTGCGGCCCCCATGCTGCCGGTGAGGTCAGCGGCGCTGCTCCGTGAAGTTTTTTCAAGGTACTTGTAAAGCCGGACCTTGCGGTTAGCCTTCTGGTCAGACGGCGGTAACGAGGACCGGATGACTCTAAACTTACTTAAGCTGGCTGCGGGTACCAGCCTCGCCTTGATGGCGGTGGCGTGCGATGAGCGGCCTGTCCGGCCCGATGCCGGTAAGTTCGATCCGCTCGTGTCGAAGCCGGTGACCAGCGAGACCCTGAAATCTGAGCAGTTCCGCAGCTGGCCTGCGTCCGACAGGGCCGCGTTCCTGGCAGGGCAGGTTATTGCTGCCGATATGCTGTTCCGGGCGGGAGATGCTGAAGCGGCGGCTGGACAACTTGCTGGCCTCTCACAACAGGCGGCATCTGCAGAAGATGGAGAATTACGCTCTCTTGGATTCCTGCCAGCGCGGATAGATGCTCTGTCGGCAGCCCTTGAGCTTGGCCGTCCCGAAGAGGAAATCGCCCAGCGGTTTGCAGATGCGGAGGCCAATCTGGCAGATGTGATGAGCGCTTCGGGAGCGCTGCCACAGGATATAGTTGGCTTTCTGATGCGGCAATCGGCTGAGGCGTATGATGCCGGCGTCAGATATGGCGATGTGATTGATGCCGGGGCGTATCAAGCGGCATACGGCTTTGCGGTAACGGCGCGTGACCTGACCTCACCGCTGGAAGAAGCGGTCTATGGAGACCTTCGCCTGGAACTCGATATTCTGGTGCTGATGTGGCCGGCCGCTGGCCCGCTACCTGACCGGATACCGCCGCCGGAAGTGCGGATGGCAGAGCAGTTTGCGCGGGTGAAGCTGGCGCTGGCGAAGCTGCCCTAGCGTGCGGCCTTGAGGGCGGCGTCGATGAACTGCACGGCCTCGGCAGACGCCCAGTTGGCTTCACCGGCAAGGCGGGCGATTTCGAGGCCGTCGGGGCCATAAAGGATGGTGGTGGGGAAGCCGCGTACGCCGGCGCCATAGATGATGTCTCCGGCATCCATCGGGGCGTGGCGGAAGGCGATGTTGGCGGCGCCAAGTTCGGTCAGGCGGCGTTTGGCATAGTCGGCGTCTTCAATGGTATCGACGCTGAGGGCGACGACTTCGAATGTGTCGCCGGCGCGGGCTGTCTGGAGGGCGCCGAGCGAGGGCATTTCCTTTTCGCAGGGCGGGCACCAGGTGGCCCAGTAATTGACGAGGATCGTCTTGCCTTTGAATATCTCGAGGCTCTGGAGCGTGGTGTCTGTGTCGGTGAACGTGCCCGCAGGGATGGGCTGGCCGGCGCTGCCGAAGTCCAGCTTTTCCATCTGGCCCGTCGCAAAGCCCTGCAACGGGTTTCCAGCGGGCTTTCCTGTCGCAGCGCTCATCAGCACATAGACAATCGCTCCAAGGCCGATCAAGAAGAGGCCGATATAGGCGTAGCGGGTCATGGGACGGCCCTTCACTGACGTCAGTTACAAGTCAGAGGATATGGCAATGGCGGATGATAAAGGCCAGATGATGTGGGGGGGGCGTTTTGCCGCGACACCTTCGGCCATCATGGAAGAGATCAATGCCTCGCTGGATATCGACCGGCGGATGGCAGAAGAGGACATCGCTGGCAGCCGCGCGCATGCCGACATGCTGGCTGAAATGGGCATCCTGAGTGTTGCCGATAATGAGGCGATCCAGGCCGGGCTCGACGCCGTGATTGGCGAGATGCGGGTGGGCACCTTCCCGTTCCGGCGGGAGCTGGAAGACATTCACATGAATGTCGAGGCCCGTCTCAAGGAGCTGATCGGCGAGCCGGCTGGTCGCCTGCATACTGCGCGCTCGCGCAATGATCAGGTGATCACCGATTTCCGGCTCTGGACGCGCCGGGCGCTGGGGGAGACCGGCCAGCTGGTGGCGGGTCTCCAGGCCATGCTGGTGCGCCGCGCGGACGAAAACACCGCCACGGTCATGCCGGGCTTTACCCATCTTCAGACGGCGCAGCCAGTGACCCTGGGCCACCATCTGCTCGCCTATGTCGAGATGCTGGAACGTGATCGCTCGCGCCTGCTCGACTGCGCGGCGCGGCTGAATGAATGCCCGCTGGGCGCGGCTGCGCTGGCCGGAACGGGTTTCCCGATTGACCGGGACATGACCGCCGAAGCGCTCGGCTTTGCCCGGCCGATGGCTAACTCGCTGGATGCTGTCTCGGCGCGCGACTTTGCGCTGGAGGCGTTGAGCAGTCTCTCGATTGCGGCCACGCATCTCTCGCGCCTCGCTGAGGAGATCGTACTGTGGACCAGCCCGCAATTTGGTTTCGCGCGGCTAAGCGACCAATGGTCGACGGGTTCCTCGATCATGCCACAGAAGCGCAATCCCGATGCGGCTGAACTCATCCGGGCAAAGGCGTCGCTGATTACGGGTCATTTTTCGGCCCTTCAGGGCGCGATCAAGGCGCTACCTCTGGCCTATGCGAAGGATCTTCAGGACGACAAACGCCTCACTTTCGACGCCTTTGACACGTTCAATCTGTGTGTCCGGGCAATGACCGGCATGATCGAAACCATAAACTTTCGCCCGGATGTGATGCGGGCCGCAGCCGCCAAGGGCTTCTCCACGGCGACGGATCTGGCTGACTGGCTTGTCCGCGAACTTGGGATGCCCTTCCGTGACGCGCACCACGTCACCGGCCGGATCGTAGCGAAGGCAGAGGCCGACGGTGTTGATCTTGCCGATCTGCCCCTGAAGGAGATGCAGGCCGTGCACAGCGCCATCACCCAGGAAGTATTTGGCGTGCTCAGCGTTGAAGCGTCTGCTGCGTCGCGTACCTCTTATGGCGCCACGAGCCCTGTTCGCGTGGCCGAACAGGTGGCACAGTGGAAACAGAGACTTCGAGTGGAGTAGTTCCCATGAAACGTATGTTCGCCCTTGCGGCGGTTATCCTCCTCACCGCCAGCCTGTCCGCCTGCGGCCTGCAAGGCCCGTTGCAGCGTCCTGGTCCTCTGATCGGCAATCCATCGGGTAATGTTGACCCAGCGGACCTACCTGATGGTGAAGCGCGTGATCTGCCGCAACTGCCTGACCGCCCTCAGAAACAGACTGAGGAAGAAGATGAACTTCTCGGCGGCCCCGGAGGGTTTTGATGAAAACGCATTTCTTTATTGTCGCGGCGATTGCCGGATCATTTCTGGCGGCCTGTCAGACGGTTCCGGAAGTTCCGCAACCTGAGCCGGTAGCTGAAGAAGTGCCACAGGTGGATTTGCCGGCGCCGCCTTCGTCAGATGAGCCGCGTGTGAATGAATGGGGCGGGGAAGTTCCCGAGAACAAGCCCGCCGGGGATGTCGATGAAGGCGGTCTCGGCGACCTCTCCTGACCTGGAGTCTACATGCATCATTTCAATTATGCCGGAGGCCGCCTCCAGTGTGAGGGCGTCGACCTTGGCCGCGTTGCGGACGAAGTCGGCACGCCGGTCTACGTCTATTCGACGGCAACGCTAGAGCGTCATGCGCGTGTCATCGCCGAAGCGTTCAGCAGCCAGAAGGTGCTGATCGCTTACTCCGTGAAAGCCAACGGGAACCTTGCGGTGCTGGCGACCCTGGCGGCCGAAGGGTGCGGCGCCGATGTGGTCAGCGGCGGCGAGATGCAGCGGGCAATGAAGGCGGGCATCCCGGCTTCGCGCATCGTTTTTTCCGGTGTCGGCAAGACGGCTGCCGAGATGAAGCTGGCGCTTGAGGCCGGTATCCACCAGTTCAATGTCGAGAGTGCTGGCGAGCTGCGCCTGCTGTCGAATGTGGCCAGCGGTCTCGGCCTCAAGGCGCCGATTGCCCTGCGGGTGAACCCGGATGTGGCGGCGGGCGGCCATCCGAATATTTCCACCGGCAAGTCCGGTGACAAGTTTGGCGTGCCCTGGGGCGAAGCTGAAGCGCTCTATGCCGAGGCAGGAAAGCTTCCGGGCATTCAGGTTGTCGGGGTCGACGTGCATATCGGCAGCCAGATCGGCGAGCTCGGGCCGATGCGGGCGGCATTTGAGAAAGTCGTCGCGTTAGCGCTTCGCCTGCGAGGGCAGGGGCATGATATCCGCCGCATAGATGTCGGGGGCGGGCTCGGAATCCCTTATCGCGAAACCGACGCGCCAGCGCCGCCCTCTGAATATGCCGCAATGATTGCTGAGGTGACGGACGGTCATGGCTTTGAGGTCATTCTTGAGCCCGGCCGCGTGATTGCGGGCAATGCCGGCGTGATGCTGACGACCGTGCTCTATGAAAAGGAAGCTCCGGACAGGACATTCCTGATCATTGATGCGGGCATGAATGATCTGATCCGCCCGGCGCTCTATGGCGCCCATCATGACATTTACCCTCTGGATGAGCCCGCAGAGGGCGCGCCTCAAAAGACCTATGACGTGGTGGGGCCGATCTGCGAGTCGACCGACAAGTTCGCCACCGCCCGCGCCATGCCGAAGGTGGCGCCGGGCGACCGTCTCGCCTTCATGTCTGCAGGCGCCTATGGCGCTGTGCTCTCATCGGCCTACAATGCCCGTCCATTGGTTCCCGAAGTTCTCGTCAGCGGCAATCGCTACAGCGTTGTGCGCCGCCGGCCGGACTTTGAAGAAATGACGATGCTGGAAGAGGTGCCGGATTGGATCAGGGCGAAGGCCTGAACACGCTGGGGAAGAAGCTTGCGGCCACGCGCCGCCGGCTGACGCTTCTGGCGCTGGGCCGCGCCTGGTGGCCGGCTTTTGTGTTCATTGCTCTGTTTCTGGCCATCGCCCTTGCCGGGGGCTTTGACCGGTTGAGCAGCTTCCTTGCGGCGGCGATCTTGCCTGTCCTTATTCTCACGGGAGCTGGCCTTGTCTGGCTATCCTGGCGGCGGTATCGCAAACCGGCTGAGGCGGATGTGGTTCGCGCGCTTGATCGCCAGTCTGAGTTGCGTCCCGTCACCTCTCTGACAGATCGCCCGGCTGACCCTTCTGCTGCGCCGGCCCGTCTCTGGCAGGCGCACCGGGCCAGACTGCTTTCCGAAATCAGCAATCTTCGCCTGCCGGGTCTTGCCGCAGAATGGGCCGCGCTTGATCCCTATCGTCTCCGTTACATCGTGCCTCTGGCGGTTATGGCGCTGGTCTTGATTGCCGGTGCGGCCGGGCCGGGGCGTGTCGCGCGGGCTTTCAGCCCAGACCTTGGCGCCCTCGTTGGCGCGGACCGGATGGTCGTGGAGGCGTGGGTAACGCCTCCGGAGTATACTGGCCGCGCACCCATCTTCTTGCAGGCAGGCATGAAAGACGTGCGTGTGCCGATTGGGTCTGAAGTGACGTTGCGCACGCAGGCGCCCTCTTCGCCAAAACTGATATTGCGCGGTGATAAACGCAAGACGATGCGCTTTACCCAGACCCCGGAAGGTGCATTTGAGGCGCGCGCGCGAATTGAGGGTGATACCCGCTTGACCGTGAACTGGTGGGGCGAGCGGGCGCAATGGAGCTTTGTGACGCTTCCCGATGAAGTGCCGCTGATAAAGTTTGATACGCTGCCGGAGCCCGGCACGCGGGATCAGGTGCAGTTCAAATGGATGGCTGGAGATGACTATAGTGTCACCGCCGTGGAACTTGCCATTCGCTTGCGCGACCCGCATCCGGCTGCTCCGGATGCAGAGGACCGGGTGCCTGTGCCCATGCCGGGCGCTGCTGGAGCCCGGGAAATGTCTGCGACAGCGTTGCTGGACCTTACCCGCCATCGGTGGGCGGGCCTTCCGGTCGACCTCAAACTCGTTGCCCGGGATGGCGCAGGGCAGGAGGGGGGCAGTGAATCTGTTCCCTTTATCCTTCCGGAGAAGCTGTTTCTTGACCCACTGGCGAAGGCAGCACAGGAAGCGCGCGTGACCGTGCTGCGGGAACCTCGTCCGTATGCAAAACTCATAAAAAATGAGCAGGCGCTTGCGGATCAGGCGATCAACACAGCAGCAACCGGGCGCCTCGATGCTGCGCCTGAAGGTGTACGCCAGGCAGCGCTTATGCTCGATGCGATTACGTATCGCGGCGAAATGTTCATTAACGACCTTGGCGCCTTCATGGGACTGCGTATGGCGCTTGGTACATTGCAGTCGGCAGGCATCAAGACTGAGGCGGACGCCGTTGAGCCTTTGCTATGGTCGATAGCTCTGAAGCTGGAGCACGGAAGTGTGGCGGATGCGCGGGCCCGGCTGGAAGCCGCAAGGACTGCGCTGGAGCGTGCCCTTCGGGACGGCGCTTCGGAGGATGAAATCCGTAGGCTGATGGAGGCTTTTCGCGATGCGGCGAATGAGTATCTTGCCGCGAAGATGGCGGAGGCAATGGCGGGTGGCCTGGACGCGGGCGCTCAGCAGGAGGATGGCCGGGCGCAGGCAGGCGGCGATTCTCTCGGCGGGCAGGACTTTGAGGATATGCTGAACGCCTTGCAGGATCTCACCGAGACGGGCGCTGCCGAGCAGGCACGTCAATTGCTTTCGGATATCACCAATCTTCTCGAGAATCTCGAATTTCAGCGGGGTCAGGGGCAGGGCGATGGTCTGCCCGGCGAGCAGGCCGAGGGCGAGGAAGGTGATCTGCCACCCGAGGAGCAGGCGATGACAGACGCCATGCGGCGGCTTTCCGAAATCCTCCGTGAACAGCGCCAGCTGAATGACGATACCCTTGCCCAGCAGCGCGGCGATCAGCCCCGCGAAGGCGGGGATATGGAAGGTCAGGGTGCAGGCGAAAGCCAGGAGCCGGGCGAGGATGGTGGCGGCGCCCGGCCAGGCGAAAGGGAACCCGGAAACGGTCGGGGTGGCACGCTGGCCGAGCGACAGGCAGAGCTTGGCCGTCTCGTGGATGAGCTGGCACGCCGCGGCGGCAATAGCGGTGACGCCGGAGAAGAGGGCGCCGGCATTCCGGGGGCGGGCCTCGACGAGGAAACCCTGCGCGCCATTCTGGATGCGCAGCGCCGGGCAGAGCGCGCCCTTGAGGGCGGCAATGAAGGCCGCGCTGTGATGGATCAGGAGCGCGCGACGCAGATGCTTTCGGAACTCTCCCGCGAGATGGCCAGTCAGATTGACCAGATGCGGGCAAATCGCCTGGGCGAGCGGGGGCAGAATTCGAATGATCCGCTCGGCCGGCCCCTGACGGGGGCGGGCAATGACGGGCAGGGGATCGAGATTCCATCCGAATCCGAACGTCAGCGCGCGAAGGATATTCTCGACGAACTCCGCCGCCGCTATGGCGAGGCCGAGGATGAGGAAGAGCGCGAATATCTCAGGCGGCTGCTGGAGCGGTTCTGATCTGCCGCTTGCGGGGCCGCCGGTCCCGTGGTCTCTTTCCAGCAAAAGAATACCGGGAGGAAATGAGATGGCCACGCGCTGGGAATACACCAAGGGCCTCAAGGATATCGGCAACGGGCTTTATGCCTGGCTGCAACCTGATGGCGGCTGGGGCTGGTCGAATGCCGGGCTGATCCGGGACGGGGAAGCGTCACTCCTTGTTGATACGTTGTTCGATATGGCGCTGACGCGGCAGATGCTGGACGCGATGGCGGACGCGACCGGCATCAGTGCGGAAAAGATCGGCACCATCGTTAACACCCATGCCAATGGCGACCATTGCCATGGCAATGGATGCTGTCCGCAGGCGGAGATCATCACTTCGGAGGCGAGCGCCAGGGAGATGGCCGAAGTGCCGCCCGCGATGCTGGCCCAGTTCAAGAAGATGGGGGCTCAGCTTGGCCCGGCGGGCAGCTATTTTGCAGACATCTTTGCGCCGTTCGACTTCGAGAATGTAGATGAGCGGGCGCCGACGAAGACGTTTTCAGGCGCGCTGGATATGAAGGTGGGCGACAAGGCCGTGCGCCTGATCGAAGTAGGCCCGGCGCATACCGGCGGGGATGTTCTGGTGCATGTGCCGGGGGACAGGGCCGTGTTCACCGGGGATATCCTCTTCATTGAGGGAACGCCCCTGATGTGGGCGGGGCCGGTGGCGAACTGGATCAGGGCGTGTGACCAGATTATTGAAATGGATGTTGATGTGATCGTGCCCGGTCATGGTCCGGTTACGGACAAGGCGGGTGTGCGCCGCGTGGCGGAGTATCTTGCCTTTGTCGACCGGGAAGCGCGCGCACGGTTCGATGCGGGGCTTGGCGTGCGCGAGGCGGCGTTGGATATTGCCTTAGGAGATTATGCCAGCTGGGGCGACGCAGAGCGGATCGCCGTCAATGTGGACAGTCTTTACCGGGAATATCGTGGCGACGGAAAGGTGACGCCCGTGATCGAGCTTTTTGCGCTGATGGCAGAGGTGCAGGACGCGCAGCGCCGCTGAAGATCAGCGGTTTGCGCCCGGTACCCATTTCACATCATCGGCGCCGTCATTATTGGCGGCGCGGCCCGCGACGAACAGCCAGTCTGACAAGCGGTTGATGAAGGCGAGGGCCTCAGCGGTCACCGGCTCGTTCTCCAGGCTTGCAAGCTCGGCGACGCAACGCTCCGCGCGGCGGCAGAGGGTGCGCGCCACATGCAGCTGTGCGGCAAGCCTTGAGCCGCCCGGGAGGATGAAACTGTCGAGCGGGGCAATGGCCGCGTTCATCGCGTCGATCTCTTCTTCGAGCCGGGTCACCTGCGTGGCGATGATGCGCAGCGGCGTCCATTCGAGCACACGGCCGCGGTCGGGCGTGGCAAGGTCGGCGCCAAGATCGAACAGGTCGTTCTGAATACGGCGGATCTGGGTGAGCATCTGCCCCTCTGCCTCAAGCGCGGCGACGCCGAGAGCGGCGTTGAGCTCATCCACCGTGCCGTATGCGGCGACGCGCGGATGCCATTTGGGCACTTTCTCGCCGGTTGAAAGGCTCGTCTGTCCCTTGTCACCCGTGCGGGTGTAGATCTTGTCGATGCGGACCATCGCCGGGGTTCCTCCCTGTCAGCCGCCGAACTTGATGGCGCCGGCAGCGATACCGATGAGAACCAGAAAGGCAATGGCGATGGCCTGAAAGATGACGCGCATCCGCATCAGCTTGTTGGAGCGGCTGACCTGATTGCCGTCCCGGCGTGCCAGATTGACGATCCCGATGATCAGAACCACCGCGACGGCCGCCAAGGCGACATAGAAGCCGATTGTCAGGAATTGTTGCATGGCATTTTGCCTTTCAGCCTTTGTAGAGAGTCATACTAGTTCGCTCTCACTGCACGCGCCCTGCTGCATCGGGTCGCGGCAGTTTCTGTACCAGCCGGACCATAGCACTGGCGCCCACCAGCGGCGCAAAGAAGGGGATGACCGAGCAGGCGAGCCCTACCAGGAACACCGATGCGCCGTGCCGATTCCGCAGCCTGACAGCTTCCTTGAAACTCATCTGACGGGCGGCGGCAAGCGTTGCATACTCCCGCCCCATCAGAGCGCCGTTCAGGATGATGAACACGAACACGTTCACAACCGGCACGAAATACAGCGGAATCACGAGCAGGTTCAGCAGCAGGGCGGGCAGGGCGATCTTCAGGCCGTTGGCGACGCCCTCTGTCAGGGGAACGGCGCGTGCCTTGGGCGCGCCAATAGCTTTCTCCACCCGCTCGGCGGCAAAATCGAACAGGAAGCCTCCCACGAAGATTGACGCGGCTGGCGAAAGGGCGATGGCCAGCACAATCAGGATGAGGCTCGCGGCAATCTCTCCGGCCGTGGAGACATAGCCGAGCCAGCCTGCGCCTTCGGGGATAAGTGGCACGCCATAGCGAATGACCGCAAACGCGCTGCCGCCGGTCAGCGCCAGGGCGAGGATCAGGTTGAGCACCGCAAACAGGGTGAGCCGGCCGGAAGCGACATCTTTGACGCCACCGAGGATGGCGCCAATTGCCCGGGTCAATTTGCTTCCCCACCACTTTCAAGCTGCGCGGCAAGGGCTTCGATCTTGGCGGCGATGGAGGTAACCAAGGTGGCGGCGCGGTGCTCAGCCGCTGAGTTTGGAGCGGTCTGCCGGGCGGTATCAAGCTCATCTAGCAGGGCAAGAGCGGCGATCAGCAGCAGCCGGTCATCGCCGATGTCGCCGACAGCTGAGGAAATGCTGGCAAGGCGTACATCAAGTTGCTCTGCAAGGCGCTGGACCCGCATTTCCTGGCCTGGGGTGCAGGCTATCGAAAAGCTACGGCCCCGGATGCGGATGTCAGCCTTGGCCATCGCCGGGCTCCTCTTCCTCCGGGCCGAGGGCGGCGCGCACTTCCAGAATTGCTGCGCCAAGGGCTTCGCTCGCCTCATCGGCGAGCACCTGTAATTCCTGCTCGCGCGTGAGGGCATCGTCGAGTTCCTCAGCAAGCTTTGAACGGTCTTTGACGAGGGCGGCAATCTCGGCTCTGAGGGCGACGGGGTCGCCGGCACGGGTCAAATGGGCCCCAAGCGCCACTTCCAGGCGTTTCAGGGCTGCGTCCAGGCGCGTGGCTGCCGAGTCCATCTCATTCATCAGATTATGGAGTATCTGCATTGGTTTGCGCCGCCAAGCGCCTTGACGGGGGCGGGCAAGTCTGGCCTAGCAGCCTCGAAACCAAACCTCCGGGAGATCAGCAGAATGGCTGTCACCAATCGCGACATGGCAAATGCCGTGCGGGCCCTGTCCATGGACGCCGTCGAAGCCGCAAAATCAGGCCATGTCGGCCTGCCGCTCGGCATAGCGGACGCTGCGACTGTCCTCTTTCGCAAATTTCTGAAATTCGATCCGAAGAACCCCAGCTGGGCAGACCGTGACCGGTTTGTGCTCTCGGCGGGTCATGGCTCGATGCTGATCTATGCGCTGCTGCACCTGACAGGCTACGCCTCGGTCAGCCGCGACGACATCCGCAATTTCCGCCAGATGGGCGCCAATACGCCGGGCCACCCGGAGAATTTCGTCACAGCCGGTGTCGAGACAACCACCGGCCCGCTGGGGCAGGGCATCGCCACGGCCGTCGGCATGGCGGTTGCCGAGCGGCATCTCAATGCCCGGTTTGGCAATGATCTTGTCGATCACCGCACCTGGGTTGTTGCCGGGGATGGCTGCCTCATGGAAGGCATCAGCCAGGAAGCCATCACGCTGGCGGGCCATCTGAAGCTCAATAAGCTCATCGTGCTGTTTGATGATAATGCCGTGACCATTGACGGCTCAACCGACCTTTCAGACTCCACCGATCAATGCTCCCGTTTCGAAGCGTCCGGCTGGATCAGCCGCAAGGTCGATGGCCATGACGAGAAAGACGTCGAGGCCGCGCTCAAATGGGCGACCAAGCAGAAGAAGCCGGTCTTCCTCGCGGTCAAGACAGTCATCGGCTTTGGCGCCCCCAAGCTTGCCGGCACCGGCAAGGCCCATGGCGGCCCCTATGGCGCTGAGGAAATCGCCGGCATCCGCAAGTCGCTGAACTGGCCGCATGCGCCGTTTGAAGTGCCCGAAGCCATCGAGAAGGCCTGGGCCAAGGCCGGCGAGCGTTCTGTCGCCGAACACGGCGCCTGGAAGAAGCGCCTCGCCGCGAGCCCGCACAAGGGTGAGTTCAATGCCGCGATTGCCGGCCGCCTGCCCAAGAATCTTGGCAAGGCGATCATCAAGCACAAGAAGGCTGTGGCCGAAGGCGGCGCCTCCAAGGCAACGCGCGTGTGGAGCGGGGAAGCCCTCGAAGTCATCACGGGTCTCGTGCCCGAGATGGTCGGCGGCTCGGCAGACCTGTCGGGTTCCAACAACACCAAGACCAGCCATACCGGGCCGATGACGCCCAAGAGCTGGGATGGCCGCTACATCCATTACGGCGTGCGCGAGCATGCTATGGCGGCGGCGATGAACGGTATGGCCCTGCATGGCGGTATCATTCCCTATTCGGGCACGTTCCTTGTGTTCGCTGATTACAGCCGTGCCGCCATCCGGCTGGGCGCCCTGATGGGGACGCGTGTCATCCATGTGATGACCCACGACTCCATTGGTCTTGGCGAAGACGGTCCGACCCACCAGCCGGTGGAGCATGTCGCCTCGCTGCGCGCGATGCCGAATATGGTGGTGTTCCGCCCGGCAGACGGCGTCGAGACGGCCGAATGCTGGGAACTTGCGCTACAGCGCGATGATGGCCCGGCGACCATGGCGCTGACCCGGCAGAACGTGGCGCCTGCCCGCAAGACGCATACGGACGAGAACCTTTCGGCCAGGGGCGGCTATGTCCTCTCGCCCGCCGGCAAGGGCAAGGAACGCGGTGTGCTGATGGCGACGGGCTCGGAAGTCGAGATCGCGCTGAAGGCTCAGGCGATGCTGGCAGAAGAGGGTATCGCCGTGCGCGTTGTCTCCATGCCGTCGATGGAACTGTTCGGCCAGCAGGACGCGGCTTACCGGGAAGAGACCCTCGGCAAGGGCCTGCCCAGGGTTGCCATTGAAGCGGGCGTCCGCTTCGGCTGGGATCGCTGGATCGGCGCTGAGGGCGGCTTTGTCGGTATGGACAGCTTCGGCGCCAGTGCGCCCTACCAGCAGCTCTACAAGCATTTCGGCATCACGGCAGAAGCCGCCATTGCCGCGATCAAAGAGCGGATCTGATCTGGAATTTGCGAATTTGAACGTCTGGCGGCGCGGAGGATCACCTTCGCGCCGTCCTTCGTTTCAGCCCTTCAGGTTTTTGCTGAAGAGGTCGAGCTGGTTGGGGTCGGCGGGTTTCTTGCGGCGGGTTTTGGTGCGGCCGCGGCGGAAATAGAGGTCATCGGTATGATCGTCGGCGGGGGGCGGCGCGGGGGCGGGCTCGAACGCGCGCTTCTCGGGCGGGCGGACATCATTTGGGTCCACCAGCTTCCACCAGCTGACGGCGACGACCGTGTGGCCGGACGTATCTTCATAGCGTTGCAGGTGGCCGGCCGCGCCGTCGGGTCCGAGCGCCTTGAACAGGGCGTCAGCTTCTGCCTCTGGTAGATGCAGCCAGCTTGTCTCCAGCCCTTCAAGCGCGAGGCCATTGGCCTGGGAGATCGCGCCCCGGCGGCTGCGCGCCGTAGGGGCGTCAGGTTTCAGGGCATCTTCGAGGGACCGGGCAACGGGATAGGCAAGGCTCATGGCAGGGGCGAGGTAAGCCTGTCCTCGCCCGGCGTCCAGCCTGTATCGTTCACGCCGCTGAGCCGGGCAGCCGCCAGACGTCCAAATCGAAGTGTGACGGCCTTGCGGCGGGCGGGCGCCAGACGGCTTTCCGGCGCCTCCCGGATGACGGCGCCGAAGAAGGCGTCCGCCACGATCAGGCCTGCTTCCGGCGGGATGAGCTCCTGCGGAAAGTCTGCGCCAACGGCGAAGCTCAGCCGGTCGCAATAGGGCATATATTCCCGCCATTTGGTGTCGGACCTGAAGTCCTGAAGGCAGGATTTGATCTCGATCATCCAGATGTCGCCTGCCGGGCCGATGGCGGCAATGTCTGCCCGGCGATTGTTCGCAAGGCTCATTTCGGTGACGCCATAATAGCCCATCTGGCCCATGAGCCGCAGCGTGCCGCGGCAGATTTCGGCGGCGCGGCGGACGGGGGCGTCCTCATTGAAGGCGTCGGTCATGGCAGGATCGTTCCGGTATTGTTCCTGCCGTGCACCCTATGCCCGGCGAAGTTTCAGCGTCAAGCCGTGAGGAGGACGGGAGCCCCCGCTTGGGCGGCCGGGCGGAAAATCAAGGGCGCGCTGTGATCCAGCGCCCGGTTCGGCGCGTAGAGGTTGGCAGGAAGCAGCAGATTTGCTCCAGAGGAGACCCGCGCGTGGCAAGTGCCTATTCAGCGACAAGCCCGGCAGACCGGCAGTTCGTGAAGACTGCCATGAAGGCCGCGCTTCTTGATCCGGCGCACGAGGCATCCCTGGCGCGGCGCTGGCGGGAAGGGGCCGATGAGGCGGCCCTGCATGAGCTGACGACGGCTTACATGCGGCTCGTTATCTCCATGGCGGCGAAGTTTCGTCATTACGGCCTGCCGATGGCGGACCTTGTATCGGAAGGCAATGTGGGCCTGATGCAGGCGGCCGCGCGGTTTGAGCCCGAGCGTGAGGTGCGTTTCTCCACCTATGCCAGCTGGTGGATACGCTCCTCCATTCAGGACTATGTGCTGCGCAACTGGTCGATCGTCCGGACCGGGACGACTTCGGCGCAGAAGTCCCTCTTCTTCAATCTGCGCCGTCTGCGCGCCCGCATCTCCGATCTGGGGGATGGGACGATGACGGCCGAGAACCAGCAATGGGTATCGACCCATCTGGGCGTGCCGCTCCGCGATGTGGAGATTATGTCGGCGCGTCTTTCGGGATCTGACCGGTCGCTCAATGCGCCGCTGACGATGGATGGCGACGCTGAATGGCAGGACATGATCGCGGATGAGAGCGCCCCGCCCGAAGAGGCCGTGATGAAGGCGCGCGATAGCGCACGGCGTCACGACTGGATCAGTCAGGCGATGGAGACCCTCACCCCCCGTGAGACCCATATCATTCAGCGCCGGCGTCTTTCCGAGGAGCCCCTGACACTGGAAGCCCTTGGCCATGAACTTGGCGTTTCGAAGGAACGCGTTCGCCAGATCGAACATCAGGCCCTTTCGAAGCTGAAGCGCGCGCTCGAACAGATCGCCGGCGACCCCGAGACGGCCGGGCTCGTGCCGGACGCGTGACGTGCCAGCCTCTCAGGGTTTTTCCAGAATTTCGACATTCAGCGGATGACTGATCTCCATACGGAGGTTTCTGACATAGCCGCGCGCGCGGATAGATGTGTCCGGGTCCATTTGGCAAAGGGCGGCTGCGGCGCTTTCGATTTCCAGAACAAGAAGTGAGCGCTCCAGTACCACCTCGCAGGAAATACCCCGGAAATCGGAACCCTGCATGCCGGCGGTGAAGCCCTCCACAATCTGGAAGCCCTGGAAGCTGTCGGGCAATGCGGCGGCATCGGTAAGTGTCCAGGTGCGGCCTTTCCAGAGGCCAATCTTCGCTTCGCGGGCCGCTGCCTCCATTGGGAGGAGCAGATCATTGGCGGCTGCCGTATCAGGATAGATCCGGACACGCGCGACGCCGCGCTTTATCATTTCCGCATTGAGCCACAGGGTTGGCCCCAGCGTGTCCGTAGTGACGACATGGGCAAGCGCGCGGTCATACCGGTCGCGCGTCAGGCCGCCATAGCGCAGCTCCACCTCACGGCCCAGCGCCATGTCTTCCAGCGCCCGCTTGGCCTCTTCGAAACCGGGATCGCCTTTCCGGTCCCGGTAAGGGCCAGCTGGCGCTTCGATGCCGATGAGGCGAACGCTCTGTCCTGTCGATAGGACCAGCGCGTCGCCGTCGATCACTCGCACGACCCGGCCCCGCTCGCCGGCGGGCAGGTCTTCGAGGGGATCAGAGGGCGCGCGGCCGCAGGCCGCCACGATGAGCGCAGCCGCAAGGATCGTGACTGTCCAGATCAGCGCCCTGCGCCCCGCCTCAATCATGAGCCTGTTATCGCCCGGCAGATGGCGGCGAGGCAAGCCACTTCGCCTTGCCAGACCTGTCTGGCGAGCGCTAAGCCTTCCCCAACGATAAGCATCCGGGAGGAACCCCATGTCAAAACCTGAGAAATCCTATCGCAAGCGTGAGATCGCTGGCCATGCGCTGAGCCCTGAATCGATGGTGATGGGCTTTGGCTATGATCCCTTCATGTCTGAAGGCTCTATCAAGCCGCCCATCTTCATGACCTCGACCTTCGCGTTCAAGTCTGCCCGTGAGGGGGAGGCGCTGTTCCGCCGGCTGGCCGGCAAAATCGAGGCCGGCGACCCCGAAGACGCCGACCTCATCTACACCCGGTTCAACAATCCCAATATGGAAGTGCTGGAGGACCGGCTGACCCTGTATGATCAGGGCGAAGCGGCGCTCGCCTTTTCTTCCGGCATGTCGGCGATCACCACGGCGCTCTTTGCCTGCGCGGAACCTGGCACGGGTATCCTGCACTCGAGCCCTCTTTATGGCGCCTCGGAAGTCTTTATCCGGACGTTCATGCCTGGCTGGGGCGTGCGCTCGGCCGAGTTTGATGCCTGGTCGACGGAAGATCAGATCCTCAAGGCCGCGCGGGACGCGGTGGCCAGGTTTGGGCCGATTTCGGTGATCTTTACCGAATCCCCCGCCAACCCGACCAATGCGCTGGTGGATATTTCCGCCTGCGCCCGGGTGGCGGATATCCTGGAAAAGGAGACCGGGCGCCGCCCGATCCTGATGTGCGACAACACGATGATGGGGCCGATCGGCCATAAGCCGCTTCAACAGGGGGCAGACCTGGCGCTCTATTCGCTGACCAAATATGTCGGCGGCCATTCGGATCTGATCGCGGGCGGGATCGTCGGCAATGAGGAGATCCTTACCAAGGTCCGCCGTATGCGGAACTATCTGGGCACGATGCTGGATTCCCATTCCTGCTGGCTGCTGACGCGGTCTCTGGAGACGATCCAGCTGCGGATGGAGCGGGCGTTTGAGAATGCCAAGGTCTGCGCGGCGTTTCTGAGGGATCATCCCAAGGTCAGCCAGGTCATGTATCCCGGTTTCCTGAAGGAGGGCGACCCGCAGAAGAAGGTGTTCGACGAGCAGTGCGAAGCGGCCGGGGCGACCTTTTCCTTCGATGTGAAGGGCGGCAAGGAAGCGGCGTTCCGCATGCTCGACCATCTCCAGCTTATCAAGCTGGCGGTCAGTCTTGGCGGCACCGAAAGTCTGATGTGCCATCCCGGCTCGACCACGCATTCGGCCGTCCCGGCCGACGTGCGCGCCCGGATCGGCTTTACCGATGGCCTCATCCGCTTCTCGGTCGGCATCGAGGCGGCCGGTGATCTGGTGATGGATCTGACGCAGGCGCTGGAACATGTGTGACGGCGTATTTTCGCTTCAAAAAGCGGCGCTTTTCCGATAGGGGAAGCGCCGGATGGTCCCGTAGCTCAGCAGGATAGAGCGACAGATTCCTAATCTGTAGGTCGTGCGTTCGAATCGCGCCGGGATCACCATTTTTGTTTTTTGCTCGGTGCTGATCCCGGCCTGAAAGCCGGGGCACCTGCGCCTTCGCTTTGCTTGTGGGGCGCCAAGCTCTGAGCGCGGCGTTTGCCAGTTTCTGTCTCTCTCTCCCTTCGTCATCCCGGTGTTCGCTTGTGGTGAAACCGGGATGACGCGGGGAGGGGGCGTGTCCTCAACTGGCTGTATCCGGACTGGCGGGAAGCCATCCGGGGTCGGAGCAGTTGGGTGGCTCGCTAGGTGGAGCCGGTGCGCGGCGGGCGCCGCGGCGCCCGGAAAGGTTTTAGTGTTGCGGGTTGGGCGCTATCGCCCGCCGCGCACTGCCGACCGGAGTTTCGGGCAGTAGGATTCGGGATGACTTCGGCGCTGCCAGGCCTTGACCACTTACCATTAACTCTCGTGACCTTGGATAAACACCAAGGCGGGCCAGTGGGGATTCTCTACCGGCTTTTTGGTCCGGCTTGCCTGGATCAACGTCCCTAGAGATGTGGCGGGCCGTAAAGTCCACCACCTCCCATCCTCCGGGGCGCCCCCCTCACAAACCGAACGGTACCGGCGCGGCTCCTGTGAGGAGGATGCGTGCAGTTTGCCGGATGATGGACCAGGGCGGATAAGTTTTGCGGAAAGCTCATCGCGCGTCATCCCGGTTTCGCCGTAGGCGAAGACCGGGAGCCAGGGGAGGGCCTGGTTTTGCTGGACTTTCTGGTTCCCGGATATTTGCTGCGCAAATTCCGGGATGACGGCGGAAGGGGCGGCGTGTGTTGGATAGCGCTGCGCTTATCCTCCCTCCGGTGTCTCTCCCGGGTGGGCTACCAGACCCCGATATTCGGCGCGCTTGCCCAAGGCTCTTTCGGCTCCAACGGTTTGCCCTTCTGGAGGAGTTCGATGGAGATGCCGTCGGGCGAGCGGATGAAGGTCATGCGGCCGTCCCGGGGCGGACGGTTGATGGGCACGCCGAGATCAGCAAAGCGCTGGGTGGCGGCGTAGATGTCCTCGACCTGATAGGCGAGGTGGCCGAAATTGCGCCCGCCATCATAGTCTTTCTCGTCCCAGTTATGCGTGAGCTCGACCATCGGGATGTTGAGTGAGGTGGGTGAGGCCCCTTCCGGGACGCCGCCATTGCGGGCGATGTCAGACGGGGCGGCGAGGAAGACGAGGGTGAAGCGGCCGGCTTCATTGTCGTAGCGGGTGACCTCGGTGAGGCCGAGGCCGTCGCAGAAGAAGCGTTTGGCCGCGTCAATGTTCCCGACACGGATCATGGTGTGGAGGAATTCAGGGCTCATGAATGGGCGTCCTTCAGATTACGGATGACCTGCCGGAGGTTTGGCGGCATCAGGGTGTAGTAGCGGCGCAGCGCTATGGAGAGGATGAGGATGGCGAGCCCCATAAAGGCGAGGAAGAAGCTGAAGGTGTGGATCAGCGTGCCCTGCTCGAAGACCGGTGAGCCGCCCGACAGGCGCCAGAAGGTTTCCCAGATGGAATTGTAGACGCTGGAAAGTGGCGGCAGGCCGAATGTGAGAAAGGCGCCGCAAGCATAGATATAGGTGGCTGCCCGTGGGCCTTCGGCGCGGACATAGAGATCGGTGAATTCCTTTTCATCCACATGGGCGGGAAGCTCGCCGCTTTCCTTGCGCAGGGCCAGTAGGAGGGGCGCAAAATCCCTCGTCGCTTTCCACCGCCAGGCAATATGTGCGCCCCAGGCGATGACGATGAAGATGAGGAGAAAATAGAGCCACATGGGTCAGGTCCGCTTCAGGGCCAAGATCGGTGCCGGTTTCGGGCGCCCAAGACAGGCTGGCCCCAAGGATCGGGAGAGATCAGGAGGGATCAGGCCAGATGAGCGCGTTCGTATACCAGCATGGCGCGCTTTCGCGCCACACCCCAATGATAGTTATGTAGCCGGCCATCGGCTGCAAGGGCCCGGTGGCAGGGGATGAACCAGCTGACGGGGTTGGCCCCCACCGCTGCGCCGACCGCGCGGGAGGCTTTGGGGGCCTCGATTTTGTGGGCAAGGTGGCCGTAGGTGCGCGTTTCACCGGCTGGAATCTCCAGGAGGGCGCGCCAGACCTGCCGCCGGAAGGGCGTGCCATAGAGGCAGACGGGCAGGGGCTGGCCATCCTCGAAGACGTCGCGGGCCATGCGCGCGGCGGCCGCATCATCACGGGTAATTGAAGCGGCGGGGTAGCGGGCGGCGAGGTTGGCGAAGGCGGCGTCTTCGCTGCGGCCCTGATGCTCGAAGCCGGTGCGGGGGGCGGCGCCTTCGTCGATGAAGCCGAGGGCGATGAGGCCGCGCGGGCCGGTGAGCCAGGCGCCCAGGCCGAAGGGGGTGGGGGCTTTGCCGAGGGTGAGGTCTGCACCCTTGCCGCCATTTTTGGCTTCGCCGGGGGTGAGGCCTTCATGGGCGATGAAGAGGTCGTGCAGGCGGCCTGGGCCGGAGAGGCCGGTTTCGAGGCTGGCGTCCAGCACGCTGGCGCCCTGGCGCAGGAGATCGCCGGCCATGCCATGAGCGAGGGCCCCCTGGAACTGTTTGGGGCTGATGCCGGCCCAGCGGGTAAACTCGCGCTGGAAATGATGCGGCGAGAGGCCCATCGCGCGGGCGGCGGCGTCAAGGTCTGGCCAGTCCTGCCAGGTGTCGCCGAGCCATTCGAGGGCCCTGGCCATCCGGTCATAGGCGCGGGCGCGTTCGTCGAGGGGAAAGAGCGTATCAGCCATGAGGGGAGTGTGCCGGAGCGGGTGACGCAGCGCCACCCGATTCTTGCCGCTGGGTGAAGGGCGGTGTTTACCCTTTCCTGCAAACAGGAACGCGCGCAATGTGCGCTCCCAAAAACAGACTTTGGCAAAAACAGACCTCGGGAGGCTAGACGGTAAATATGGCGGACGCCCGCAGCATTATCCTGCATGAGTACCCAGCATCCCCCTATGCCGAGAAGGTGCGCCTGACGCTGCGGTTGAAGAACCTCGCCTATGCGCGGGTGGAGCAGCCCACGATCATGCCCAAGCCGGATCTGATCCCGCTGACGGGGGGCTACCGGCGCATTCCGGTGTTGCAGATCGGGGCGGATATCTACTGCGATACGGCGATCATCCTGCGGGAGCTGGAGGCGCGCTATCCGATGGCGGCGCTGAAGCTGTCAGGCCATGAAGGGCTGGCGCAGATGGTGGCCGGGTGGACCGATGGGCGCTGGTTCCAGTCATCCGTGGCGGTGATCTTCGGCGAGATCGGGGACAATGTGCCCGAGGCGTTCATCAAGGACCGCGAGCAGCTGTCCGGCCGTCCGTTCAATGTGGCGGGCATGAAGGCGGTGGCGCCGATGATGCGCGATCAATGGCGCGCGCGGCTGATGCTGCTGGAGGAGCGCCTGTCCGCAGCCAAGGGCGCGGGCGGCGGGCTCTATCTCATCGGGGCGAAGCCCGGCTATGTCGATGTGCATGCGTATATGAATGTCTGGTGGATGAAGCAGGCCGTGCCGGCCTTTGCCGATGCGTGTTTCGAAACCGCGCCCCTGACGCGGGCCTGGTATGACCGGCTGACCGAGGTGGAAGGCCAGGCGCCGGAAACGATTACGCCGGCCCAGGCGCTCGAGATTGCGCGGGACGCGGCGCCACGCCTGGTGGCGGCTACGACGCGCAATGAGCCTCAGGGCTTTGCGCCGGGCGAGCATGTGGCCGTGGCGCCGGATGATTACGGGCAGGACTGGGTGGAGGGCGAGCTGGTGCATGCCGACAGCCAGCGTGTGATCCTGCAACGCGTCAGCGAGGTAGCCGACACGATCCATGTCCACTTCCCGCGGGCGGGCTTTCTGCTGCGCCGGGCGTGAGAGTGCTTGCACCCTGAGGCCGGCGCGTTAGGCTTCCTTCCAAAGAATGAAACTGGGAGGAAGCAATGAAGAAGTTCCTGATGGCAGCGGTGCTGGGGCTGGCGGCGTGCGGGCATATGGCGGCGGACGAAGCTTGGTATCCTTCGCGCTATGGCGCTGAGGACCGGATCGGCGCGCTGAACCTGCTCTCGCCGGAGAAGACCGCCGAGGCGGCAAAGCTCATCACCACCGGCAAGACCTATTCGCTGGGGCAGGTGACCGGGCGCAAGACGCCCGCTTATGGCCCGCGCAGTTTCTCGATGACAATTCTTCAGCTCTCGGATGGATCGGGCACGCCGCTGGGCGAGAACAAGGCGGTCGGCAATGACGACCTCGTCAACACTTATGTCGGGATCGGCAGCCAGATCGACGGGCTCGGCCATATGGGGATTGATCACCGCTATTATAACGGTGTTCCGGTGGCTGACTTTGTAACGACGGGCGGGCTGACGCAGTTTGGCACGCATGACATTCCCGCCATCGCGACGCGCGGCGTGGTGCTCGATATGACCAAACCGTTTGGCGATCCGGTGCCGGCGGGCACGGCGTTCAACAAGGCCGAGATTGATGCGGCGATGGCGGCGGCGGGGATCACCATCGGGGAGGGGGATGTGGTGCTCTTCCATACCGGCACGATGAAATCGCAGGAGGGCTCAGAGGAACTTTCGCCTGTGGAGCCGGGCCTCGGGGTCGAAGGCGCGCAATATCTGGCTGATCTTGGAGCGGTGGCGATTGGCGCCGATACCTGGGCACTGGAAGTGATCCCCTTCGAGAAGGAGACGCGGCCATTTGATGTTCACCTGACGCTGCTGGCGAAGAACGGGGTCTATATCCTCGAGAACATGGTGACGCATGAGCTGGCCGAGGACGGCGTGACGGAGTTCTTCTTTACCCTGGGCACGCCGCGCCTTGAGGGCGCGGTTCAGGCGATCATCAATCCGGTGGCAATCCGCTGACGGATTACTCCTTCAGGAAGGCCGTGATCTCGCCCGCCAGCGTTTGCGACATGGCATCGGCCAGATCATGGCCCCAGCCGGGGAAGGCCTTGAAGCGCGCGTCGGGAATGCGCCGGGCAATATCTTCACCGGCTGCGGGGCGGATCAGCGGATCGGCCTCGCCATGCAGGACGAGCGTGGGCTGGGTGATCGCGCCGAGGCGTTCATGCCAGCGGGGCTGGGCCTGAATGGCCGTGAACTGACGGATGATACCGAAAGGCCGGTCAGAGCGGTGAAAGTCTTCGATTGCGTTCTGGCGAATGATATCGGCGCTGTTGCGCAGATGGGGCGCTGAGCCAATGGCATGTTGCGCCTTCACGGCAATCTCGGCGATGGCTTCGGCTGTGCGCGCCAGAGGCACGGCGGTCAGCGCGGCGGCCGCTTCGGGCGTTGGCGGCGGCAGGCCGGGCGCGCCCGAGGTCGTCATCATGGCGACGAGCTTGCCGACCCTGGGCGCATGGTCGAGCGCCATCAATTGCGCGATCATGCCACCCATCGACATGCCGGCAATGTGGGCCTTTTCTATGCCGAGGGCGTCCAGCAGGCCGGCGGAATCAGCAGCCAGGTCGCTCAGCGTATAAGCGGCCCGGCCGTCCATGTCGGCGGAGAGGCCGATGTCCCGGTTATCAAACCAGATGACATGAAAGCCCGCTTCGGAGAGGCCGCGCCGGAAGTCTTCGGGCCAGCGCGTCATCTGGAAGGCAAACCCCATGATCAGCAGAATGGTCGGATCATCCGGGTTTCCCAGCGTGTCGTATTCAAGCTCAATGCCGTTTGCGCTTATGCGGGCCATGACTTTCCTATCCCCCTGTTTCAAGTCTGGTTTCGTGGGGAACAGTAGGGGCGGGCGCGCTGAGATCAAGCATGCCGTCGAGGCAAAGAAAAACGCCGCCCCGGAAAGGGCGGCGTTTGTTGGTAAGCGGAGTGTTCGTGCCTTAGAAGTTCAGGGTTGCCTTCGTGTATACGAAGCGGCCCGAATAGCCAAAAGGCGAGTAGGTGGAGAAGGGCGTGTTGCCCGTTCCGTTCAGAGCCCCAGGCGCAGCATCCGGGTATTCGTCAAGGATGTTGTCGGCGCCGACCGCGAGGGTGACCCGGTCATTCCAGTTGTAACGGGCTTCGAGGTCGATGACGGTTTTCGGGTCAAGCGTGTAGTCGCTTGCCGGGCTCGCGTTTGGAACGAGCACCTCACCATAACGGATTGCCCGCAGGGTGGCCGCAAACGGACCATGCGACCAATCGAGCTGACCGGTGAACTTGTCCTTCGGGGCGCCTTCCTCAAGGGTGAGAACATTGACGCGGCCGAACAGAACAGGCGCCGGATCCAGCGCTGCCAGTTGTGGCACAGCTGGGACAGCCGTCACTTCGGTCTTGTTGAAGTTGGCACCCAGCGTGCCGCGGAAGGTACCGATTTCCGTTTCCGGGAAGGCGTAGTTGGCAATGATGTCCACGCCTGTTGTTTCGGTGTCGACGCCGTTCAGGAAGAAGCGGCCGCCGCCCGAGCCAACGAAACCCTGAGCCTGGAGGTAAGCCTGAACGTTGCCTGCGGTGAGGTTTTCAGACAGGACGATCCGGTCTGACACATCGATCCTGTAACCATCGATGGTGAGGTTGAAGGCGCCGGCGCGGAAGACAAAGCCCAGCGCGTAGTTGACTGAGGTTTCAGCGTCCAGCGGTTGAGCGCCCAGGGCAACGGCAACCGGATCATCGACCGTGAAGGTGGTGATGTCGAATGGCACGCCGCCGATGAAGTTCGTCGATGTGGTCGTGAAATACTGCTGTTGCAGTGAGGGGGCGCGGAAGCCGTTCTGAATGGAACCACGCACCGCAAAGCTCTCGGTCAGGTCATAGCGGGCTGCCAGCTTGCCGGTAAGGGTTTCGCCGAAATCCGAGTAGGACTCCCCGCGCACAGCGCCCGAAAGGAGCAGCTGGTCGGTGACGTTGGCTTCAAGGTCAAGATAGACGCCGATCGCGGTGCGGTCTTCATCACGTTCGTTTTCCGGACGGAAGCCTGGGAACACCTGAGCGCCCGATGCGGTCGGGTTGCCACCCAGCAGGATGCCGCCATTGCGGTAGGAGTCCGGCTCGCCAGCGAAGATCTCATACGTCTCCCTGCGGGCTTCCACACCCCAGGCAACGTTGAGATCGGAGGCCAGTCCGTCTACGGCATAGCCCTTTACGAAGCCGAGGTTTGCAACGAGTTGCGAGCTTTCATAGCCGCCTGCGTCGAATGAGGTTTTCGAGGATGGGCCGATCGACCGGTTCAGCGTGTCGATGATCTGGAACTCCATCTTGTTGGAGCCATAGCCTAGCGATGCATCTACATCCCAGCCAGCCCAGTCAAAACGGGCGCCGCCGAGAGCCGAAACATCCGTAGTCGTTGGATTTATCTTGGGCAGGAAGCCGTTGGGATAGATCTCGATGACGTTGCGAGCGTCGTTCGCGCGGCGGAAGAAGCCGGCCGATACCGTTTCGCGGTCCTGGACGCTACCCCAGCCATAGAGCTCAACGCCGTTTTCCAGCGTGTAGCCGGCATTGGCGAAGAAGCTAAGCTGTTCGAGGTCAGGTTCACCGGTCCAGCCATTGAAGCGGCCGATGACCGCTTCGCCTTCGGGGAAGGTGCCTGGATATTGGGCGCGGCTGTCATAGCCGGCGCGTTCGGTGTGGTTCTGGTCCTTGTACTCGCCGGTGACAGTGATGAAGCCGTCGGCGCCAAGGCTGTAGCCTTTCCAGCCAGCGACGGTCAGGATGTGACCGTCTGAGCGCTCACGGGTGACATTGGCGCCGGGGTTGGGGACACCAGCTGCGGTCGGGGGGATGACCGGAACGGTGTATTCGGTTTCGCGCCAGCCATAGCTGACCTGAACGGCGCCACCATTGTTGGCTTCGCGCAGGCGCACGTTGACTACGCCGGCGATGGCATCCGAGCCGTAAAGCGCCGAGGCGCCGTCGCGCAGGACTTCGACGCCGCCAACAGCGAGGGAGGGGATGGTGTTGAGGTCAACTGCCGACGCGCCGCGGCCGATGGTGCCGTTGACGTTCACGAGGGCGGCGGAGTGACGGCGTTTGCCATTGACGAGAACGAGGGTCTGGTCAGGTGCGAGGCCGCGCAGGGCAGCCGGGCGGACGGAGTCAGTGCCGTCAGCCAATGCAGGGCGCGGGAAGTTGTAGGAGGGCAGGTTGACCGCAAGGGCCTGGTTAAGCTCGCCAACGCCAATGTTCTGGATGGTCTCGGCGGAGACCACATCCACCGGGGCGGCCGTGTCCAGAGCGGAGCGGTTGGCGACGCGGGTACCGACGGTAACGACGGTATCGAGCGTGCGGGCGGAGTCGTCCTGCTCTTGCGCCAAGGCGGGCGCTGATACTGCGAAGAGGGCGATGGCTGCGGTGGCCGCAGATAAAGCTGCTTTGAATTGCATGGAAGGGTCACTCCGTTTGCGTGTGTGCCGGTTTGCCGACTGGCGGTTGTGGAAACCTGAACTGACCGTAATGTGTGGGCGGCGCAGCAATCAACAAGCAGACGGTACTAACACCATGCTTTAGTTCTGCTTTTGTTGCATTTCTGACACATTTTATGAAGTGAGCGTGAAAAATGGGCATGAACAGACGGCTTTGTCTCATCACTGGGGCCTCTTCCGGCATCGGAGCTGAGTTTGCGAAGCAGTACGCAGCCTTGGGCTGGGATCTGGCGCTGACGGCGCGGCGGGCGGACCGGTTGCAGGTTCTGGCGGCGGAGCTCCACGCACGTTACGGCGTTCTGGTGGAGGTGCTCCCGGAGGACCTCTCCAATCCCGGAGCGCCCCCGCGCATCCTTGCGGCGCTGGAAGGGAGGGGTCGCGAGATTGACGCGCTGGTCAATAATGCCGGTTACGGCCTGCCGGGCACTTTCCTGTCGACAAGCTGGAACGATCAGGCTGAATTCCTTCAGGTGCTCTATCTGGCGCCGGTGGAGCTGACGCACCGGGTTCTGCCGGGCATGGCGGCGCGCGGGTTCGGGCGGATCATCAATGTTGCCTCTCTGGCGGGCTATACGGCGGGCAGCGCGGGGCACACGCTGTATGGCAGCGTCAAATCCGCGATGATCAAGTTTTCCGAGAGCGTGGCAGCTGAATGCGAGACGCTAGGGCACAAGGATGTCCATTGCACGGCGCTCTGCCCGGGGTTCACCTGGAGTGAATTCCACGATGTGAACGGCATGCGCGAGACGACCAACAAGATGCCCAAATGGATGTGGATGGAGGCTGCCCCTGTGGTGAAAGCGGGGATCGACGCGGTCAATAGGGGGCAGCCGGTGGTCGTGCCGGGGCTTTTCAACAAGGCGGTGGCGAGCCTGACGCGCATTCTGCCCGAGCCCGTGGGCCGGGCGATGGCGCATTCGCAGACGGCGCGCTACCGCAAACTTGAAAGCTGAGGCCAGACGCTGGACGCTGGCGCGATGTTGCGCCGCACAACCAGGATATGCCAGAAAGCGCTTGCCGCCCTATTCTAATAAGCGACAAGACGCGGCAGGCAGATAAAGGGAGCAGAGCATGGGCGGAGTAAGCACGCTGGAAAACGGGCAGGGCGCAATTCTTGAGGGGCTGACGGCGGTCCTCGCCGAGGCCGTAACGGCGCTCGACACATACGCTGCCGCCGCGATCTCAGGCGCCAAGGGCTTGCTGGCCGGCGCAGATGGCCGCCCGGACCGGGCCGCGTTCGAGCGCAACCAGCACCTTGCCCACGGCCTTTCCTGGCTGGTGACCTATGTCGAGACGCTGCGCCAGGTCTCTGAATGGGCCGCGCGCCTTGAGAGCGAGGGCAAGTTTGGCGAGGCCGAAGCCCTGCTCGCGCAAGTTCTGTTCAGCGAATATTGCGCCCAGATCATTGGCGGCATTCCGATGAACCAGGGCGAGACGATCCGCCCGCATGAGCTGGGCAGCCTGGAGGCGGCCGATGCACTGTTTGCCGCGCCGGTCATCCGCAAGCTGATCATTGAGGGCAAGACCCAGGCTGTGCTAACGGCGGCGGCCAGCCTTTTGCCTGACGCCCTCTCGCGCAATACGGTGGAAGCCACGGGCCTCGACGAGACCATGGAAATGGTGCGCGATCAGTTCTCCAAGTTTGCCGCCGACCGGATCAAGCCGCATGCTCATGGCTGGCATCTGCGCAACGACTATATCCCTATGGAAGTGGTCGACGAGATGTCGGAACTCGGCGTCTTTGGGCTGACGATCCCCGAAGAGTTTGGCGGGCTTGGCATGGGCAAGACGGCGATGTGCGTTGTCTCCGAGGAGCTCTCGCGCGGCTATATCGGCACGGGCTCTCTGGGCACGCGGTCTGAGATTGCCGCTGAGCTGATCCTGATCGGCGGAACGCCCGAGCAGAAAGAAAAGTGGCTGCCGAAGATTGCCAGCGGCGAGATCCTGCCGACGGCGGTGTTCACTGAGCCCAATACCGGCTCTGACCTTGGCTCGCTGCGCACGCGCGCGGTCAAATCTGCCGATGGCGCAGATTACATCGTGACCGGCAACAAGACATGGATCACCCACCCTGTGCGCGCCGATCTGATGACGCTGCTGGCGCGCACCGATCCGGCCACGAACAACTTCTCCGGCCTCTCCATGCTACTGGCGGAAAAGCCGCGCGGCACCGATGCCGATCCGTTCCCGGCCGACGGCATGACGGGCGGCGAGATCGAAGTGCTCGGCTATCGCGGCATGAAGGAATACGAGATCGGCTTTGACGGCTTCAAGGTGAAGGCCGAGAACCTGCTGGGCGGCGTGGAAGGGCAGGGCTTCAAACACCTCATGGCAACCTTCGAGAGCGCCCGTATCCAGACGGCCGCGCGCGCTGTGGGCGTGGCGCAAAACGCTTTCGAGACGGGACTTCGCTACGCGCTCGACCGGCAACAGTTTGGCCAGGCGATCTTCAAATTCCCGCGCGTCTCCAACAAGCTGGTGATGATGGCGGCCGAGCTCATCGGTGTACGTCAGCTGACTTACTTCTCCGCGCGTCAGAAGGA
This sequence comes from Hyphomonas sp., assembly GCA_046293975.1. Classification (GTDB taxonomy): domain Bacteria; phylum Pseudomonadota; class Alphaproteobacteria; order Caulobacterales; family Hyphomonadaceae; genus Hyphomonas. Next base: position 17,997 of record JBKBIZ010000013.1, on the reverse strand, counting down.
TAATGGCAAGCGCTGCGATCTTGAGGCAGGTATGGCGAAGCTGCTGGCGGCGCGGGTTGCCTGGGCGGCGGCGGACAATGCCGTGCAGATTCATGGCGGCAATGGTTTTGCACTGGAATATCCCGTCAGCCGCATCTTACAGGATGCGCGTATACTGAATATCTTCGAAGGCGCGGGCGAAGTGCAGGCGATGGTCATTGCCCGCCGTCTGGTCGAAGGCGGCAATTGAAACCCGCCCTCGCCGTTACGCTTCAGTTGTGAGAACGGGCTATAGCTGAGCTTGACCTGGGCGAACGCTCTGACGAGGACAGGATATGACGGATACTGCTGAGAAAAAGGCGCCGCGGCGCCCGGAATGGTATCGCCGCCTTCTGGTGGCGCGCTGGCGCGGTATTCGGCGTATTGATCATATGGCCGTGGTGGATCACGTCCATGAAGAAGGCGGGCTTACGGGCCGTTATATTTTCATGACGGCGATGTCGTGCGGGATCGCCATTCTCGGCCTGCTGCTTTCTTCCCCGGCCGTCATCATTGGCGCGATGCTTATCTCGCCCTTGATGGGCCCGATCATGCTGATGGGTTTTTCCCTGTCGATCCTTGAACTGAAGGCCTTGCGTGAGTCGATTGTCTCGCTGGCGGTCGGCACCGGGCTGGCACTGGGAACCTCGTTCCTGATCGTGTTTCTCTCGCCACTGACGGATGTGACGCCTGAAATCCTGGCGCGCACGCGGCCGAACTTCTTTGATCTTCTGGTCGCGGTTTTCTCCGGCCTTGCGGGCGGTTATGCCGTGATCCACCGGAAGGGCGAGACCATCGTGGGCGTGGCAATTGCGACCGCCCTGATGCCGCCGCTGGCCGTGGTGGGGTATGGTCTTGCCACCGCGCAGTTCCAGCTCGCAGGTGGGGCCTTCTTTCTCTACATGACGAACCTTCTTGCGATTGCGCTGTCGGTGACGGTGCTCTCCCGCTTTTACGGCTTTGGCGAGCGGCACAGCCCCAGGCACAATTTCTGGCAGACGGGCCTGATTGTCAGCGTATTCCTGGCGCTATCCATCCCGCTCGGCCTGGCGCTGCGCGATATTGCTTATGAAACCCGGGTGCGCGATGTGGCGCGCGATATTGTACTGGAGCCGTTTGAGGGACGGGAGGCCCGCCTCTCCGACATGGACATCGCTTTTCCGCGCCGCGGGGAGCACCGGATCGTGCTTCAGGCGACCGTGCTGACATCTGAGCGGGTGCAGGGCGCCGAAGCAGCTTTAGCAGAGCGGCTGGCGGAGCGCTTCCGCCGGACCGTGCAAGTGACCATCGACCAGATTCAGATAGAGGACAACAATGCCTCCACGGCGCGGTTTCTTCAGGCGGCCGAGTCTTCCCTCGGTGCCCCGCTGCGGGCGCAGATGTCTCAGTACGAAACGCTCGCCCAGGCGAGGCGTACCGAACGGGAGGTGCGGGCCGCTTTCCCGTTCAATCTGACAGCCGCCGATATTGATGCGCAGGCGCGCACGGCAGTCTTTGCGGCGGCGCCAACTGAGGGCGTCACGCTGCCTGCCTGGCGCAGCCTGGAGGAAGGCTTGACGCGCAACTTCTCGGACTGGACGATTTCCATCGTACCGCCACCTCTGGCGCTTTCGCCTATTCCTTTCGAGCCTCTGGAAGATACGCTCACGCCGCACGCAGCAGACCGGCTGAACGACCAGGTCTGGGCGATCCAGCGTTGGGGCGGGACGCAGGTCGAGGTTGTCGCCTATCTGCCAAACGCGCTGGCGGCGCAGACATTCGACGCGCGTGCGCTTGGCCACCGGCGGGCCGAGCAGATTGCGGCGGCTCTGGAGGAAGCGGGGATCACAGCCACTGTGATCGGTGAATTCCGGCGCGGCGAGTTTGCTGCGCGTGAGGACCGGATTTTCATCCGGCCCGTCGCTGCCTCTTCTGATCTGGACGCGGTGCCTAGCGAATAACGCCGCCCAGCGCGTCTATATCGGAGGCCTCATGCTGGATGATGACCTTGGCGCCCAGCTCTGCCGCGCGGGCTTCGAAGACGGCCATCGAGGCGAGGGTGTTTTCTTCATTCGTGTTGAAGCGCGGCACGCGCGAGAGCGAGCGGCTTTCGGAGCGATGATAGAGGTCGCCCGTCAGCAGCACGGGGCCGCTTTCCGGCAGGGTGAGCTGGAGCGAGGTGTGGCCCGGCGTATGGCCCGGCGTTTCGAAGATCACGACGCTGCCATCGCCGAACACATCCTTCTCGCCGGTGAAGGCTTCGCGCTTCATGCCGCTGAAGGCATTGTAGAGGGCGATCTGGTCCGCGGTTGTCTGCGGGACGGAGCCATCTGCCGGGATCATCACATCAAGCTCTGTCTGATGCACCAGCCAGGTGGCGCTCTGCACCTGATCGGCCTGGCCGATATGGTCGAAATGGCTGTGCGAGATGGAGACATAGTCGATGTCAGCCGGTGTCAGGCCGAGGGCCTCAAGCTGCTCGGTGAGCGTCGCATTGAGGGAGACGGTGAAGATGTCCTGCACGACGGGGCCGGCAACGCTGAGCATGCCCGGTACGCCCATATCCCAGAGCAGGCGGCCATCGGGGTGGTTGATCAGGTAGCAGGTGTTGGTGAAGGTGTCGGTGGTTCCGGCATAGTCCCCGGCCGAAGAGAAGGCGTCGAGATCGGAGATGGCGATGGTGCCGCAATCGAGCACATCGACATAGAGGGCGGGGACTTCGGCGATGTCACCGGCAGGCGCTTCGGGCGCGGGGGCCACCTCGGCGGCAGGCGCGCAGGCCGCGAGAATGACGGCGGCAGAGCTGGCGAGCAGGATATATTTCAGGCTGTGAGGCAGGCGCATAAGAGTTCTCCGATTCGGGGGAAACCCTAATCTGACTTGTCTGTGAAGGATAGCGCCCCGCCTTCGATGCGCCGGTAGAAGCAGCTTTCCCTGTGCGTGTGGCAGGCCCCGCCGGTCTGGCGCACTTTCAGCAGCACGGCGTCCTGATCACAGTCGACGCGGATCTCGGTGACTTCCTGCGTATGGCCGGAGGTTTCGCCCTTGATCCAGAGCGCGCCGCGCGAGCGGGACCAATAGGTGGCGCGGCCCGTTTCCAGCGTCTTCTGAAGCGCTTCGGCATTCATCCAGGCGAGCATCAGCACCTCGCCGGTCACCGCGTCCTGCGCGATGGCGGCGACAAGCCCGCTCGCATCGAAGCGGGGGCGCAGCTCGGCGGTTTCATCCTGGGCGCTGCCGGGAAGGGGCGGGGGAAAGGGCGTCATGACCGCAGCGGTCGCTCAGGACGGGGTTCAAGTCAAGCAAGCCGGCGGGTCAGTTTTGCGTCTGCCCATCGGCGCCAAAGGCGTCTAGACTGGCGGGAAAGAGATAGGGAGAGAGACGGATGAGCGCTTATCGGGAAATCCTGACGGACATGGCAGGCGGCGTGCTGACCATCACACTGAACCGGCCGGAGCGGTTGAACGCCTGGACGGGCCTGATGCAGAGCGAAGTGGAGGCGGCGATCCGCGCGGGTGGGGCCGATGACGCAGTGCGCTGCATCGTGCTGACTGGCGCCGGGCGCGGCTTCTGCGCGGGGGCTGACATGAACGGCTTGCAGGCAATCCAGGCGAGCGCCGGGGCGGACTATAATGACACAAGACCCGCCCCCAAGCCTCAGTCACCCTCCGAGCTGGAGAAGGTTTTCCCCGGCCGGTTTGGCCACATGTTTGCCTGCCCCAAGCCGATCATTGCGGCGATTAATGGGCCGTGCGCCGGGATCGGCCTGATCCTCACCCTCTTCGCAGACCTGCGCTATGCCGCCGCCGAGGCGAAGTTCACCACCGCCTTTGCCCAGCGCGGCCTCATCGCCGAGCATGGCATTGCCTGGCAATTGCCGCGCCTTGTCGGCGAAGCCAACGCGCTCGACCTTCTGTTCACGGCCCGCAAGTTTGACGGGGCAGAGGCGGAGAAGCTCGGCCTCGTCAACAAGGCGCTGCCCGGCAGTGAGCTGATGGGTTTTGTCGGCGAGGTGGCCGGCCATCTGGCCACGCAGGTTTCGCCGCGTTCGGTGTCGATCATGAAGCGGCAGATTCGCGAGAGCTATTTCCAGACCTATGCCGCCTCGCTCGCTGTGGCCGATGCGGAGATGGAGGGGAGCTTTGCGACCCATGATTTCAAGGAAGGCGTCGCCAGTTTCGTTGAGCGCCGCGCGCCCGCCTTTACCGGCAATTAGGAGCCCCATGACCCGCCGTATTGATATTGTTGAAGTTGGTCCGCGCGATGGGTTGCAGAATGACCCGGCCAATCTGAGCGTTGATCAGAAGCTGGAATTCATCGCGCGGCTGGAAGCGGCCGGTGTGCGCCGGATGGAATCGGGCAGTTTCGTCAGCCCCAAGGCGGTGCCGAAGATGGCTGATTCCCCGGCGGTGTTTGCCGGGCTCGACCGGACAAAGCCGACGCGCCACATCGCGCTCGCCCTGAATGAGACCGGCGTGCGCCGGGCGATTGAGGCGCAGGCGGACGAGATCAATTTCGTATTGGTGGCAGGCGAGGCATTCGGGCGGCGCAATCAGGGCATGAGCCCGCAGGAGAGCGCCGATATGCTCGCGAAATGCGCGCCGCTCATCCTCGAAGCCGGTATTCCCCTTTCTGCGACCATCTCGGTGGCCTTCGGCGATCCGTATACGGGCGACGTGGACATAGCCGTGGTCGGCAGCCTGGCGGCGCAGGCCCAGCGGGCCGGGGTGGCCGAGCTGGCGCTCGGCGACACAATCGGGGCGGCGACGCCCTGGGATGTCCGCCAGCGGATTGACCGGGTGCGGATGGAGGCGCCGGACGTGTTCCTGCGGATGCATTTCCATGACACGCGCGGGGCGGGCCTTGCCAATGTGTTTGCCGCTGTTGAGGCGGGCGTGGATGTGATCGATGCGAGCTGCGGCGGCATTGGGGGCTGCCCCTTTGCGCCGGCCGCGACGGGCAATGTGGCAACCGAAGATGTTGTCTGGATGCTGGAGCGGGCAGGCTTTGAGACAGGGCTGGACCTTGGCCGCTTGATCGAGACGGCCAGATGGCTGGAAGGCGTTCTGGGCCACCCGGTCGCCTCGGCGCTCAGCCGGGCAGGGGCGTTTCCCGCGCGTTGACGGCGCGGCTCCATATGGGTTTGGCCGGACTGGCGGGAAGCCATCCGGGGTCGGAGCAGTTGGGTGGCCCCGAGTGGAGCCGGTGCGCGGCGGGCGCCGCGGCGCCCGGAAAGGTTTTAGTGTTGCGGGTTGGGCGCTATCGCCCGCCGCGCACTGCCGCCGGAGTTTCGGGCAGTAGGATTCGGGATGACTTCGGCGCTGCCAGGCCTTGACCACTTACCATTAACTCTCGTGACCTTGGATAAACACCAAGGCGGGCCAGTGGGGATTCTCTACCGGCTTTTTGGTCCGGCTTGCCTGGATCAACGTCCCTAGAGATGTGGCGGGCCGTAAAGTCCACCACCTCCCATCCTCCGGGGCGCCCCCCTCACAAACCGAACGGTACCGGCGCGGCTCCTGTGAGGAGGATGCGCTGAGTTTGCCGGATGCGGGAGCAGGGCGGATAAGTTCTTTGCGAAAGCTCATCGCGCGTCATCCCGGTTTCGCCGCAGGCGAAGACCGGGAGTCAGGGGAAGGCCTGGTTTTGCTGGACTTTCTGGTTCCCGGACATTTGCTGCGCAAATTCCGGGATGACGGGGGGAGGGCGTGTGCGTGTTGGATAGCGCCGCGCTTATCCTTGCTGTTGCAGCCCTCACCTCCCATCGCTGCGCGATGGGCCCCTCCTCTCCCACTTCGCGGGAGAGGGGTAAGAGGCGCTGCACTCCCTTAACCCCTCTCCCATTTCATGGGCTTGTGAGGATCAGAAATCGCACTGCGATTTCCCGAGCAAGGAGGGGCCCGCGCCCAAAGGGCGTGGGAGGTGAGGGTCTTTTGATCCGTATCCGTAGGAAAGGTATTGTTCAGCTAGGCCTAGCTTAAGATTGTTGTTGTACCTACGAGGCCTACCTCAAGATTGAGCAGCGAGCTTTTCAATGTCTTCAAGGGCCTCGATGTGGTGTTCCGTTCTTAGCGGTGCGGCACAATAGTACCGTTCTTGCTCAAGACTTGAGCCGGTTCGGCGTTCGATCGAGAATCGAGGACAAAAACCCGCCTCGGCAACGAACTCTATCGAGAAATGTGAGAAGCCAGCCTTTTTGAAAGGTCGATTGTCGGCGCTCATGTGTTTAGTTGCGAGACATTCTAACGCCTCGTAGTGCTTCATAAGCTTTGCTGGCGAGTGCTCAAAATCTACTACCAGCTCACTTAGGTATAAACGCGAGACGGGTACGTCCCGAAACGCGCCCTCGGTTTTCAGCCAAGTTTGAAGATGGTCAAATATTCTATCCGCGTCGTCTGTTGTTGACGCAACCAACACAATTCCATCGTTGTGAATAGACAGGCGGCGGACAGGCACCGTTTCGCCATTAAGTTCGAGTTCTCCATTCAAAAACTCGAACCCCTTTTGTTGGAGTTCATCGACAGTAGCTGTCAGGGCTGGCCGACCAGCAAATTTGTAAACGTTGCCAATCAGCTCCAGCAATGCACGTTGTCCTACAAACCTGAGCGGCGTGTAAGCCTCCAAAGAAAAGAGTGCCACGAGTGTTCCAGAATCGAATGCGACAATTTTCATGACACTGCTCTCAACCAAGGCCCTTGGGCCTGTGATCTATAACCTGTTCTCTGCTCTAAGCCGGGGATCGCACCTCTGGTGGTTTGTGCTGAATCTCCAAAAGGGGGGGTGTGTCGGCGGTCACGTACGGCCAAGTATCGGCCAGCTCCGGTATTCTTGATTTCAGACTGCGTTTCGGACGCGGCCAATCTGGAAGCTGCGGTTGCGCTCGATTTTAAAAGGTCTGCATCAAACGAGTTCTTCTCAAAACCGCCAGAAGAAAAATCCTTCATTACTTCGAACCAGTCTTTCCACTCCGGCAATTCAATTAACAATGGCAGATCAAACGCTGCGGCAACCTCCAGCAAAGTCTGTACACTGAGTTTTCCATACTCGGGGTCTTCCAGTCTTGAAACAACACTTTGGGGCTTGCTCATCATTTTCCCAAGCTCCTTCTGAGAGAGCCCGCGTTGTTCTCTGAGTGCGCGAATCATCATTGCGATGCGAGTACGCACCTGATCGGCCACAAAGATTTCTCTGAATACTTTATCTGAAAACTGATCAACGAATTTGTCACTCAAAAACGAGCCAGTCGAGGTCGCATGCGTTGGAGTCATCTTCAAGTATTTCCTGCTTTCTTGCCTGGGCAAGCTCGATTGCGTTTCGTGGATCCCATCTGCTGCCCTTTTTGGTCGCCCAAACTACAATTACAAACTCATGTTTTTCTGGGATGTGAAATCCCAATGGCCGATGCTGAAGTCCGCCTGCCTCAAACCGTATCTCTCCGATACCTTTCCCATTTCCATGCAAGTTATCGAATGAAGGGCGCCTCCACTCACTTTGATCCAGCCTTCTCAATATCGATAACCTGCTGAAAAACTTGATTTTGACCTCTCGCCCATAGTCGTCATGTTGAGAGCGAACAGCGTCCGCGCCCCTGTGTACGTAGCATCGAAATTTCCATGCAATCATCTATATATTTCAAAATTGCTATACAAGCAATCTACGCACATATCACTATTTTGCGATACAGCTAATCGCTTTGCCTAACAATAGACTGTAAATAGCGTATAAATCAATCAAAGGGGGAAAATTCGCGTTAATGCCTAAAGTGCCGCATCCCGGTAAACACCATCGCCAGCCCGGCCTCGTCCGCCGCCGCGATCACTTCCTCATCGCGGATTGAGCCGCCCGGCTGGATGATCGCTGTGGCGCCTGCGCTGGCGGCCTGCAACAGACCATCCGGGAACGGAAAGAAGGCGTCTGAGGCGGCGACGCAGCCTTTGGTGCGCGGCTCTGCCCAGCCGGCAGTCTCTTGCGCGTCGACGGCTTTGCGGGCGGCGATGCGGGCCGAATCGATGCGGCTCATTTGCCCCGCGCCGATGCCGGCGGTGACGCCGTCCCTGGCGTAGACGATGGTGTTGGATTTCACGTGTTTGGCGACGCGCCAGGCGAAGAACATGTCTTCCAGTTCCTGAGGCGTGGGTTCGCGCTTGGTGACGACTTCCAGATCGTCCTTATGGATACGGCCTGCATCGCGGTCCTGCAGCAGGAAGCCGCCGGCGACCGTCTTCAGGAAGATGCCGGCGGCGGCGGGGTCTGGCAGGCCGTCGGTGATCAGGAGGCGGAGGTTTTTCTTCTTGGCGAAGATCGCTTCAGCGGCGGCGTCTGCGCCGGGCGCGATGACGACTTCGGTGAAGACTTCGGTGATGACTTTTGCCGTTTCCTCGTCCAGCGGGCGGTTCAGGGCGACGATGCCGCCAAACGCTGATGTGGGGTCGCAGGCGAGCGCCGAGCGGTAAGCCTCGATGATCGAGCTGCCGAGCGCCACGCCGCAGGGGTTGGCGTGCTTGATGATGGCGACGGCGGGGGTCTCGCTGCCGAGTTCCCCGATCAGCTCATAGGCCGCGTCGGTGTCGTTGATGTTGTTGTAGGAAAGCGCCTTGCCCTGAAGCTGGCGCGCGGTGGCAACGCCCGGGCGCTGTTCGCCGGTGACGTAGAAGGCGGCTTTCTGGTGGGGGTTTTCGCCATAGCGCAGGGGCTGGGCGAGGCGGCCACCGAGGGCGGCCCAGTCGGGCGCGTCCTCGCCGATCTGGCGGGCATACCAGGCGGAGATGGCTGCGTCATAGGCGGCGGTGCGGGCATAGGTTTTCGCGGCGAGGCGGCGGAGGAGCGCGTGGTTTACCGCGCCGTCATGGGCCTCCATCTGGGTGAGGACGGCGTCGACATCGCCGCCATCGGTGCAGACGGCCACGAAGGCGCCGTTCTTGGCGGCGGCGCGCAGCATGGCGGGGCCGCCGATGTCGATATTCTCGATGCAGGTTTCAAAGTCTGCGCCCGAGGCGACGGTGGCCTCGAAGGGGTAGAGGTTTACATAGATGAGGTCGATGGCGCCGATGCCGTGGTCGGCGGCGTCTTTTACGTGGCTTGGGTTGTCGCGCAGGTAGAGGAGGCCGCCATGCACGGCCGGGTGGAGCGTCTTGACGCGCCCGTCCATCATCTCGGGAAAACCCGTCAGGTCGGAGACGTCTTTCACCGCGAGGCCGGCGTCTTTGAGCGCTTTGGAGGTGCCCCCGGTGGAGACAAGCTCGACGCCCATAGCGGCGAGGCGCTTTGCCTGGTCGATCAGGCCAGTCTTGTCGGAGACGGAGATAAGCGCGCGGCGGATGGTGACGGGGGCGCCGGAAGTCTGGGATGACACGGGGCGGGCTCCTGAGTTTGGGGGCGTCTGGATGGCTGCGCGCGGCCTAGCACCCCCTGCGAAGGCGTCAAGCTGCGGATTCCCGGATGAAGGCCCAGCGCACGCAATTGGGCGGCTGGCTGCCATCGGCGTTGGGGTCGGCAAAGCCCGCCAGCACGATCTGCTCGGGCGTCTCCACGACGCCGCGGGCGAGATAGGCGGTGCGTTCCAGGCGCGCGCCCTCATGGCTCGTCTTGAAGCGCCAGACCGCGCCGGTCTCGCTGACGAGGCGGATGACGTCGCGGCCCATATGGGCGGTGATCGTGGGGTGAAGATGGAAGCGGATCTCGAAGGGGATGGCCTTCTTGTCGTCGCTCATTGGCTGGGCGACGGGGCGCACGAGGGAATCCTCGCCGGTGAGCCGATCGCCTCCACCGGAGACGAAGATGCGGCGCCGGTGGAGCAGGCCATGAGAGGCCTTGTAGCCGGCATGCTGGGCATCGAGCCAGATCTCTGTGGCTTCTTCCAGGCGTTTGGCGGCAATGCCTTCCGGGCCGATGACGGCGCGCATGCGGGTTTCCTCGTTCAGCACGAAGGCGGAACTGTCGCGGCCGGCGAGGATCAGCGTGGAATGGGCGCTGGTGCGGCGCACGGCGGCCTGCCAGTCGACATTCACTTCAGAGGAATAGCCGCAGGAGGTGACGATACGGGCCGGGCCGTCGGAGAACTCAAAGCCAAGCGCGCCGGCGCGGGCATGCTCCGCAAACGGACGAGGCGGGGCCTCACCGCAATCAAGCACAAAGCGGAGGCTGCTGCGCTCGATCTTCTGGAAGCCGGATTTGGGCGCAAAGAGAAACCGGCGCGGGGGCGTCTCAAGGCGCGAGAGCACGGCTTCGACGACTTCGGCGCGGGACTCATCGCCATCATTGAACGTGTCGAGCGCGCCGTCACCCGAACGGAAGAAGGCGAGCATGGCGCCCATGCGGGGCGTCCATTTGGTGATCCACTCAGGCACCGGGCGCTGGGCGCGGATCAGGGCGTCTTCGATCGTTTGCAGGTGGAGCAGGGCAGAGAGGGTGTGGGCAGGGCTGCGCGTGACGTGTCCGCCATCGGGGAGGATCTGCGCGGTGACCTCGCCTTCAAGGCGCGCGAGCGCTTCGCTTAAGCCAGCGCCTTTCCGTAGGCAGAGGGAATGGGCGATCAGACCGGCCGCTGCCATCCAGCGGGATTTGGGGTCGTGCGCGGTCTCGATCACCTCGGCCAGATAACGCAGCTGGCGGGAGAGGGCGTCGATCCGGGCGGCGCGCGCCTCGGGGCTGCCGACTTCAAACAGCTCCAGCCCGCAGCGCATCCAGTTCCAGACGCGGCTGGCGGTCGGCTCGATGCGCCAGGCAAAGCCGTTGAACTTGCCGAAACGTTCGATCCAGTCATCGGTCAGGGCACGGGCGCGCTCTGCGCCGTCTTCGCCGCGCGCGATGATATCGGGCAGCCAGCCGAAGCGGTGTACCCGGTCGGCGAAATGGCGCGAGGGCATTTCCCGGCTCCAGGGCGGCGCGCCTCCATCCATCTCCATGCGCTGCTGGCCGATGCGCCAGATGCCGTTCATCAGTGCCTCGCCGCGCCGGTCGTCCGGGGGCAGAAGGTTTGAGATGTGCAGGGAGAAGGCGTCGGGCCCTTGTCCGCCCAGTTTCAGTTTCTGGAGGGTGGAGACTTTTGCGTCCTCGCCGACCACGCCCCGGAAACGGCGCCAAAGCGCGGCGTCATCGCTGCTGGTGCGTGTGCGGTCGGCGTTGAAATCAGACTCGCTCTCGGCCAAGGCTGGACCTATCCCCGAACTCTGCGATCAGGCGTTTACGTGCGGCCGGAGGGCCCGGATGTTGGCGGCATATGCGTCAGGTCCGCCTTTAAAGACGGCAGACCCGGCGACAATCGCCGTTACACCCGCAGCAATGGCACGCGGCGCGGTTTCGGCGTTCAGGCCACCGTCGATTTCGAGGATGATGTCCCGGCCCGACGCATCAATCATGCGGCGAAGCTGCTCCACCTTCCTCAGCTGGCTTTCGATGAAGCTCTGCCCGCCAAAGCCGGGGTTCACCGACATGACAAGCACAAGATCAATATCCCCGATCACCGGCTCGATCACGCTGGCAGGGGTGCCGGGGTTCAGCGCCACGCCCGGGCGCATGCCCGCAGCGCGGATCGCCTGGATCGTGCGGTGCAGGTGAGGACCAGCCTCAGGATGGACGGTGAGGATATCGGCGCCTGCCTTGGCGAAGTCCTGGATGAACGGGTCCACCGGCGCGATCATCAGATGCACATCAAACAGCTTCTTCGTGTGCGGGCGCAGCTTTTCGATGACAGGCGGGCCGAAGGTGAGGTTGGGCACGAAATGGCCGTCCATCACATCGACATGGATCATGTCAGCGCCGGCAGCATCAATGGCGCGGATTTCCTCGCCCAGCTTGGCAAAGTCTGCGGAAAGGATCGACGGGGAAATCAGAACGGGTTTCATCCCATCTCCCTAAAAGGGAACAGCCGGCCGCACAAGGCAGCCGGCTGTCCGGTATTGGAGCTTTTCGCCGCGTTTAGCGCGGAACGATCTTCCAGCCATCTGCGCCGGCAATCGCGTTCACGGCCGCGCCAGGCGGGATGTAGATGTCTGCGCCCTGGGTGATTTCGCGCACTTCGCCATTGTCGAAGCGAACGGTGTAGGCGTAGCCACGCTTGGTGCCCAGCGCTTTGCCAGCTTCGTTACCGGCCACGCCGCCGATGACAGCGCCGCCGATGGCGCCGGCCGTCTGGGCCTTGTCGCCGCCGCCGAGTTCGGAGCCAGCAAGGCCACCGAGAACTGCGCCGGTTGCTGCGCCGATGAGCGAGCGCTCAGAGCGAATGGTCACTTCGCGGACCGACTGGACATAGCCAGTGTAAACCGTGGAGGCCTGGCCCACCGAAGAGGGGCTTGCCGTGCCGGCGCCATAGGAGCTGGCGCAACCGGCAAGAGCCATGGTCAGAGCCGCAAGCGCGCCTGCGGCCATTTTGAAGGGCTTCGCCCGAGGGGAGATCGCCATGTTCATCTGTATATTCCTTTCGCACTGCATATCTGCGATGGGCGACTTATACCGCAACATCTGCTGAATGACATATGAACTGTCGCACGGATTTCCGTTCAGAAATCTATTACAGTTTGGAGAGGTGAGGCCAGGCTCAGGCGGGCTTTGTCAGCCGCGCGATATAGAAAGCGTCGTACTTCCGGCCCTTCAAGGGCAGGGTCAGCACGTCTCCGGCGGGCGTGAGCGCATCTTCAAAACCTGGAATTTCTTCAGCCTTTACAGGCGCGCGGGCGAGAATGCCCTTGGCGATGGCGCCTTCCACGATGTCCACCCCTTCGGCTGGAAGGGGCGTGCAGACGCAGTATACAAGGCTTCCGCCCGGTTCCAGCATGCCGGCCGCCGCCGCCAGAAGACGCGCCTGCACCCCCGGGAAGCGGGCGACATCGTCCTGCGTCTTGATCCAGGCGCTTTCCGGGTGGCGCCGCAGCGTGCCCAGGGCGGAGCAAGGCGCGTCGAGCAGGATCTTCGGGAAGAGGGCAGGCGGGGTCCAGGCCTCGCCATCGGCGATGATCACGTCCGCGTGAAGCCCCGTGCGGGCAAGGTTTTCCTTCAGCCGTTCGAGGCGCGGGCGCGAGCGGTCAAGCGCGGTCACCTCGGCGCCAGCGGCGGCCAGCTGCAGCGTCTTGCCACCGGGCGCGGCGCAAAGGTCGAGGATACGTTCGCCAGGTTGGGGCGCGAGCAGACGGGCAGGGATGCGCGCGGCCGCGTCCTGCACCCACCATTCCCCGGCGGCGTAGCCCGGCAGGGTCTCTACCGCGCCGCTGATGATGTCGATGGCGCCGTCTGGCAGCAGTGTGCCGCCCGTCGCCTCAGCCACGCGGGCGCCGTCGCCCTTGGGGGAGAGGTTGAGGCTTGGCTCTTCAAGCTGGGCGAGGGCGAGGGCCTCGGCCACCTCGCGGCCATAGGCTGAGCCAAGGCGCCCGGCGAGCCAGTCGGGCCAGAGGACGAGCGGGCTGATCGTATGGGCCGGGCTCTCGCTTTCGGTCACCCGGCGCAGGGCCGCGTTGAGAAAACCCCCGCCCGAGCGTGCGGGAGACCAGAGGCGGGCGGCCTCCACCGTTTCGGAAACGGCGGCGTGATGGGGCACGTCCATAAACCAGATCTGCGCCGCGCCCGCCCGGATCAGCGCGCGGATTTCCGCGCCGGTGGCCGACAGTGGCCGTGACAGGAAAGGCGCAACGCCCCGGTCAATCCAGCCCAGATGCCGCAGCGCCGAGGAGGCAATGGCGCGCGCAAAGGCGCGGTCAGAGCCGTCAAGATTGTTGTAAGCGTCATCGGCCGCCAGCGCGTCGTCAAGCGTGCGCTTCTTGTCGAGTACAAGGTTCAGAAGGCGGCCCGCGGCCAACCTGATAGGGGCGCCACTCAAACTGCCAGCCTCCGGATTAGAATTGCGTAGGTCAACCCCAGGGCCCGCTGGAGCGTGCGGTGGGCGTGGCGACGCCCGAGATGCCCATTTCACCGGCCATACGGCGCAGCGCTTCGACGCGGTTGGCGGTTGAGGGGTGGGTGGAGAAGAGTTTGTCTGCCCCGCGCCCGTTCAGGGGGTTGGAGATGTACATATGCGCCATTGCCGGGCTGCGCTCGGCATAGGGATTGATCTGGGCGCGGGCGCCACGCTCGATCTTTTCCAGCGCCGAAGCCAGCCAGAGCGGGTTGCCGCAGATCTCCGCCCCGCGCTTGTCGGCAACGTATTCGCGTGAGCGGCTGATCGCCATCTGCACAAGGCCTGCCGCCATCGGCGCAAAGATCATGATCGCGATGGCGCCGATCATGCCTGTGCGTTCGCGCCCGAAAAACAGCGCAAAGTTTGCCAGCATGCCGATGGCGCCCGCCAGCGTCGCCGTCACAGTCATCGTCAGCGTATCGCGGTTCTGGACGTGGGCGAGTTCATGCGCCATCACGCCGGCCACTTCCTCGCGGTTGAGCATATTCAAGAGGCCCGTTGTGGCGGCCACGGCGGCGTTCTTGGGGTTGCGGCCTGTGGCGAAGGCATTGGGCTGGGGTGTGTCGATGATGTAGATTCGCGGCGCGGGCAGGCCGGCGGTCTCCGCCAGACGGGCCACATCCTCACCAAAGGCGCGCAGCATCGGGTTTTTCGTATCGGGCAGCACTTCCTGCGCCCCCTGCATGCGCAGCACCATCTTGTCGGAGTTCCACCAGGCAAAAATGTTCATGCCTGCGGCGACCACAAAGGCGAGGATCATGCCGCCCGTGCCGCCCACAAGGAAACCGATCGCCATGAAGATCGCTGTCATGGCGGCGAGAAGGGTGAATGTCTTGGCCGTGCCCATCGGTGGGGTGCTCCTCATCAACAAGAACGCTGCCGCGCGCTTTGCAGCACTTCGCAGACGCCTACCTATATGGGAAGGGGTGAATGACTGGGAAAGATTTCAAATGAGCAACGTGCTGTCAGAAGAAGAAACCGCCCGCCGCGCCGCCCTGCCGGAGGTCGCCCGGCGCGCGCTGCAAGAAGCCGAAGCCCGCAAGGCAAAGGAAGCCGCGGATGCCGCTGCCTTGCCAAGCGACGAAATCGGCGGCCCCAAAACCATCGAGCCCACCCGCTATGGCGACTGGGAACGCAAGGGAATCGCTTACGATTTTTGAGCAGGCGGCGCGCTTCCCGCCGCTTGGGACGGCGGCAAAAGGTACGAAGGCGCGCCCACAGCGATGATCATCAGCCGGTGCATAGCCCGCGTACACGCCACATAGAGAAGGTTGCGGTCCATCTCTGTGCGGTAGGTCTGCGCGCTGACATCAGGAACGATGACCCGGTCGAACTCCAGCCCCTTGGCCAGGTGCGCCGTGCAGATCAGGACGCCGGTCGAGAACCCGGCGCTGGCCGAATCGAGCAGCCGCGCCGCCGCGCCGGCCTCTGTCAGGCGCCGGTGCAACGCGTTTGCCTGTTTCTGCGTTTTGGCAATAATCGCCAGCGTGTTGTGCTCGGACGCCTCGAAGGCCTCAAGTTCAGTGAGGATGCGGGCCAAAGCCTCATCCTGTTTCTTGCAGACAAGCACCTGCGGCGCCTCGCCATGCCGCTTCATGGCCTCCAGTTCGTCATTGGGAGAAATGCTGAGGGCAAACTGCATGATTTCCCAGCTTGAGCGATAACTCTTGTTAAGCTTCACCGGCGCGGACGCCCGCAACACAGCCTGAATCTGCGTCGCATTCGTGGCGCTGTAGGGGTTCACGGACTGGCTGGCGTCGCCCAGAACGGTCTTGCCGCAGTCAAACAGCTTGCCGATCACGGCATATTGCACCGGCGTATAGTCCTGCATCTCGTCGATCAGGAGGTGTTTGACGTCTTTGTACGGATTTTCGACGCCCTCAAGCCGCATCTTCAGGTGAATCAGCGGAAACACATCGGCATATTCGAGCGTCCCGCCCGCCTGCTTGAACAGTTCGGGCTGCCCCATCCAGTCGAACAGCCCCTTATAGGCCGCCCGCAGCGTCTTGCGACGCACCATGCCGCGCACTGCCGCGCGCAGGCTGCGCTTTTCCTCCGGCCGGAATTCCCGCTTGTAGTGCAGAAAGCATTTGTGTTCGGTCTTGCTGATCACCTCGGAAATTCGTTCCTTGAGCGGAAGGCCGCGATATTTCTGCCAGGTTTCCTGGAAGTGCCAGGCCGGTACGAGCGCCTGGCCTGCGCGCCAGTCGACCGCCTCGAACGAGCTGGCTTCCAGATGATCAATGTAGCCATCCATCTGTTTCAGGAACGCCAGCGATGATTTCGCGGAAATGCGGGCCTGCATCGTCTCATCGTTCGTCTCCAGCAGCTGCGAGGTCTGCTCGAAGAATGTCTGGAACCGGAAGCTGCCGGCGAGCAATGCGTCGGCCAGCGCTTCCATGCCGATCTCGCTGACCTGCTGCTCGCCAAGTTCGGGCAGGACATTGCCGATATAATCCGCAAACACACGGTTGGGCGAAATGATGAGGATGTCCTTGGAACTCAGCGTATCCTTATAGTGATAGAGCAGGAAGGCGATCCGGTGCAGGGCGATCGAAGTCTTGCCCGATCCGGCGACGCCCTGGATGATCAGTGTATGCGCCTCGGCATCGCGGATGATCGCGTTCTGGTCGCGCTGGATGGTTGCGACAATGTTCTTCATTCCGTCATCGGAGGACCGGCTGAGTTCCTCCTGCAACACGTCATCGACAATGTTCACGCCGGATTCGAACATGAACTCCATCTGCCCGTCGCGGATGCGGAATTGCCGCTTCAAGTCCACACGGCCGGCGATTTCCCCGGAGGGCGCCTTGTAACGGGCCGGGCCGATTTCGTAATCATAGAACATCGACGATATCGGCGCGCGCCAGTCATGGACGAGCGCCGTGCCGGAGGCCTCATCTTGGCAATCATGCACGCCGATATAGATTGGCTGGCCATCCGCCTTGCCGCTGTTATCGCGCGCAAAATCAATCCGGCCGAAATAGGGGGACTTCTTCAGCTTCAGAAGCTTCTGCTGCTGTTCGTGCAGCACCTCGGTCGAGCGTGTCTTCAGGTCAATCGACTGGCGCAGCCCGGCCTTGTCGATATGGTCGAGGTCACGCCGCGCCTCCCACATATATTCCTTGGTTTCCTGGATTTCGTGCGCCGAGCCGGTCAGGCGCACGGTCACCGCCTGCAGGTTGGCATCAATGCGCGCCTGGCAAAAGCGCAGGTGGTCCAGTTCTTCTGTTTGTGCGGTTGTCATGTCAGGCCTTTTGGCGTCCGCGCCGGTCATTTTCAAGCGGCGGACTGATCGCCAGCTTCTCCGGCCAATGTGAACACCGCCATCTGGCTCGCGCCGCCCAGCACCGGATGGTGCCCGGCCAGGTCACGGCAGGCTACCGCATACCCGTTCCGGGCCGCAACGCCCCTGGCCCATCGGCCGAACTTGGCCCGGTCCCATTCAAACAGATGGCCGGGATGCCGGAACCGGTGCGACGGCACGCCCAGCAACGTATTATAATCGGCATTCGGCGTCGTGATGACCACCATCGCCGGCCGCATCTGGGCAAAGATCGCCCGCTCCAGCACCGACAGCCTGTCGGGCGCAATATGCTCGATGGTCTCGATCAGCACGGCGCAATCGAAATTGGCGTAAGCGGCCCGGCTCTCGATCATCGAGCCCTGCACCAGCTCAACCTGCGCCGTCCCGGTCCCGTCCAGATTTTCCAGCCGTGCGCGCAGCCGGTCCAGAGACGCGGCGCAAATGTCCACCCCTACGATCCGGTCGATGTGGGGCTGTTGGGCCAGGCGGACAAGCAGATCCCCGTCGCCGCAACCGAGATCGAGGATGGTCCGCGCGCCCGATTGAACGACAACCTCAAGCGATTCTGCAAGGCGCTGTTCATGTAGCCAGGACGTAATTTGTATGCCTCCTTGTTCATAGGGCTGCTGTGTCAACGCTTCTTGTCGGGCAGGCGCAGCGTAACGCTATGTTCCCACCGGTCAACGCCCCGGGGAAGCCCTTTACCGCCCCCTTTATCCTATCCTGTGGCGCAGGAAAATGCGCCATGCCCGCAGCGCAAGGCGGCGCGCTGGAGATTTGGCCCGCCTTGGCGCCCGGGTCCGGCCGG
>JBKBIZ010000139.1:0-3419 GCA_046293975.1 Hyphomonas sp. | reverse complement strand
CTGGTGGATCCGCCAGGCCATCACCCGCTCCATTGCGGACCAGGCCCGGACGATCCGTATCCCGGTACACATGATCGAGACGATCAACAAGATCATCCGTACACAGCGCCAGATGCTGCACGAGATCGGCCGCGAGCCGACCCCGGAAGAACTGGCCGAAAAGCTCGGGCTTCCGCTGGAGAAGATCCGCAAGGTTCTGAAGATCGCGAAAGAGCCGATCTCGCTGGAGACCCCGATCGGGGACGACGAGGATTCAAACCTCGGCGACTTCATCGAGGACAAGATGGCGCTGCTCCCCGTGGACGCGGCTATCCAGTCGAACCTGCGCGAGACGACGACCCGTGTGCTCGCCTCGCTCACGCCGCGTGAGGAACGTGTCCTGCGCATGCGCTTCGGCATCGGCATGAACACGGATCACACCCTGGAAGAAGTCGGCCAGCAGTTCAGCGTGACCCGCGAACGCATCCGCCAGATCGAGGCCAAGGCTTTGCGCAAGCTGAAACACCCGAGCCGGTCAAGGAAGCTGCGGAGCTTCCTGGATACCTGATCCGGAACAGTATCGAGAGGGCGGCCCGAGGGCCGCCCTTTTAGATTCTGGGGTTCTCGATTGTTTTTGGCAAAGTTTGCCATTATATTTGGCGTGCAGCTTGAGGAGCCCCGCTATGGCCACGATGAATATTTCTCTCCCCGCTCAGATGAAAGCCTGGGTTGAGGCGCAATCGGCGGATGGCAAATATGCCAACTCTTCCGACCTGATCCGCGACCTCATCCGCCGCGAGCAGATCAAGCAGGAGAAGATCGCCGCGCTGAACGAGAAGATTGAGGAAGCTTATGCGAGCGGCTTCTCAGGCAAGTCTATTGACCAGGTGATGCAGGACGCCTGGAAAGCTGCCCAGTCTTGAACATTGATTTCTCCCGGGAGGCGGAGGCCGATATCGCGGCCATAAACCGTGAAGGCATAAGCCTGTTTGGTGTGAAACAAGCTCAGAAGTATGCGGAAGAGATGGCGGACGCCTTTCGCTTGATTACTGAGTATCCTTACGCTAGCCCGGGTAGGAATGAGCTCAATCGTCCGGTCCGTGTACGACCATTTGGGTCTCATGTGATCCTTTATGAGATCAAGGAAGATGTGGCGCTGATCTTGCGCATCCGTCTCGGCCATGAAGACGGGACGGTAGATTACTAGGTATACGGAGTAAGTCTGCGGCGCCTTACGAGCTGCGTGAGGGAGGCGTCCACAAACAGGGAAGGGCGGCCCGTAGACCGCCCTTCTGGGAATGTGTTTGCCGGCTCTGTTTCACAAAGCCCACAGAAGCGGCTTGCGGATGCGGCGCTATTCCTTGCCGCCGAATTTGTAGACCAGCGAGAGGGAAAAGCTTGTCAGGTTTCCGTCCGGCGAGAAGTTGTTGTCGAGCGAAGCGCCGCTGGTGGTGATATCGCCGCGGATGCCGACATTCTTGGTCAGGAAATGCGAATAGCCAGCACCGAGCGAGAAGCCGTTATAGTCAACTTCTTCATCGATAAAGTACCAGTAGGAATCGGCGGAGACCGAAATCTTGCCGGCGCGGAAGCCTGCGCGGGCAAAGAGCTCGCCTGACTTTCCGACAGGCGCGCGCCCGACGATGTAAGCACCGAGCTGACGGTCGAGTTCAAAGTCGATGCCGGTAGATTCGTAATTGTCAGCGCCGCTGGTGCCGATCATGGCTTCGCCCTCAATGCCCACATTGCGGTTGAAATAGTAGGTGGCGCGGCCCGTGATGCCGGTGAAGGCGAACTCGGTGTCGTTGGAGTCGAAGAGGTATTCTCCGCCGGCCGAAAACTGGAAATCGTCGGCGCACGCGATTTGCGAAAAGACAACAGCGCTTGCGAGCGCGGTGAGCACTTTCATATTTTTATACAAGGTAATAGCCCCTAGATGTGAAGTGTAACGTGTCAACCCATCAGGTTGACGGGTATCAACTAGCGGGCTCTTACAACCAAAGCGAGCGCTAACTTTCGATTTACCATAATTAAACCGGAGAATATGGTTTACGCATGGGCGTCCTTCTGGGCGATGGGGGGAAATCGAGAAAAATACGCCATCTTTGCGTGAGTCGGAGAGTGATAATCTTCACGCTACATACAGGAAATCGTCAGTCCAGAGAGTGCCCGCCGGATTGTGCCCCGCATTCGGCGCGGCCATGAAGACGGGACGGCGCATTACCAGGCATTCGGAGGAAAGCATGTCCCATCCCATTCGTATCGGCATTGGCGGGTGGAGTTATGAGCCCTGGCGGGAGACGTTTTATCCGGCGGAGGTGAAGAGGGCCGGAGAGCTGGCCTATGCCAGCGGGCAGGTGACGGCGATCGAGGTCAACTCGACCTTTTATCGCGGCCAGAGCGAGACGACATTTGCAAAATGGGCGGAAGAAACACCGGACGACTTCCGCTTCACCGTGAAAGCGCACCGGGCGACGACGATCCGCAAGACCGTGGACGATATGCGCAGCTCGGTCGGCATGTTCATCGGCGGGGGCGTGACAGCGCTGGGCGAGAAGCTGGGCGCGATCAACTGGCAGTTTCCCGAGACGCGCAAGTTTGATGCCGATTATTTCGGCGCGTTCTGCTCCTTCCTGCCGCCCGAGCATAAAGGCGTGCGCCTGCGCCATGCCATCGAGGTGCGCAATGAGACGTTCCGGAATGAGGCGTTCACGGATCTTATGCGCCAGCATGGCTGCGCCGTGGTGTTCGCCGATGATCCCGACTGGCCGATGCCGGATATTGCGACGGCGGATTTTGCTTATGCCCGCCTGCAACAGACGCAAAGCGACATTGAGACGGGATATGAGGCGGGCGAGTTGGACAGCTGGGCGAAGACCCTCAAGGGCTGGGCCAAGAAGCGGGAGGTGTTTGCCTTCTTCATTGCTGGCGCCAAGGAGCGTAATCCGGCGGCCGCCAAGGCGCTGATCGGTCGGGTAGGGCGGCCCGGATAGAGCCGCCCTTTTCCGATTTTTCTAGCTGGCCGCGCTCAGCGCCTGGTCGAGATCTGCGATCAGGTCTTCGGGGCCTTCGATGCCGATGGAGAGGCGCACCACATCCGGGGCGGCGCCAGCGGCGACTTTCTGATCGTCCGTCAGCTGACGGTGGGTGGTGGAGGCCGAATGGATGACGAGGCTGCGCGCGTCGCCGAGATTGGCCACATGGCTGAAGAGTTTCAGCGCCGCGACGAACTTCATGCAGGCGTCATAGCCGCCTTTCAGTTGGACCGTGAACAGCGCGCCGGGGCCTTTGGGCGTGACGCGCGCGGCGCGGTCCTTATAGGGTGAGGAGGCAAGGCCCGGATAGGTGACGGATTTCACCGCCGGATGGGTTTCCAGCCAGGCGGCGATCTTCTGCGCATTGGCGACATGCTTTTCCATCCGCAGGGAGAGGGTTTCGAT
>JBKBIZ010000138.1:0-3522 GCA_046293975.1 Hyphomonas sp. | reverse complement strand
GGCCGGGAGGCCTGCCTTGTGGAAGAGGCGCACGGCCTCAAAGGCGGTGAGGCCGGTCTGCTCGGCGGGCTTGGCGACGACGGTGTTGCCGGCCGCAAGGGCGGCGGCGATCTGGCCGGTGAAGATGGCGAGGGGGAAGTTCCACGGGCTGATGCAGCAGAAGACGCCGCGGCCATGCAGGGAGAGATGGTTGGTCTCACCGGTTGGGCCGGGCAGGCGCACGGGGGCGGCGAAATCATGCTCTGCCTGCTGAGCATAGTAGCGGCAGAAATCGACCGCTTCGCGCACTTCAGCGATGCCATCGGGAAGCGTCTTGCCTGCTTCGCGCGCCATCAGGGCGATCAGCTGGGCAGCGTTTGCCTCCATCGCATCGGCCATGGCGTGGAGATATTCGGCGCGTTTGGGGCCGCCGAGACGGTCCCATTCGGGCTGGAACTTTGTGCCAGCGTCGAGGGCGCGGTCGATGGCGGACGCATCGGCCTCCTTGATGGCGCCGAGCGCGCGGCCCGTTTCAGCGGGCATACGGACGAGTTCGCCCCCGCCGGTTTCCGCCTTGCCTGAGACGATGGGGCCAGCGGCGAAAGCCGGGCCATCGTCCAGCGCCTTCAGGGCGGCGGCAAACTTGTCGCGCACGCCAATCTGGCTGAGATCATGACCGGCCGAATTGCGGCGGCCGGCGCCATAGAGGCGCGGCGGGGTGGGGATACGCGGATGGCGGCGCGGGCCGGCCTCGACCTTGGCGATGGGATCGGCGACGACCTGTTCGGCGGGGACATCGGGATCGAGGAAGGAGTGGACGAAGCTGGTATTGGCGCCGTTTTCGAGGAGGCGGCGGACCAGATAAGGCAAGAGGTCTTCATGCGCGCCGACCGGGGCGTAGACGCGCACGCGGCTGCCCGCTTCGGCGGCTTCATAGAGGGGCTCGCCCATGCCGTGCAGGCGCTGGAATTCAAAACTGGTGACGCCCGCGGCGGCCGCGAGCAGGTCAACAGCAGCGAGGCTGTGTGCGTTGTGGGTGGCGAAGGCAGAATAGATCGCCGGGGAAGCAGCGAGCATGGCCTTGGCGCAGGCGAGATAGTGAACGTCCGTACCCTGCTTGGTGGTGAAGACCGGGAAATTCGGGAAGCCTTCGACCTGGGCGTTCTTGATCTCGCTGTCCCAATAGGCGCCCTTCACCAGGCGGACCATGAAGCGGCGGTTGGTTTCCTTTGCCAGAACAGCGAGGCGGTCGATCACAGCGCGGGCGCGCTTCTGATAGGCCTGGACAGCGAGGCCGAGGCCGGTCCAGTCTTTCAGGGAGGGTTCGCGCGCAAGGCGCTCGAAGATCTTCAGGCTGATGACCAAGCGGTGGGCTTCTTCCGCGTCCAGACACAGACCGATATTGGCTTTGGCGGCGGCCTCACAAAGGGAGAGCACGCGAGGATAGAGCTCGGCCATCACGCGCGCTTCCTTGACCGCGAGATAGCGCGGATGGAGGGCGGAGAGTTTCACCGAGACGCCGTTGGCTTTTTCGGGTGGCAGGGCGGGATCTTTGTCGGCGGCGACAGCGGCGATCGCGTCGTGATAGGCTTTATAATAGCGGTTGGCGTCTGCCGTGGTGCGGGCGCCTTCGCCGAGCATGTCGAAGCTGAAATGCGCCGCTTCGCCGGATTTGATCATGCGGCGGCCGCGCTTGAGGGCTTCCGATACCGTCCGCCCAAGGACGAACTGTTCGCCCATGATGCGCATCGCCTGCATCATGGCGGCGCGGATGACGGGCTCGCCGCTCTGGCGAACGAGACCGGTGACGAAATTGCCGGCGCCTTTCTGGGCGTTCTCCGGCGCGCCGATGACACGGCCGGTGAGCATCAGTCCCCAGGTGGAAGCGTTGACGAGCCAGCTGTCGGACTGGCCCTTATGGGCGCCCCAGTCGCCTGAGCGGATCTTTTCGGCGATGAGGTCGTCTTTTGTCTCCGCGTCGGGCACGCGCAGGAGCGCTTCGGCCAGACACATCATGGCGAGGCCTTCGGAGTTGGTGAGGCCAAACTCTTCGAGGAAGCTTTCCATCATGCCCTTGCGGCGGCCCTTGGCGCGGGCCGACATCACCAGTTCCCGGCCCCGGCGGACAGCGCCGTCGCGGATTGGCTGGGGCAGAATGCCTTCCTTGAGAAGCCCTTCAAGGAGGGCTTCCTCGTCGGCAAATTTCAGAGCGTCGAGCGCGTCCCAATCGAGAGCGATGTGTGTAGCGGTATCGGGCATGGAGAGGGTCCGTCTGGCAGGGCCGGGGCAATAATCTGCCGCTTATACCTGAGCCTGCGGACAAGAATACCCCCATCACAGGAGTGTCTCAAAACAACGCTGCGCCGCAGTGACCCCCTTTACGCCCCGCGCCAAGCCCGCCAGATTGCGCCCCCAAGCCCACGGGGGGCTGAAAATCATGGAGCCGGCATGCGCATCATGCTCGTCACCGACGCCTGGGACCCGCAGGTCAATGGCGTCGTACGTACGATGAAGCGCGTTATCGCCGAGACAGAGGCCATGGGCCATGTCTGGGAGATCGTGCACCCCGGGGATGGTTTCATGACCATGCCCCTGCCGACCTATCCGGAGATCAAGCTGGCGCTGTTTGCGCGGCGCAAGATCCGCGAGCGGTTTGACGCTTTCGAGCCCGACGCGGTGCATATCGCGACCGAGGGCACCCTCGGCATGGCCGGGCGGGCGGTCTGCCTGACGGAGAAACACCCCTTCTCCACCGCCTATCACACACGGTTTCCCGAATACGTCTCGGCGCGCCTGCCGGTGCCTCTGGCCTGGGGCTATTCCTTTGTGCGCTGGTTCCACAAATATTCGGGCAAGGTGATGGTGGCGACGCCCTCCCTGCTCGATGAACTGCGCCAGCAGCGTTTCATTAACCTCGTTTCCTGGAGCCGGGGGGTCGACACCGAGCTGTTCAACCCCGCCAAACGGATTGAAGAAGGCCAGCCGGGCGATCCGTTTGCCGGGATGAAGCGTCCTATCTTCCTGAATGTCGGGCGGGTGGCGGTGGAGAAGAATATCGAATCCTTTGCCGGGCTCGACCTGCCGGGCACCAAGGTGATCGTCGGCGATGGGCCCCAGCTCGAAGAGCTGAGGCGGAAGTACAAGGATGTCATGTTCCTCGGCGCCAAATTTGGCGAGGACCTGGCCGCGCATTATGCAGGCGCGGACGTGTTCGTGTTCCCCAGCCTGACGGATACGTTCGGGCTGGTCGTGCTGGAAGCGATGGCAGCGGGCACGCCGGTTGCCGCCTATGACGCAACCGGGCCGCGCGACGTGATCCCGGGCTCCGGCGCCGGGACGATTACACCGCTGGGCGGCCCGCTGCGCCAGGGCGTTCAGATCGCCCCCCGCGCAGAAATAGCCGCCCGCCCCGGTCAGCACCACCGCGCCCAGCCGATCCTCGGCCGCAGCCTGATCCAGCGCATTGCGCAGAATGGGGTGCATCGCCGGGTCCAGGGCGTTGCGACGGGCGGGATTGTTCAACGTCACCAGCAGGTGATCGCC
>JBKBIZ010000137.1:0-3620 GCA_046293975.1 Hyphomonas sp. | reverse complement strand
ACCTATGCCGCGCGGGCCGAAATCCGCGACGCAGCCGGCGCCCTGGTCTTCGTCACAGACACCCGCCACGCAATCCTGACCCACGGCTCACCGGCCTCGGCCGAGATCGTGTTAAAGTCCGCGCGTTGAGCAGCCTGAGCAAACGCTCGGTCGCCCTGGCGGGTCATGCGACCTCGGTCGCGCTGGAGCCCGAGTTCTGGGCCGTGCTGGACCGGATCGCCGCCGCACGTGAACTCAGCAAGGCTCAGCTTCTGGCCGAGATCGACGCCTTTGCCCGCGCCAGCGACCCGCGCGTGGTGCAGGTGTCTGTGTCCCTCGCGGGCAGCCATAAAGAGATCGACATCCTGAGGCCCGATGGCGCGCATTTCCATGAAGTGCGGCCCCTCGTGCGCCTCAATGTTTCGGTGACGCTGGAAGAAAACGGCCGGCGCGAGTCGGCCGGCGCGGGCGCGGGCGGGCGGGCGGCCTATGAGGAATGGATCGCGCCGGATCGCTGGAAAGGGATGGTGCGCCGCGCCATCGAGAAGGCGTCCGTAAACCTGCAATCCATTCCCGCCCCGGCCGGCGAGATGGAAGTGGTGCTCGGCCCGGGCTGGCCGGCTGTGCTGCTGCATGAGGCGGTCGGCCACGGCCTGGAAGGCGACTTCGCGCGCAAGGGCACGAGCGTCTATTCCGGCCAGGTCGGCCAGCAGGTCGCCGCCAGGGGCGTGACCGTGATTGATGATGGGTCCATTGAGGCGCGGCGCGGATCGCTCTCCTTTGATGACGAAGGCACGCCGACCCAACGCACGGTGCTGATCGAGGACGGCATCCTCAAAGGCTATATGCAGGACCGGATGAACGCCCGCCTGATGGGCATGGCGCCCACGGGCAATGGCCGCCGCGAAAGCTATGAGGCCCAGACCCTGCCGCGCATGACCAATACGGTGATGCTGGGCGGGGACAAAGACCCCAAGGAAATCGTTGCCTCAATCAAGCGCGGCCTGTGGGCGGTGGATTTCGGCGGCGGACAGGTGGACATCACCTCCGGCAATTTCGTCTTTCAGTGTACGGAGGCTTACCTGGTCGAGAATGGCAAGGTGGTGGCGCCTGTGAAGAACGCGACGCTGATCGGCCACGGGCCGACCGTGCTGCGCGATGTGACGATGATCGGCAACGATTTTGCGATGGATGACGGCGTGGGCGTGTGCGGCAAGGCCGGGCAGTCCATTCCTGTGGGCGTAGGCCAGCCGACGCTGAAGGTCGGTTCCCTGACGGTTGGCGGGGCCGGGTAAACCAGAGCGATGAACATCTCGTCCATCCTCGCCACGATGTTTTCGCTGAAAGGCGCTGACCGGGCCGCCCCGCCTGTGCAGCGCCTGTCGGCGCGCGAGGCGCATGACAAGCAACGGGCCGGAGAGATCACGCTGATCGACGTGCGCACGCCTGCCGAATGGCGCCAGACCGGCGTCCCCCAGGGTGCCAGCCGCGCCACCCTACAGGATGCGGATTTTCTCAAACAGGTGATGACGCTTACCGGCGGCTTTGAAGCGCCGGTTGCGTTCGTCTGCCGCTCGGGCCAGCGTTCGGGACAGGCCGCCGCGCAGGCACGCTCGGTCGGCTTTACCCAGGTTTACAATGTGGTGGGCGGCGTTGAAGGCCCGGAGGGCTGGCTGGCCGAACGGCTTCCTGTGACGCATAGCTGATGCGCCCCCGGCCCCGCATGCGCAGCGGGCTGGCCGCTTAATGTCCAAGCCTTTTTTCATCCTGATCGGCTTTGTTTTCACGGGCCTGGCGATCATCGGCGCGATCCTGCCCGGTGTTCCGACCACGGTGTTCCTGATTGTGGCCCTATGGGCCTTTTCGCGCTCGTCCGAACGGTTGACCCGGTGGCTGGAGCGCATCCCCATCCTGCAATCTGCGCTTCTGGAAGCGCGCCGTTTCGAGGAGCGCCGCGCCATCCGCCCGGCCGTGAAACGGATCGCGGTGGGCTTTGCCTGGGGATCAGCCGTGATCACGGCAGGCGTGGCGCAGACGTTGACGCATCCGGTGGTGATCAGCGTGGCGCTGGCGGCGGTGGCGGCAACAGTGGTGATGATCCTTATACCGACGGACCGGGAACCGCCGCCGGGCGGCGAGTCCTGAGCAGGTCAGGAGACAAAGGGATCGACACAATCTGTCAGATTATTCAGATCAAAGACGGGTTCCGGGCCGCCATATATACGGTATTCAAGCGGATAGACGACGTTATCACGCGCAACAATCATGCCATCGCGCCGGGCTGGCATGAAGCGCACTTCTTCCATAGCTGCCGTAGCGCTGGCGCAAAACTCCGGATGCGAACAGTATGGGCGGATATTGCTGGTGCGCCCGCGCGTGTCCACAGAGAAGCGAACATCACAATAGCCTGACAGGCTCGCTGCGGCCGCCCCCTGCGGATAGACCGGAATGGGTGGGCGAACGGGGCGCGCGTCCATATCCGGCAGATTTCCGCCCTGCGCCAGCATTGGGGGCACCAGAAGCGCCGCCGAAAGCGCCATTACGATTACCGCTCTGCCGACCACTCACGCCTCCCACAATTAATGAGGGAAGCGTAATCGCCCAGAGGCTGTTGCTCAAGCGATTTTCAGCGCACCCACGCGCCCGGCGTGTTCGTGCGGTAGCCGAGTGCCTGATAGGCGGCGTCGATGAGGCTCTGGCCGCGCTCGTTGAGCAGGAGGCCGCCGCCCATCTGGTTCATGGTGTAGGAAAACGCCATGCGGGCTTCGGGATCGGCAAAGCCGATGGAGCCGCCCGCGCCGACATGGCCGATGGCTTTCTCACCCATGATGGCGCTGGTGCCGGGACCGAGACCCAGCCCGCGATTGTCCATTGATTTCATATAGCCCGAGGCAAAGCGCGAGGGGATGAGGAGGGTCGCGTCGCGCTGGGTGGCGGTGGAGACCATTGTCATGGCCGCGAGGCGGTCAGACGAGACGAGTTTGCCGCTGTTTGTGGCAAGCTCCGTATACCACGTCACCTGCCCGCGCGCATTGGAAAGGCCGCCGCCTCCGCCGATTTCGGCCGTCTGGTTCTTGCGGTTATTCCAGTCCCAGCCGCCTGTGTTCATGAAGGATTTGTGCTGGATGGAATTGGGATCGCTCATCAGCTTTATCGTGAATTCCGTAGGCTGATCGGTGGGCTTTGGCTGATACATGCGGATGGGAGCGATGTGGACGTTTTCGTTTTCAGGCAGGCCGATCCAGAATTTGGCGCCGGTTTTTTCGGCCACTTCCTCGCGGAAAAACGTGCCCAGCGATTTGCCCGAGACGCGGCGGACCAACTCGCCGACCGTCCAGCCGAAATTGACCATGTGATAGCCGTTGCGCGTGCCCGGCTCCCAGAAGGGCTCCTCGTCTTCCATGCGTTTGATCATGTAATCCCAGTCGCCAAAGCCGCCGGGCTTTACCGGGTCGCGCAGGGTGGGCAGCGCGCTCTCATGGTTGAGCATCATCTGGACGGTGGTTTTCTCTTTGCCGGCCTTGGCAAATTCGGGCCAGTATTCGCTGACGAGGGCGGAGGGGCTGAGCGCGCCCCGGTCGATCAGGATGTGGGCGCAGGTGGCGACGGCGGCCTTGGTACAGGAGAAGATGATGGAGACG
>JBKBIZ010000136.1:0-3726 GCA_046293975.1 Hyphomonas sp. | reverse complement strand
TTGCAAAGCTGTTCCAGCGCGGGACGAAGGGGGCATTCCTGCCTTTTTGCGGCCGTGATCATGACAGGACAGACAGAAAAACCGCCCCATGAAGGGGCGGTCTTAACAACATGCACTACGATATGAACGCTTGGCCGATCAGGCCATTTTTTCAGGCCAGAGTCTTGAGCAGTTCCAGCGCGTTATTGTCCCGCACCTGAGCGCAGTGGCGGCGCAGCATGGTGAGGAACATCTCGTCGCCCCGCTCGGTCTGCTTGACGATCATGGCTGCCCCGAAGGCGACGCCAATGCCGGAAAATGAGAACCAGCGATAATGCTCGTGCAGGTCTTCAAAGCTGTAGCTGGTGATGCCTTCGGCTTTCAGGCAGTCATGATAATAGCGCAGTAGCGCCATCTCATGCTTGGGACGATCCTCGCGCGTCAGGCCCGCGCCGATAAAATAGGCCACGTCATTGGCCGGGCCGCCCTTGCCCGCCGTCTGCCAGTCGACCACGGCGAGCGGCTTGGCGGCGCCAGGAGGCGCGAACAACATATTGTCCAGCCGGAAATCGGAATGGGTCAGCGCGAACGGGCCGGTATAGCTCTCGCCCCATCTCGGCAGGCTTTCGGCATACGCGTCGCCCACTTCGATGATGTCTGCGGTGAGATGGGCCGCGTAACGGTCCTTGAACGCGCCCCAGAGCCCGGTGACCTGCTCGGGCGTTATTGCGGGTGGCGGCGCCTTGGCTGAGCCCTGAAGCCAGTCGAAGTCATCCAGCGCGGGATCTTCCCAATGGGCTGCATGCAGCGCAGCGGCGGCAGACAGCGCGAGCTTTGCCTCCACGAGGCCGCAGCCTGCCAGCTGGTCGCCCTGCTCGGAGGGCGACATGTCTTCCATGATCAGGGCAAAGCGGTTGGTTGCCTCATCATAATCTGTGTACAGCGCTTTTGGCGTGATGCGCCCCGCAACCTTCGGGAAGGTGCGGTAGAAATACACTTCGCGCTTGTAATGGTTCAGCATCCTGGCGGCCATCAGGCTGGTTTCATTGCCCGATGGAAACTTGCCGACCAGCGTTTTGGGCGCGTCCGGCCCGGCCTTGGCATACTCGAAGACGAAACGCACATTCTCGCCGATCTGGCCGGTGCCGATCGACTTTGACGTCAGAGACTTCACCTCGGCATCAATGCCGATCTCCGCAAACAATGTGTTGAACCAGTCAGGCCCAAGTTCCAGCGGATTCGTATCCAGTCCCGGACGGCTCATGCTTCCCCCTTATCAGGTTTTTCTGTTGTGTCTGTTGTGCTTGGTTTGCGGCTGGTGAACCGGCGCAGCTGTCCGAGGCGGTCCTCGGCGCGGCGCAGGCCCTTGTCGAGCGCGGCCATGGTGAGGGCAAAATCCGCGCTCTTTTCCTTGCGCCAGGCGCGTTCTGTTTCGGCGATAACAAAGGCAATCGCGATACGCTTGAGGCTTGCCGGCGCGCCGGTATCATCATCGACACCGGCAGAGGCAAGCGCCCAGGCAGCCGTGGCGTGGCGATGCGCGGGCAGACGCACAACATGCGTCAGCGATGTCTCGCGGAATTTCATCAGCTCACGGAGCCCGGCGCGGTAAGGCTCCATCGCCTCAAACCGCTTCATGATCACATCAAACAGCCGCTCCCGCGCCGAGCTGTCCTCCGGCACGCCTTCAGCTGACATGGCGCGGTCGAAATAGCCGTCCAGCGCCTCGACGACGTCCTCGCGCCCGCTCATTCCGTGAAAGTCCTGCAAAGGCAGCTCCGCCTTGGCGGCGATGGCAGCCAGTGTAATTTCCGGCCACGGTTTTTCAGCCGCAAGCGCGAGCGCTGCGAGCAGCCCTGCCTCAATGACTGTATCGGTGACGGCCAACTGAACTACCTCCTGCTGAGGTCAGTCCGCCTCTTGTGACAGCTGCCGGTCGCGGGCCGCGGCGGCGCTGAGGGCGTTCCTGAACAAGGCGGGCATCCCACCTGTGTCCATAAGGATGTCAAGAGCCGCCTGTGTGGTTCCGCCGGGTGAGGTCACCGCTTTGCGAAGCGCTTCGGGGCTATCGCCGCTATCGGCCATCAGGGCAGCCGCGCCCTCGACGGTGCGCCGCGCCAGGCTGACAGCAAGGTCTCTCGGCAGGCCCTGCGCTACGCCGGCCTCAGCCATCACTTCTGCCAGCAGGAAGATATAGGCCGGGCCCGAACCAGACAGAGCCGTCACCGCCGACATCATCCCCTCATCCACCGGCCCGTGCACCTCGCCGAGCGGCGCAAGCACCTCCCGCGCGGCCGAAAGGTCTGCCGGCTTGGCGCCCTGCTGCGCGGTAAAAACGGTGACGCCCCGCCCGATGGCACCAGGCGTATTCGGCATTGAGCGGATGACCCGGTCTGTGCCCAGACGCTGGGACAGCTGCGCCAGACGGACACCGGCCATGATCGAGATAGCGACCGATTTGGGGCCCATAAACGCCTTCGCCTGCGCCGATACGGCGGCAAACTGCTGCGGCTTGACCGCCATCACGAGGATGCTGCTGGGCGATGGCGCCGGATTGAGCTGGATACGCCCCTCCTCCGCCAGCGCCTTGATCTCAGGACGCGGGGAAGGTTCGACCACGGAAATCTCGCGGACGGGGCCTTTCAGCCAGCCATGCAGCAGCGCCGCGCCCATCCGGCCTGCGCCGACAAGGGTCAGAGACGCTGCGGGCTTCATCAGATCGGCTCAGGCTTCGCCGTGGGTTTCAAACATCACCGCGTCGATCGCGTCGCGCGGAGATTTGCCAGCCCAGACAAGGAAGTTGAACGCCGGAATGAACCGGTCCGCCGCGCTGATCGAAGCGGCCAGCACAGCGCTGACCTCACCTTCAGACAGCTCCTCACGCCCTTCCAGCGGGAAAGTGTAACGAAACACGATCACGCCATCATCGGCCCAGTAATCGAAATGCCCGATCCAGAGGCGCTCATTGGCCAGGATCACAAGCTCGTTGATCGCGGCGCGTTTACCGTCCTGCGGTTTCACGTCCAGCGTCATGGAGAAATGCACGGCGGCAGGCTCGGGCCGGTGCGCAAACAGCGCGCCCATGTCCCCCCAGCGGGTTTCAGCGACGACTTGAAGCGTGCCTTCTTCATCGCGTTCGGCTGGCCAGCCAGCGGCTTCCAGCACGTCTTCCACGACATCAAGAGGGTCGATTGCCAGCAGGTCGCTGCGGCTAAGTTCCAGGCTCATGGGCGGGCCTCCGCGTTGAGATTTGCATAAGCTGCCGGATTCGCTCCACAAATCCAACACCATCAACGCCGGGCCTGCCGGGGATGTCAAAGTTCATAAGCAGTTAACGCTCAGCTTTCCGTGGATTTTGCCGCTTCGAGGGCCGCAATTCGCGCCTCAAGGGTATCCACACGGTCGAGCGCAGCCGTAGCAATCGCCTTCAGGGCCTCGACTTCATCGCGCCCGGCAAGGTCCATATCGGCGATCAAAGCCCGCACACGGGCCTGCGCTGCGGTCTTGGCTTCCTCGCCCGCAGCACGCGCCGCGCCGAGGGCGCCGGTCATCAGGCCTGCAATGTCATCAAGCAGTGGATTTGTGCTGGCCATGCGGCTACTCCTTCGCACCGGGTGTGTTGGTGGCCTATCAGATAAGGTGCCAGCCAGACAGGGAAAAGACGCCGCATGACCGAACTGCTCGCCGCACTGACGATTTTCATGGGCGAAGCCGCCCTGAAATTCCCGGAATGGAGCCCGGCGCTCC
>JBKBIZ010000135.1:0-3783 GCA_046293975.1 Hyphomonas sp. | reverse complement strand
TCTGGCGCTTGGGTTTGTCGCCCTCGACATCCGGCAGGCGCGAGATGCCATGACGCTGTAGGCATCGGTGAAGCGCTGACCGCGTCAGGTGCGGGATCGACGACTGCAGGGCATAGAGGCAGTCATCCAGCGGCAGCAGCGTGTGCCTCCGGAAGGCGACGGCCATCGCCTCCTCGGCCTCGGTCAGCACGGTGGAACGCGGGTCGGTCGGCCCGGTCTTCATATCCTCGACCGTCGCCCGCTTGCGCCACTTCGCCACGGTCTTCGGATTGATACCGAGCTCCCGACTCAGCTGCGCGAGCGAAGCTTGCGATCGCTGTATTGCTGCTCTGACGGCGTGCGTGGTCGTGGCGCTGCCGTGACGAACTTGTCCCATAGTGCTTCCTTCCATTCCTGAGAAAGAATCGCACCATCAAACCGTGGGATCAAACACCTACGCCAGAGGCGCGGGCAATTTCAACATATCCGCCTGCGACCTCTTGGCGCGGGGGCGCATGTGGCAGAGAAAACTCTGCAAGATCAGCTCCATAATGCGGCCTCTGCCCGGCAATCCGGGAAGGCCGCCAGCATAGTCGCCAGATCGCCTTCATCTTCGGTCAGGCAGGCCGCAGTCGCCAGCGCATCCGCAAGCGCGGCGGTCGGGGCCGAGATGGATATGCTTGCCAGTGTCGATGCCGAAGGCGCTCCGGTCCCTGGATCAAGGATGTGACCATCCCGGCCCGCCGCGTCGAATGTGGTGCCAAGCGGGGCTGATGTCGCCAGCGCGCGGGCGGTCAGCGGGATCGTGGCATCACGGCCAGGCGCCCGGATCGGCCAGGCGTTGCCATCGGGGCGCGGGCCCAATGCGCGGTGTTCTCCGGTGTCGATCAGGATATTGGTCAGCCCTTCGGCCTCCAGCAGCGCGGCCACCCGGTCGGCGACATAGCCCTGGCCGATGCCGTTCAGCGTGACGGCCATGCCGGGGACGAGGCTGATCCGTTCAGATGTGATCTCCACCCGCTCCATGCCAGCCAGCGCCAGGGCGTGTCGGCGTTCGAGAAGCGTCGGGCGGCGGCCTCCGGTCGCAGCCTCGGCCCAGAGCGCCCATAAGGGTTGCAGCGTCACGTCAAAGCGCCCGCCGCTGGCCCGGTGAACCGCCTGCGCCTGGGCGAGGCAGTCGAGGAGCTCGAACGGCGGCGCATCAAGCCTCCCCTCGCGGTTCAGCCGTGAGAGGGCGCTGTCAGAGCGGTAGAGGCTGAGGATGTTTTCCAGTCGGTCGATCTCGCTCAGGCAGCGGGCGGTGATCGCCTCTGCCTCGGGATGGTCGATCCGGATCGAAGCACGTGCGCCTAGCGCCTGGCCTGCCCAATGCAGCTCGGGCCGCGCGGCGAGGGCGGCGGGCAGACTGGCGGCAGCGGCGGAGATGGCAATGAAACGGCGGCGGCTCAGGGACATGGCTATGCCTTCAATGTTCGTGGATGGCGCGCAGGCGGTCGGCAAAGTCATCCTCACCGTCCTCGGCTGTGTTCAGGTCCGGGGCCATTTCGACCGGGGCCAATACCGCGTCATCGGGGATCTCGGTGAGGGTCAGCACTGCGCCGCCCTCGGCTTTGGCAAAGGCTTCTGCGGCATCGCGGCTGGAAAAGGGCACAGTTTCGGGCGCGCCCATGCCGCCCTCGCGCGCGGATCCCAGTACATAAAACGCTGCATCGGCGGCGATCCAGTTGCCCTTGCCCGGAACCTCCCAGGTCGCACCGGCTGCGCCCATGTCATTGACGTAAATCGCCAGTGTCGGGAGGTTTTGCTCGGGCATCCGCAGGTAGGCGATCGCGTCGCGCACCTGACTGAAGTAAAGCGGCGTGCCGGGCTGGCCCTCAAGATGGATCTGGGCCTTTGGACCGGGGTGTTCCAGCAGGTTCATCTGGCAGAAATGACCCAGCGTCTCGGCGGTCATATCGACCGGGGTCAGATCCTGCGCGACCTCTTCCTTGCAGGCGCTGAGGGTAAGGGACACGGCCAGCAGGAACGCGGGGGCAAGACGGATCATGGCGTGATCTTTCTGAAGGCGGCTACGGCAAGGATAAGGGCAGCGAAGGGCCAGAGCGCCAATGACAGCGCCGATTGCCAGAGCGGGATCGAGGCGGCAGCGCCCCCCATCCCACCCGCCGCGCCGACAGAGTCTGCGGCGGCGAGGTTGAAGAGGCGGAAGGCATCGGCGGGGTTGGCGAGCAAGAGCGCAGGCAGTGCCCCGGTGGCGAAGCCCCCGCCCGCGCCAGAGACGACCAGCGCCAGCAGCCCGAGGTCATAAAGCACGACGAGCGCCAGCCACAGCCCGATGGCAAGGCCCGCAGCACCAGACGGGCGGCGCGACAGCGACGAGAGCAGATAGCCAAACCCGAGGAAGGTCGCGCCCAAAAGCACCGAGGTCCAGATCAGCCGGATCAGCGCGGGCAGGCCGCGTGCCGCATCCGGGTCGGTCCAGAACGCCGCCATCGCCGCCGCACCATAGCCGAGCGTAACGGCGATCCCGAGGATCACCACATGCGCCAGCAGCTTGCCCGCAAGGACACCGGCGCGCGACACGGGATAGGTCAGCAAGAGCGGCAAGGTGCCGCGCTCGACCTCTCCCGCAACGGCGTCGAAACTCATCAAAAGTGCCAGCAGCGGCACCAGATAGACCGCAAGTGAGGTCAGCGAGACCACGGTGATCGACAGCCGGTCAACGCCGACATCTCCCGTCGGCGCGGCCCCTGCGGCGGCAAGAACCAGCGCAAACAGCACCATCAGCCCGGTCGCAATCGCCACCCAGCGGTTGCGCAAAGCGATGTGGAATTCGATCCCTGCGGTCGAGAGGATGCGCCTCATTGCCCGGTCCTCCGGCTGAAATGGGAATAGATGTCTTCAAGGCTCGGCGGCGTCACGTCGAGATCGGTGATCCTTGGGCCAAAGCCGGTGATGCGTTTGAGAAGCGCGAGTTTCTCCTCCTGGCGGCAACTGATCTGGATCTGGCCGGAGGATAGGAGCTGCGCCCCGGTGAGGGATTCCATCAGGCTCTCCGCATAGCCCTCTGCCGGGGTCAGGGTGAAGGATACCGGCAGCTCCGCCTGGCGGCGCAGATCGGCTAGCGTGCCTGCGGCCTCGATCCTGCCTTTCGCGAGGATCAGGATCTGATCGGTGCGGGCCTCGACCTCGGTCAGCACATGGGAAGACAAAAGGATCGACGCGCCCTCCGCCGCCAGCCCATCGAGAAGCGCGTAGAAATCACGGCGTGAGACCGGATCGAGTCCGGAGGTCGGTTCGTCCAGCACCAGCAGGCGCGGGTGGCCGATCAGGGTCTGCGCGAGGCCGACGCGCTGGCGCATCCCCTTGGAATATGTGCCGATCCGGCGCTTCGCGGCGTCACGCAACCCAACGCGGGCCAATAGGTCCTGCGCCTGGCCCGGGGCCTCGCCCCGCAGGCGCAGGTAGTGGCGCAGCTGTTCCTCGCCAGTCAAAGCCGGGTGGAATGCGGCGTTTTCCGGCAGATAGGCCACCTGGGCGCGCGCCTGCGCCGATCCGGGGGCCGAGCCGCAGACCGAGATCTCGCCTTCGCTGGCCGGGATCAGCCCGAGGATGATCTTCATCATCGTCGATTTGCCCGCGCCATTATGGCCAAGCAGCGCCACGCGCTGGCCGGGGGCGACCGTCAGCGAGACATCCGTGAGCGCCGCGACCGGGCCGAAGCGTTTAGTGAGATGTGAGATCGTCAGGGTCGATGTCATCGTAATTTCCAGTGGTCCAGCGGCCTGCGACGGCGGTTTCCAT
>JBKBIZ010000134.1:0-3957 GCA_046293975.1 Hyphomonas sp. | reverse complement strand
CGGCTATGTTGATGCGGCGACGCGCTATTCGACCGGGGAATGGCTGGAATCGGCGCGCCGCGTGCTGAACCGGCTTCAGCGTCAGAACAAGCATGCCGTGATTGTCGGCGGAACGGGACTTTACCTTCTGGCGCTCACTCAGGGACTTTCCGACATTCCGCCCGTGCCCGACGATATTCGCGCGGAGGTCAAAGCCATCTCCGAAAGCGAGGGCGCCGAGGGCCTGCGCGCGCGCCTGGCGCCGCATGATCCATATCTCGTCGAGCGGCTCGGCACGGGTGACCGGCAGAGACTTGCCCGCGCCTATGAAGTGTGGCTGGCGACCGGGCGGCAGATGAGCGATTTCCAGAATGAGCGCCAGCCGCCGGTGCTGAAAGATGGCGAATGGGCCGGCTTTGCCCTCACCCCGCCCCGCGCCGCGCTCTACAAGAAAATCGACCGGCGGTTTGAAGGGATGCTGATGCAGGGCGCCGTAGCCGAAGCGCGCGCGCTGGTTTCCCGCAATCTCGACCCCGAACTACCCGCGATGAAGGCCCTTGGTATGCCCTCGATTGCCGCTTTTGTGCGCGGCGAAATCAGCGCCGAGGCGGCCTCCGAAAATGCCAAACGGGAGTCAAGGCGTTATGCCAAAAGGCAATTTACCTGGATCGGACGGCAGTTTCCCTTCTGGCCGCGTATTCCCTCGCCTGAAATCGGCGATCGCTTGAGGGTTATTTTTGCCCTCTATCGTGAGATTGACACAGCGCATGCGGAAGATTATGCCTGAACTCCTACGATTGAGGAAACGTCAAGTGCGCACATATAAAGTAGTAATTCTTAAGCGCCCGTAGCTGCCCTTCGACCAGGCAGTTGCGGGTGCGCGCACAGAAGGGCTTCCTCCGGAGGCCCTTTTTCTTTTGGCCGAGCCCTTTTTGAACCCTACGCAGAAACCATCCTCCCGGAAGCTGAAGCCCATGAACACCAAGACCAAGGCCAAGCCCGCCGCTGATACGGCAGAGACCTCCACCCCGCGTATGATGACCGGCGCGCAGATCGTCGTCGAAGCCCTCCGCGAGCAGGGCGTATCAGTGATGTTCGGCTATCCGGGCGGCGCGGTGTTGCCGATTTATGATGCACTTTATGGCCAGGACGCGATCCGCCACATCCTGGTGCGCCATGAACAGGGCGCGGGCCATGCCGCCGAAGGCTATGCCCGATCGACGGGAAAATGCGGTGTGGCGCTGGTCACCTCCGGCCCGGGCGCGACCAATATGGTCACTCCGATCACCGATGCGATGATGGATTCGATCCCGATGGTGGTCCTCACCGGACAGGTGCCGACCCATCTGATCGGCACCGACGCCTTCCAGGAATGCGACACGACTGGCATCACCCGCACCTGCGCCAAGCACAATTACCTCGTCACGGATGTGAACCAGCTCGCCCGCACAATCCATGAGGCGTTCTATATCGCCACCAATGGCCGCCCCGGCCCGGTCGTGATCGACATTCCCAAGGACATCCAGTTTGCCACCGGGCCCTATGTGGGCAAAGCGGGCATCCTGAAGCCGACCTATGTGCCCCAGACCGAGCCTCTGCCTGAGGCGATCAAGGCAACGGTAGACCTGATCACCAAAGCCTGGCGGCCGATTTTCTATACCGGCGGCGGCGTGATCAATTCCGGGCCGCGCGCCTCCAAACTGCTGCGCGAGTTGCAGGAGCTGACGGGCATTCCCGTGACCTCCACCCTGATGGGTCTTGGCGCCTTCCCTGCCGATCATCCTGACTGGCTGGGCATGGTGGGCATGCATGGCAGCTTTGAAGCCAACAATGCGATGCATGACTGCGATCTGATGATCTGCGTCGGCGCGCGGTTTGATGACCGCGTAACCGGCCGGGTGGACGCGTTCTCACCCAACTCGAAGAAAGTGCACATCGACATTGATGCTTCCTCGATCAACAAGATCGTGCGCGTGGATATTCCGGTTCTCGCCGATTGCGCGAAGGCGCTGGAAGCCATCCTCAAGGAGCTGAAGGCGCGCAAGGCGCAGCTGCCCGATCTGGCGCCCTGGAAAGAAGAGATCGGCGCCTGGCGCGCGCGCCGCTGCTTTTCCTACAAGGCCTCCAGCGACGTGATCAAACCGCAATATGCGGTGGAACGCCTCTATGCCCTGACCAAGGACCGTGACGCCTACATCACCACCGAAGTGGGCCAGCACCAGATGTGGGCAGCGCAGTTCTATCATTTCAACGAGCCCAATCGCTGGATGACTTCCGGGGGCCTCGGTACAATGGGCTATGGCCTGCCCGCTGCCGTCGGCGTTCAGGCAGCCCACCCGGACGCTCTGGTCATCGACATTGCAGGCGAAGCCTCGATCCAGATGATGATGCAGGAGCTTTCCACCGCTGTTCAGCACAAGCTGCCGGTGAAGGTGTTCATCCTCAACAATGAATGGATGGGTATGGTGCGCCAGTGGCAGGAGCTGCTGCATGGGGAGCGCTATTCTCACTCCTATTCGGAAAGCCTGCCAGATTTCGTCAAACTGGCCGATGCGCTGGGCGCCTATGGCATCCGCTGTGATGATCCGGGTGAGCTGGACGCCAAGATCCTGGAGATGGTGAACCATCCCGGCCCGGTCCTGTTCGACTGCCGGGTGGAGCGGGCCGAGAACTGCCTGCCGATGATTCCGTCGGGATCAGCGCACAACCAGATGATTCTCGGCGAAATAACAGGTAACGAGATCGGAGAGGCTGGCCGCGGGCTGGTCTAGGCCGCGCCGATCAGGGCTGGAGTACGGGAAACGCATGGACGCCGCAGGTATCTTCGATTGGCTGAGGGGCAATGGCGAAATCGTCATTGGCATTCTCTCCGCCATCGTCGCGCTGGGCAGCGCCCTGGTGGCGCGTCGCGAAACTGCCAGGCAGCGCAAGCTGCAAACCGAACGCCTGCGCCAGAGCATTGATGCGGCGAGCCTGGACTGGGGCGGCGCGGCCATTGATACGCTGGCACGCTGCGCCATCTTTGCCCGCACCCGTCACATGCATGCCAATGATACCGCCTTCATGGCTGCCAAGACGAACATGATGATCCAGCTTTCAACCCTGGTTGACCGGGGCCGGATGTTCTTTCCAAACATTGATCCCGATGGACGCGGCATTGAGAAGGAAGGCGCCTATCGCGGATCGCGCCCACCGATCCTCGACACGCTGATGTTTACCTATCACGAGATCGAAGCGCTCAGCCGTGAAGGCGGCCTCCCCTCTGAAGACAGCGGGGCTTTCATTGATGAGTGCCGCCGTCTTTTGGTTTCCGAACTACAGGCACATCTTGATCCGCGCCGCCTGGATGAAATCGTCGAGCGGTATGATGACAGATCGAAAGAAAACCGCGCCCACGCCAAAGAGCAGACTGGCGCCCTGCGCGGCAAGCTGCTGACACGCCGGCCCAATATTTCCCTGGATCGCAGTTTTGCGAGCAATACAACACCGGAGCGCCCCCAATGAGCGATGGCACCGCCACCCCCGGCCCAGCGCCGAAATCTGCCTATTTCCTTTCCCATGAGGATGAGGAAGTCGAGCGCCGCACACTGGCCGTGATTGTCGACAACGAACCCGGCGTTCTGGCCCGCGTGGTCGGGCTATTCTCCGGACGGGGCTACAATATCGACTCGCTGACGGTTGCCGAAGTGGACGCCAGCCAGCACCGTTCGCGCATCACGATTGTCACGCAGGGCACGGCGCATATTCTTGAGCAAATCGAGGCGCAACTGTTGCGCATCGTGCCAGTGGCCGAAGTCATCGATATCACAAACTCCAAGCGCGGCATCGAGCGCGAGCTGGCGCTGGTGAAGGTCTCGGGCAGCGGCGAGAAGCGGGTCGAGGCGCTGCGCCTCGCCGACATCTTCCGCGCCAAACCGGTCGACACCACCACCACCAGCTTCATCTTCGAGATTACCGGCACCCCGGACAAGATCGACA
>JBKBIZ010000133.1:0-4033 GCA_046293975.1 Hyphomonas sp. | reverse complement strand
CGATGGTGATGCGTTTGAGGCCGCCTTCCTCGATGGCGATGGCGATCTGGCGGGCGCCGGCATCGAGGGCGTTTTCCACAAGCTCCTTTACCGCCGCGGCGGGGCGCTCCACGACCTCACCGGCGGCGATGCGGTTGACCACATCGGCGGGGAGTTTGCGGATGGTCGGACGGGGGGGAGCAGAATCAGCCATAGGCCGCAAAGCGTAGCCGATCCGGGGCGGAATGTCGTCTGGCGCGCTGCGGCC
This sequence comes from Hyphomonas sp., assembly GCA_046293975.1. Classification (GTDB taxonomy): domain Bacteria; phylum Pseudomonadota; class Alphaproteobacteria; order Caulobacterales; family Hyphomonadaceae; genus Hyphomonas. The sequence continues at coordinate 3,786 of JBKBIZ010000133.1, read as the reverse complement.
TGCCTGCCCCGTTCCGGCATCGCCCTGTTTCCGGGATTTGATCAATTTTGCCGCAGCGACAGGCTGTCGGTTGAGTTTGGCGGGCAGGAGCGCAAAGATGGGGGCGGACAGATCCTGACCGTTACAAGGTGTTGAAACCCATGCGCTTTTCTGCTGCTGCCCCGTTCGCCCTGATTGCTGCGCTCGCCCTTGCGGCCTGTGGCGGCGCTGACCCCGCGCCGACTGCGCCTGCCGCCGCGACGCCCCCGGCCGCAGCTCTGCCTGCTCCCGTCACACCGGCGGCGGCGCCCGGCGAGCCGAGCCCGGAATTTGCCAGCCTGCCCGCGCCCTATAACACCGCCAATTATGCCGTCGGCGCGCGGACCTGGAAACTCTGCCAGTCCTGCCACCTCACCGCAGAAGGCGCAGGCAACCTGGTTGGCCCCAACCTGCATGGCATCTTCAGCCGCCAGGTGGCGACCGTGGAGGGCTTTGCCTATTCCCCCGCCCTTCAGGCAGAAACCTTCATGTGGACCCCTGAGCAGCTCGACCATTGGCTGGAGAACCCGCAGACATTCGTGCGCGGCAACCGGATGAGCTTTTCCGGTGTGCGCCGGGAGGCCGACCGGCTGGGCGTGATTGCGTATCTGATGGTCGAGACGGGTTATGAGGCCGAGGCGGCGCCGGCAGAATAGCCGGTTGCCGCATTTTGCGGCGCGCTCCGATTCTCTTTTGAGCCTCGAAGGACCGATGATAGTTTTCCCGTCAGACGATGGGGGAACGGATGGACCACCGCGGCAACAAACTGACGCAATGGGCTGGCTGGGTCTTTTGGGCCGGCTTTCTCAGCCTTCTGGGGCTTGTGCTGGCGGCGACGCTGGCCCTCAGCCCTCTCAAGGCCAGTTATGATGGGCGCCACTTTATCCACATTGCCAGCGGAAGCGTGTTTCTAGGCCTGGCGCCTTTCCAGTTTATCGGCGCTGTTCGCCGCCGGTTCCCAGCCTATCACCGGCTTGCAGGACGCGTACTGGTGGCCGCAGCGCTGCTGGCCATTCTCTCGACCTTCGCTATTCACAGGACACCGATCGGCACCGAAGGAATTCCCAGCCAGACTGTGCTGCTGCTGATCTGGCTGGGCAGTATCCTTGCCGCCGTCTGGTGTATCCGCCACGGCGATGTCGTCTGGCATCAGCGGCATATGGCGCGGGCCGTGGTGGCAGGCGCCTATTTCCTCCTGATCCGGATGTTTGACCGGTTTATCGGCGCCGACGCGGTTCTGGGCTTTGAGGAAAACCCATCGGTGCAGTTTGCCAATAGCGACTGGCTGGGCTGGCTGGTGCCAATGATTGCAGTGGAGCTTTTCATGACACTGACAACCGGCGGCCGGGGCAAACCTAGCGCTTCGCCACCACAGCAATGACGACGGCGTTTTCATTGAACGTGCCCCCGATCTCTTCGCGGTAGCCGAGGGAAACGTCGACCGGGCCGAAATGCACGCCGAGTTGCGATTCGGTTTTGACCGAGCGACCGCTGAATTCGCCCTCCTCGAACCAGAGCTGTTGGCCGAGGAAGATGTGGTCCGTCAGATCCTGCCCATAGCCAAGCTCGATCCGTGTCCGCCCACAGCCCTCTCCCTGGGCGAGATGGGCGACATCGGCAAAGGCGTAGAGCGGGCGGTCCTTGTAGATGCCTGACCAGCCCCCACCGAGCCGGCCCTCAAAACCGGTGCCATCGCAGAAGAAGAGGCCCGCGCCGGAGCTGGCATTCAGCGTGCTGCCGTGAAAGGTGCCGAGTTCTGCCCCTGCGGTCCAGCCTTTATAGCTGGCGAGGGTGCGCCGGGCAGTCAGGCGCCAGAGATCGCGGTCGAAGCCGCGGGCGTCGGGATAGGTTACGGCTTCATTCTTGAGGGTGAGCGTGATCTTCTCTGTCAGGCCGTATTCGCCATAGAGATCGAGCCGCCAGCCTTCGGCGCCGTTGAGGCTGTCATGGGCGCCGAGCGCGCGGGCATACCAGCCGCCCTCATCGCGCACCCAGGGCGCCGCTTCGGCCACGCCAGCCGCGCTCGCGCCAGCAAGAATGAGTGAGATGAGCCCCCGCATGGCGCTACCCTAGGATGAAAATTCCACAAGGTGAAGCCTTGTTTTCAAAGCCAGGGCATGGGCGCGATCTGGACTGCGGTACGGGCCCCCTGCACGGTGAAGCCGGCATCCCGGAGAGGGTTGGGATGGCGATGGGTAAAGGGTAAGACGAGGCATGACAGGGTTTGAAGTCTTCCTTCTGCTGAGCGGTTGCCTGATCGGGGCGGGCATTGCCGTGGCCGCAAACAGGATCGCACGCGCCGCTCCCGGACAGGATGCACAGCCGGTCACGCATCACGCCCTGCTGACGGGCGCCGGCGGCGGCCTGGTGGCTCTGGCCGGCATACTTCTGACGCCCGGCGATCCCCTGCTCCTCTGTTTTTCTGTTGGTTTTGGGTGGGCCCTTCTGGCGCTCGCCCTTATTGACCTGCGAACTTACATCCTGCCGGACGGCCTTAACCTCGCAGTTTTCCTGCTCGGATGCGGAATGGTCGCGCTCTACCGGCAGGATATGTGGCCCTGGCATCTGGCAGGCGCAATTGCAGGATATGGGCTGCTCTGGCTGGTCGAGACCGGCTATCGCCGCCTGCGCGGAAAAGACGGGCTGGGCCGGGGCGACGCCAAGCTTCTGGGCGCGATCGGCATGTGGGTGAGCCTGGAAGGCATTCCGCCGGTCCTGCTGATCGCCTCGCTCAGCGGGATACTGGCCGTGCTCGCCCTCGCGGCCCTGAAGCGCAGATCCGTATCGGGACAATCCATGATCGCCTTCGGCCCCTGGATTGCGCTCGCCGGATATATCGTCTGGCTCTGGCCGCCAGCTATATGGCTGTAAGCAGCGCCTCGCGGGGCCGATGCTCTACTGCCAGAGGCGCGTGAAAGCTGAGGGCAGGATGAAGCCCTTCTCCGCGTCCGATCGGTCATCCCCGCGCCGCCTTCTCGTCGTGGCCGGGCTGAATCAGGAGAGGCCCCGCCTCTGCTTACCTGCGCGTGCCAGGGCGCGGCTCCTGCGAGACCGGGAAAGAAGCCAACCCCAAACGCAAAAAAGCCCCCGGAACCGTTTCCGGGTCCGAGGGCTTCTTTAGTTGGGTGCGGGAACAGGATTTGAACCTGTGACCTTCAGGTTATGAGCCTGACGAGCTACCGGACTGCTCCATCCCGCGTCAATTCTGTCTTGTTCCCGAAGCATCGCTGCGCCTGAAACAAAAAACCGGCCCGCCGGTATGGCTTGGGCCGGCCCGAACCACCCTGGCCTTGTAAGGCCGTGATGGCTAACCGCCCGAAAGCGGCCTTCGTGTAAGAGAAAGACATGTCTGCAAGAAATTACAATCAGCTTCTGGTCTCTGCAGACCCGGCAGCGACCTACTCTCCCACGCCTTAAGACGTAGTACCATTGGCGCAAGGGGGCTTAACGACGGAGTTCGGGATGGGATCCGGTGGGGACCCCCTGCCATTACCACCAGGTCGGCGGAAACCAGTCAGCGATTGTAAGAAACCAAAAATGTCTGTGACTGAAACGGTGAAGTGAAAGTCTGAGCTTTCAACTACACATGAGTTTCAGGGATCAAGCCTATCGAGCAATTAGTATCAGTTAGCTTCATGCCTCGCGGCACTTCCACACCTGACCTATCGACGTCCTGGTCTTGGACGGCTCTCAGGGATACCTGGTTTTGAGGTTAGTTTCCCGCTTAGATGCTTTCAGCGGTTATCTAGTCCACACATAGCTACCCTG
>JBKBIZ010000132.1:0-4047 GCA_046293975.1 Hyphomonas sp. | reverse complement strand
TGCCGGACCATTTGCCGAACAGGACGCGGTCGCCGTTTTTCACGTCGAGTGGAACGCGCTCATTGTCGTCACCGATTGCGCCATTGCCGACAGCGACAACGATGCCTTCCTGCGGCTTTTCCTTGGCGTTATCGGGGATGATGATCCCGCCTTTGGTTTTTTCTTCTTCTTTCACGCGGCGTACGACAACGCGGTCGTGGAGGGGACGAAGTTTCATCTTTACTGCCTCTTAGGTCAAAGCTTCCCCGGGTGAATGAGATTGACGGTTATCCCGCCCGGCGCAGCCTTAGGCGCGCGTCTGTTAGCACTCGCCCGGGCCGACTGCTAACGATGAGCGGGAAATAGGGTGTCACGGCGGCGGCGTCAACAGGAAGTAAGTGAAGGTTTTGCATCCGGGCCCATATAGGCGACGTTTCCGCAGGGGAAGGTTCAGTGCTTTGTAATTACTTAAATTATTTGGGAGGCCCAGTTTGGCGGCGAGCGGGTCAAATGGGGCTGGCAGGGGGACTGGGATCCCGAGCCGGATCGCGGCTGTTTTTCCCCTCGCCCGTCCAGCGCACCCGTATCCTGTGATCGTTACAGGCGGTCATTGGTAAACGCGGTCTTGATAGGGCCTTGCCAAGTGGTGGCTGCTTTAAAGGCGGAAATCAAAACTCATGCTGTAGAGATGACTGTGTCAGCCCTCAGGAGCGGTTTTCTATGTCATTCTCACGCCGTGACCTGTGGAGCGCCATAAGCTTCTTCATGCTGGTGGCGTGCACGGCGCTCTCTCTGTCGTTCACGGTGTCGCTTATCTTTTACAATTTGGGTCTGCCAGCCAACATCGACGCCTATATCCGCCTGAACCTGTTCGTCTCGGGCTGTGTTGCCATTCCGACCGCCATCATTGCCTCGCTCCACGACTTCCATATGCGTGCCTACCAGCACCGGCTTGAAGAAATGGCCTGGACCGATGCCCTGACCGGGCTTCTGAACCGGCGGTTCTTCATCCATGCCGCCGAAGAAGAACGCTTGCGCATGCGGCGGACCAATCAGAGCGCAGCGCTTGTCCTGCTGGATCTGGATCACTTCAAAGAGGTCAATGACCTTCATGGCCATGCGGGGGGTGACATTGTTCTGAAGGAAGTTGCCGCCATCGCTCATTCCGAGCTGCGGGGGCCGTTTGATCGCCTGGGCCGCTGGGGCGGGGAAGAGTTTGTGGTTCTGCTGAGCTGTGTGAGCCGCGAACACGCGCTGCTTGTCTGCGAGCGCCTGCGCCGCCGGTTAGAAGAGACAACCGTTATGCTGGGGGACAAGGAAGTTTCTGTAACCGCGAGCTTTGGCATGTGCATGATGAGCCCGGATACGCCGCTCAGTGCTGCCATAGAGTGTGCGGATGGGGCGCTTTATGAAGTCAAGCGCCTGGGCAGGAACAAGGTGCTTTGCCATGAAGTGCCCGAAGGCGAGGCCGCACCGATCGTGACCGCCCTGCCCATACGGCGCCGCTTTGGCCTACGTAGCCAAGAAGAGAGCAAGTTGCCGCCCCCGGCAAACGACCGCGCGGAGGATGCTGTGCGTCAGGCAAGGGCGCGCTGAGCAGATTCCGGGCTTCTCCAGCTTGCCGCACACCTGATTTCCTGATTGGAACCTTCCGGCCGCATCCGGGAGGAACTCCATGCCATCACTGCCGACCCGCACCGGGCCTCTGACGGATCTGAGGGTTATCGAGCTTGGCCAGCTGATTGCCGGTCCATTCTGTGGACAGATCTTTGCGGACATGGGCGCCGATGTGATCAAGGTGGAGCCGCCCGGGCAGGGCGATCCTCTTCGGGAGTGGGGCCGGGAAGGCTTTCCGCTCTGGTGGACGGTTGTGGCGCGCGGCAAGCGCTGCATCACCGCCAATCTGCGCGAGGCCGAGGGGCAGGATATTGTCCGCCAACTGGTCGCGCAGGCCGATTTCCTCCTGGAGAACTTCCGGCCCGGAACGCTGGAGAAGTGGGGGCTTGGCTATGAGGAACTCAAGAAGATCAATCCACGCCTCATCATGATCCGTGTGTCGGGTTATGGCCAGACGGGGCCATATTCATCGCGCGCGGGCTATGCCTCCGTTGGCGAGGCGATGGGCGGGCTGCGCTATGTGATGGGGGAGGCCGACCGGCGCCCGTCGCGGGCCGGCATTTCGCTGGGGGACAGCCTGGCGGGTCTTTATGCTGCGCTTGGTGCCCTGGCGGCACTGCACCACCGCGAGAAGACAGGCGAAGGCCAGATGATTGACGCGACCATTTATGAGTCTGTGCTTTCGGTGATGGAGGGGCTCGTGCCGGAACACCAGTTTGAGGGCTACACCCGCGAACGCTCCGGTTCGATCCTGCCCAATATTGCCCCGTCGAACATCTATGAGGGCAGCGACGGGATGGTGATCATTGCCGCCAATCAGGACACGGTCTTTGCCCGGCTCTGCGCTGCCATCGGCCAGCCGGAGCTTAAGGATGACCCCGACTACAAGACCCATGTGGCGCGCGGGCGCAACCAGCGCCAGCTGGATGACCTCATCCAGGCCTGGGCATCGCCCCGCACCATTGAGGAGATCGAGCAGATCATGATCGAGCACGGCGTGCCGGCCGGCAAGGTTTACCGCGCCGCCGACATGCTGGCCGATCCTCACTATGTGGCCCGGGACTCCCTCACCGAAGTGCCCAGCCAGCGCTGGCCGGGCATCAGGCAGCAGAATGTCTTCCCGAAGTTTTCCGCAACACCGGGACACGTCCGCTGGGCTGGCCCGGAGACCATCGGTCAGCACACAGAGGAAGTTCTGACGGAGCTGCTGGATCTGACGCCGGAGCAGGTTGCGAAACTGCGCGCCAGCGGGATCGTGTGAGCGGACCTGGCTACTTCGCCGTCAGCCCGCCATCCACGACATGCTCCTGACCGGTAATGTAGCTCGACGCATCGGACGCCAGAAACAGGATCAGCTCGGCGACCTCCTCCGGCGCGCCGGGGCGGCCCATCGGGGTGTTGCCTGCGGCGATGATGTTGGGATCAAGACCGTTGCCGCCGAAGGCCGCCGTGAGGACAGCGGATTGTTCCTTCTGCATCGTCTCGGTCATGCGGGTCAGTGATTTCTGCCAGATCGGCGTGTCGATGATGCCGGGGTGAACCGAGTTCACGCGGATCTTCAGGCCAAGCTGGGCGCACTCCATAGCGGCAGCTTTGGTGAACAGGCGGACCGCGCCCTTGGAGGCGCAGTAGGCGCTCGCCCCGGAAGCGCCGCGCAGGCCTGCCACGGAGGATATGTTCACGATTGACCCGCCGGTGGCCTTCATGGTGCGCATGGCCGCGCGGGTGCCGAGGAACACGCTGTCGGTGTTGACCTCCATCTGCTTGCGCCAGTCGGCCAGCGAATAGTCCATGATGGCCCCGCCAATGGCGATCCCGGCATTGTTGACGAGGATCGAGGGCGTACCCAGGAGGCTTCTGGTGTCGGCAAAGACGCTGTCCCAGACGGCTTCGTCGGTGACATCCTGCTTCATGGCGGCCGCCTTGCCGCCGGCCTTGTTGATCTCGGCCGCGACGGCCTGCGCGCCGGCCTCATCTATATCGGTAACCATGACGCCAGCGCCTTCGCGTGCCAGCACGAGCGCCGCTGCCCGGCCAATCCCGCTGGCGGCGCCGGTGACGATTGCGACCTTATCTTTTACGGATGCCATTGATTCCTCCCTGTTTTGGGGCGGACACTAGCAGCCACCGCGCTTGACGCGAGCGTATTATTGGTGTTCTACCCGCCGCTTCATGACGGGGTGATGCGGTGCCGCCGTTGTAATCGTGGGCTCTTATTGAGCATTAGCCCACCGGCCCGCGTTGAGAATGAGGACATTGATATGTCTCGTCGCCACAGTGCGAAATACAAGATCGACCGCCGCGTCGGTGAAAATATCTGGGGTCGCCCCAAATCTCCCTTCAACAAGCGTAACTACAAGCCAGGCCAACACGGCCAGAACCGCCGTAACAAGGTCTCTGACTTTGGTATGCAGCTCATGGCGAAGCAGAAGCTGAAGGCCTATTACGGCG
>JBKBIZ010000131.1:0-4059 GCA_046293975.1 Hyphomonas sp. | reverse complement strand
CGAATCGAAATCGTCGCTCGATCTCTTCATCGCGGCCCTGCGCGATCTCGCCATGGCGGCGAAGGCAGGGGAGACGGAGCGCTTCACGGGAGCGCCCTTCCACGCCCCGCGCCGGCGCCTCGACGAAACCCGCGCCGCCCGCAAGCCGGTCCTGAAATGGACCGCCGCAGATACCAGCAAGGTGGCCGCCGAATAGGGCGAAGGCCGGGGTTTCCTGACCCCGGCCTGCCTACCAGATCGCCGCTTCCACGGTCGCGGGCCGCACTCGCCCCTCATGACCGTGAAACAGCCTATGCCGCGTCTTGCTGAACAGCCGGGTCACCGGCACTTCGAAGAAGCGGTAAGCCATCCAGGACAGCACCAGCGCGCCGGCCATGCAGGTGAAGAGGAACACCAGATTTCCAAGGCGCCCCTCGGCCGCGACATCAAACAACGCGCCCGCGCTACCCGGCATCTCTGCCAGTCGCCTGAAGATCTGCTGCATGCCGTGCAGGATGAAGATGTGCGTCAGATATAGCGAATAAGACCAATCGCCGAGCGCGACGGTGACAGTTTTCACCAGCCTGGCCGGCGCCTCCAGAAAGCCCGGTGTCCCCGTACGCATCCGCCCCATGAGAACGCCGATCCCGCTCAGCACCACGCAGACAGCCAGGCCTGACGCGATGGCCATGAGGCTGGCGTGCAGGCGTACGGCGTCATGGCTCGGATCGGGCAGCCCATAGGCCTGAAAGATGATCGCGGCCACCCCTGCGCCCGTGACAGGCGGCACAAGCGCGCCAAGCCGCCCGGCAACATCGAGGCTGGCAAAGCCATAGACCAGCAGCGCGCAGGGCAGGCCAAACCACAGCACACGCCCCCACATCAGCGTGAAGGTTGTTTCCACCCCCTGGAAGAAAGCGGCGAACAACAACCAGAACACAGCCGCCGTCGTTATCAGGGCCGGCCGCCAGCGCCGCCCCGAAGTCACGAGATACGCCGCAGCCGCGCCCAGAATGAACTCGAATGTCATCGGATAGGTCGCAAGTTGCAGCACCGTGCCCGCGATTGGCGCAGAGAGGCCAGAGAGGGATCCGGCGATTACAAAGACCGCCCATATAGCCAGCAGCCAGGGCCGCCATTTCGAAGGCGCCAGCAGGATCAGCGCGAAGACGAGGTAGAAGTGAACCTCATGCACCAGTGTCCAGCCCACACCGAGGATCGGATGTTCCGTCTGGGGCACGAGCAAGAAGGATTTCACAAGATACTCAACCGGCGGAATGCCCCGCCCGATCGCCGGCGTGCCATTCGCGCCAAGCCCGCTCACCCCATAGGTCCAGAGCATGTATGCTGCGAGCAAGGCGGCAAACAGCCACCAGACCGGGTAGATGCGGGTCAGGCGGGCAAACAGAAATTCAGAAGCCGTTCTCAGGCTGGCGGGCGAAGCGCCTGCCACAAAGACCATGATGAAGCCCGAAATAACGAAGAACAGATCGACCCCGAAATAGCCATTCGTGAACAACCCGCCCACCATCGGCACTTCTGTGCCGGCGCCTGCGGCGATCAATACCTTTTCGGAAGCCCGGATGTGGAACACCATCACGACAAAGGCAGCCAGCCCCCGCAGACTCTGGATCGACTGCAGCTTCATCTGCTCTCCTGCATGAAATTGAACGCGTCATGGCGGATTTTTCTGAAGGTGTAGCAATGGGGTCACGCCCTTGCCAGACTTTCGACACATCTGGTGCGTTACTCTGGTAACTGCCAACTCGGAACCCATATTGATCGCCATGCCACCTGAAAACGCGCCCCTCATGAACGAACCGGTCTACGCGCCGCCCAAGCCCATCCATGTTCTGCGGAACGGGGTGAACGTCGCCGCGCGCCAGCTGCTGGCAGTCACGGGGCTCAGCATGATCGTGCTGGCCATTCCGATCGGCATCGCCACCCCGATCCTGCCCATCGGCTTGCCGCTGGCCATCGTCGGCGTGGTTCTCCTGGGCCGCAACGCCGTCTGGGGCCGCCGCTGGATGGAAAGCGTCCTGGCGCGGCATCCGCGGGTTGAGCGCATGGCCCCGAACTGGCTGATGCGCAGCGTCTTCGGGCGTGACAAGCGGGTTGTGTCAGAATAACCCGTTTCCGGGCCAAGCCCTGCCTCCAGGCCTTGCATGCGACAGCAATCTTTGCCCTGATAGGCGCAAGGATTAGCTGATTTGCGGGGCATTGATGAACAAGCTGCTGTTGAGCGCGGGCCTCGGGCTTTGCCTGGCCCTGAGCGCGTGCGGAGGGTCTGGAGACGGGAAGAAGAAGGACGACGTTCCGCGTATCTTCGATCCGTTCCCCTCCACCTACACCGCCTATCCGTCCGGCGCGACGCTGATCACCGGCGCCACGGTGCTCGACGGTAAAGGCGGCCTCATCGAAGGCGGCAGCGTCCTCATCGAAGCGGGCAAGATCACCGCCATCGGCGCCAATATCGCCGCCCCTGAAGGCGCCGTCACGATCGACGCGGCCGGCAAATGGGTCACCCCCGGCATCATCGACAATCACAGCCATCTGGGCGCTTACCCCTCGCCGGGTGTCGACGCCCATAGCGATGGCAACGAGATTTCCGGCCCGGTCACGGCCGAAGTCTGGGTCGAGCATTCTGTCTGGCCTCAGGACCCCGGCTTCACCCGGGCGCTGGCGGGCGGCATCACCTCGCTCCAGATCCTCCCGGGCAGCGCCAACCTCTTCGGCGGGCGCGGCGTGGTTCTGAAAAACGTCCCGGCACGGACCGTCCAGGCGATGAAATTCCCCGGCGCGCCCCATACGCTGAAAATGGCCTGCGGGGAAAACCCCAAGCGCGTCTATGGCTATGGCCGCGGCGCCTATCCGGGCGGCGCGCCCTATTCGCGCATGGGCAATGTCGCAGGCTACCGCACAGCCTGGATTCAGGCGCGCGACTACAAGAAGAAATGGGACGCTTTTATTGACGGGGAGGGCGAGGAGCCTGCCCGCGATCTGGAACTGGAAACCCTCGCCGGCGCGCTCTCGGGCGATATCCTCGTCCACATGCACTGCTACCGCGCCGACGAGATGGCCCTGATCCTCGATCTCTCCAGGGAGTTTGGCTATCGTGTAGCCTCCTTCCACCATGCGGTCGAAGCCTACAAGATCGCCGACAAGCTGGAAGAATACGGCACCTGCTCCTCGATGTGGGCTGACTGGTGGGGCTTCAAGATGGAAGCCTATGACGGCATCCGCGAGAACATCCCGATGGTCCACAATGCCGGCGCCTGCGCCATCGTCCATTCCGACAGCGAAGTCGGCATCCAGCGCCTCAATCAGGAAGCCGCCAAGGCCTGGTCGGATGGCAAGCGCGCCGGCATCGACATCCCGATCGAAGTCGCCTGGCAGTGGCTCTCGCTCAACCCGGCCAAATCCCTCGGCATCGACGCCAGAACCGGCAGCCTTGAGCCCGGCAAGATGGCCGATGTCGTCGTCTGGTCGGCCAATCCGTTCAGCGTCTACGCCCAGGCCGAGAAGGTCTATATCGACGGCGCCCTGATGTATGACCGGGCCGACCCGGCCCTCCAGCCTGTCATGGATTTTGAACTTGGCCAGCCCGGCGAAGGAGACCGTAAATGATCCGTCCTCTGATCCTTTCTCTCGCCGCGCTTGCCCTCGCCCCGCTTGCCCTCGCCCAGCCTGTCGCCATTGTTGGCGAAACGGTCTGGACCGGAACGGCGCAGGGCACCCTCACCAATGGCGTCGTCGTGATTGATGACGGCAGAATCGTCTCTGTCGGCACCAGCGTGCCCGCCGGCATGGCTAAGGTTGAGGCCAAATGGGTCACCCCCGGCCTCATCTCGGCTTTCTCGCGCACCGGCATTGCCGAAGTGCCCGGCGAAAAGTCTGCCAATGATATCGGCGCGGGCGCCTCGCCTTTCTCCGCCGCGCTCAACGCCGCCGATGGCTTCAATCCCGACACCACCTCGATTGCCATCACCCGGCTGGAAGGCTTCACGCGCATCGCCGTGGCGCCGGATGCCCGCTCGAAACTCTTCGCCGGGCAGGGCTTCCTGGCCGATACCAGCGGCC
>JBKBIZ010000130.1:0-4267 GCA_046293975.1 Hyphomonas sp. | reverse complement strand
AAAAAGCGGCCTAACGGTAACCTTTGGGGCGCCCGCGCCTCGTGGCGGAGCAGGATATGCAGGAGACGGTGTTCAACGTGCTCGCAGACCTGGCCTTGAAGGCCACCGGTCAGGCGATCCCGCCGTCACGTGCCTACCTCATGGAGGCGCGCCTGTCGCCGCTCGCCCGGCGCGAGGGCTTCGGGTCGCTGTCTGACCTGGTTCACTGTCTGGAATCGCGCCAGAACGCGGTTTTCCGCAATGAAGTCGCCTCGGCGCTGCTGACGCATGACACCTGGTTTTTCAGGGAACGATCCGTCTTCGACATGGTGATCAACACCCTTCTGCCCGAGCGCCTTGACGCCACCCAGTCCGGGCGTCTGCGCGTCTGGTGTGCCGGCGGCAGCTCCGGCCAGGAGGCCTATTCCCTCGCCATGCTGCTGGAGGACGAGCCCGGCGCCAGCCTGCGCAGCGCCAAGATCGAGATCCTTTCGACAGATTATTGCAAGTACTCGACCGAAAAGGCCCGCGCCGGGGTCTATAACCATTACGAAGCCCAGCGCGGTCTTTCGATCTTCCGGCTTATGAAACACTTCTCCCGGACCGATGGCGGCGACTGGCAGGTAAACGAGACGCTGCGTTCCCGTGTCAGCTTCCGCCAGCACAATCTGATGGAAACCGCGTCCGGCCTCGGCAAGTTCGACCTGATCTTCTGCCGACATGTGCTCTCGGGCATGTCCAAGGCCGCCCGCATGCGCGTGGCCGAAGTTCTGGCCGCCCAGATGGCGCCGGGCGCCGTGATCCTCCTCGGGGAAGGGGAAAGCTTCCAGGGCCTCACCAACCTCCTCGAACCCGCCCGCGACATCCGCCAGGGCTGGGTCGAAGCGGGCACGGCGAATAGGGCGGCGGCGTGATCTGAGGTCAAAACCTCTCGCATCCCGGACAATCCTGCCCTATATCCCCCGCTTCCAACCAGCTGCTCCGGGCCTTGACCCCGGTGGGAGTGAGAGATGATGACCGACACCGCTGCGTGGCCCGAAGGCCGCGTCAATTCGCTTGGATTTGCCAAGCCTCCCCATGAAACCCGCGTTGTGGCGGCCATGTCTGGCGGCGTCGACAGCTCCGTTGTGGCCGCGATGCTGAAAGCCGAAGGCTATGACGTGATCGGCATCACGCTGCAGCTTTACGATCATGGCGCCGCCATCGAGAAGAAGGGCGCCTGCTGCGCGGGGCAGGACATTCACGACGCGCGCAATGTATCCGACGCCATCGGCATTCCCCATTACGTGCTCGATTACGAGAGCCGTTTTCGCGAGCAGGTGATGGAGGATTTTGCCGATACCTATCTTTCCGGCTCGACGCCCATCCCCTGCATCCGCTGCAATCAGACGGTCAAGTTTGCTGACCTCCTCGCCACGGCGAAGGAGCTGGGCGCCGATTGCCTCGCCACCGGCCACTATATCCGCCGCACGGACGGCCCTGAGGGGCCAGAGCTTCACCGCGCCCATGATGCGAGCCGCGACCAGTCCTACTTCCTGTTCGCCACCACGCGCGCACAGCTCGATTTCCTGCGCTTCCCGCTCGGTAGCCTTCCCAAGAGCGAGGTTCGCGAACTGGCGGAGAAGTTTGGTCTTGAGGTGGCCGCCAAGCCCGACAGTCAGGACATCTGCTTTGTGCCTGATGGCTCCTATGCCAAGGTCGTGGAGAAGCTGCGCCCCGGATCGGGACGCGGGGGCGAGATCGTGCATCTTGATGGCCGCGTTCTGGGTAATCATGAAGGCGTCATCCATTACACCATCGGCCAGCGCCGGGGCCTTGGCGTGGCGACGGGCGATCCGCTATTCGTGGTGAAGATTGACGCGCCCGCGCGCCGGGTCATTGTGGGCCCGCGCGAGGCGCTGATGACGCGGGGCCTGCTTCTGGAAGAGCTGAACTGGCTGGGGCAGGGCAGCCTGGAAGAGGCCGCGGGCAATGGCGCGCGCGTGCTGATCCGTGTGCGGTCAACCCGCCCTCCTGTGCCCGGACGTTTGGGATATGAAGACGGCGCCCCGGCGGTGTTCTTCGACGCGCCCGAAGAAGGTGTCGCGCGCGGCCAGGCGGCGGTGCTCTACGACCCCGAAGGCAGCACCCGCATCCTCGGCGGCGGCTTCATCGCCCGGCCTCTGCCGGCGGACGAGCGCGTGGCGGCGGCCTAGTGGCAACGATCATCATTCTCAACGGCACGAGTAGCTCAGGTAAGTCGTCGCTTGCTCAGGCTTTGCAGCAGGCTGCCGCAAAGAATCTTTTGCATGTGCAGATGGACGCCTTCCTCAGTATGCAGCCGTCCCGGCTGAATAATCATCCGGATGCGTTTGTGTTCCTGCCTGTCGAGGGCACTGACCCGCCGGAGATAGCCATTGAAACAGGGGCTTTCTGCCAGCAATTGCTTGACGGTATGCGCCGGTCTGTGAGGGCGCTTGCCGATGCGGGGCTTGACCTGATCGTTGACGATGTCTGGCTGCAGGATAATGAACAGGACGCGTACGAAGCGCTCCTCCGTGAGCATACTGTTCATTTTGTTGGTGTGTACGCCTCTCTTGAAGCCTGTGAGGCAAGGGAACGGGTGCGGGGAGACCGTGACCTGGGGCAGGCGCGCTGGCAGCACTCCAGAGTGCATGTAAATGCACGATACGATCTTGAGGTCGACACCACCGAAGCGTCACCCGAGCTAACCGCAGAGGTCATTGCCAAGAGGTTTGGTCTCTAGTTTTTTGCCGCCTTAGCCCAGCCAGTTCGGCGCTTTCGTGCCAGTGCTGGTGAAAGCTGGCGGCGGGTAGCGTTCGAGCAGCTTTTCCACGATGATGTCAGCCACGCGCTCGGCTTCGCGCAGGGGTTCGTACGACCACTGATCAAGCGTGCCGGTAAACCAGCGCGCGACGCCTCGCTGCATCAGGCTCTCATGCAGGCGGTCAAACTTTTCCCCGCGCCCTTCCAGCTTGGCGATATGCACCGGCAGGCCATGCCAGGCTGCTTCCGACAGCATGTTGGCGCTGTCCTCGGTGACGATGGCGGCGTTGGAGAAGAGGAGCCAGGCAAGATAAGGATTTGGCCCGTCCTGCGGCCCCGCCCAGAAGGCCGCGCCGATATCGCCCGCCATCTGGCGGAAGCGCGCGGCAATCGGCACGGGCGTGCGCCGCGAGGCGGTCAGCCGCAGGCGCCAGCCATCGGCGGCAAGGGCGCGCATCTGGCCTTCCAGCCGGTCTGCGGCGGCATGGGTGAAGGTGTGTACGCGCGAGTCCCCGCCCAGGATGACGATGGCGGAGCGCCGGGTTTCATCGGCCAGATCGGCAAAGGCCTGCGCGGCTTCTTCCAGCGCTTCGGGCGAGAAATAGGCCGGGGAGCCGATGGTGCGGATAATGTTGGGGCCGCTCAGCGCGTCATGCTCGGGCACGATGAGCAGATCGAAATTTGACGGGGCAATGTGCGGATCGAGGATCTGCACCGTGAAGGTTTTCCCCCCCGAGGCCTGGCGGGCATAGCGGGTGAGCGGGGCAGAGCGGCGTCCGCCGGCGATCCATACGGTCGGCCAAGGGGCGGTTAGCGCCAGGCGCTGTTCCTTCGGCAGGGCTTGCAGGGGCGCGGGCCAGCGGTCGGCCGGCAACCAGCGCCAGGGCGCGCGCGGCGTCAGCACCAGCGGCTCCTGACGATGCGCCTCGCCCGCAATGTGCGCAATGCGCACCCAGCGATGCATTGCGCCCAGGGCAGCGGTCAGCGCACGCACCTGAGCGGCATTGCCGGCGCGGCCATCGGAGACCGCCCAGACAGACGGTCCGAGCGACCCCATGCCTTTATATCCTTACTTGTATACGACCTTGATAACTTCATAGGCACGGGCACCGGCGGGCGCGGCCACTTCGGCCTCGTCACCAGCTTCCTTGCCGATCAGTGCGCGGGCGATCGGGGAGGTGACAGAGATCTTGCCCTGTTTCACATCCGCTTCGTCCTCGCCCACGATCTTGTAGGTCTGCTCGTCTTCGGTGTCGACATCCGCAATGGTTACGGTTGCGCCAAAGCGCACTTTCGGGCCACCGAGCTTGGACACGTCGATCACATCGGCGCGGGCCAGCTTGTCGTCGAGCTCGCTGATGCGGCCCTCGATGAAGCTCTGCTTCTCCTTTGCCGCATGATATTCGGCATTCTCCGACAGGTCGCCATGCTCGCGCGCCTCGGCAATGGCCTTGATGACGGCGGGACGTTCCACCGACTTCAGGTTCCTCAGTTCGGAGTCTAGCGCGTCGAAACCCGCGCG
>JBKBIZ010000012.1:0-57009 GCA_046293975.1 Hyphomonas sp. | reverse complement strand
CAACGGACTGGCCAGCGCTGCGTTTGGCTATCTGAACATTGCCGACGCGCTAAACAGCTCGGCTTTCGGGGTTCGCTCTACGGCCACAGCGATCGGCGCGACGGCGATCGGCTATGAAGCCATGGCGGACCGGGAATATTCGGTCTCCATCGGCTCGGACGGCAATGAGCGCAATCTGATCCATGTGGCCGACGCCATCGCGGCGACCGACGCGGTGAACCTGCGCCAGCTTTCGGCGGCGATGGCGACGGTTGCGGGCGGCGGGGCCACCGCAGACCTGACGCCGATTGCGCTGGCACTGGGCGGCGGGGCGGCCTGGGACCCGATCTCGGTGACGTTTACCTCGCCTTCCTTCTCCGTGCTCGGAAATAATTATAGCAGCGTGACCGGCGCGATCAGCGCCATCAGTTCGCAGCTGGGCACCAACACCACGGACATCGCCGCGATCCATGCGGGCGGGGGCGGCGGCGGGCCGAATGCGGCGGAGATTGCCGCGCTGCAGGCCCAGCTCACCACGCTGCAGACTGCGCTTCAGGACGCCGCCACACAGCTGGCCAATCTGCAATCGGGCGCCACCATTGGCACCACGGGGGCCTCTGACGCGCTCGCCCTGGGCGCCTCTTCCAATGCCAGCCAGGCAGGCAGCACGGCGCTGGGCGCGGGCGCGCAGGCGACGGGTGCTCAGTCCACGGCCATTGGCCAGGGCGCAGTTGCGAGCTTCGACAATTCAGTCGCCATCGGGCAGGGGGTGGAAACCACCCGGGCCAATCAGGTGGCCATCGGCTCTGCCAGCAACACTTACACGCTGGCGGGCATCAACTCCGCGGCGAGCCGCGCGGCGCAGTCCGGGCCGGTCTACGCCGTCACCGCAGATGGCGCGGGCAACCTTGCCACGATGGACATGGAGCCCTGGTTTGCGCGGGTCGATGGGCTGGAAACGTCCGTTCGCCAGACGGGCGAGCGGTTCCGAAAACAGTCAGACGGGGTGGCGATGGCGCTGGCGCTGGGAGGGGCGCAGGTGCTTCAGCCGGACCAGACATTCTCCGTGTCCGGAAATCTGGGCTATTTCGATAATTCGAGCGCGGCGGGGATCGGTGCTATCGGCAAGGTCAGCGAGAATGTGTACGTCAATGTCGGCGTTGGGGCAGGTTTGCGCTCGGGCACTGTCGGTGGCCGGGCCGGTGTGAGCTGGGGCTGGTAATGGGACAGGCCGTGGGACGCACCCTGATGCTCTCTGCCTTTGCGGCTCTGGCGCTGGCCGGATGCGCGGAGGCGGAGAGCGAACCCTCCATCGCCGAGCTGGTGTTCGAGACGTTGGGTCCACAATCCTGCGAGCTGATGCCCGCAGAACTGGATGGCCCGCGCCTGAGGGCGATCACGGCGGAGAACCCCGGCGCGCCGGTCGCGCGGGGCGCGCTCAGCGGGGGCCTGGAGGGCGAATTTTTCGGTGGCGGCGTTTATGGCGCTGACGCGGAAGGCGGGCTGATCGTGGGCGTGCAGGGGGCGATGGTGGCGGCGCCTAATGACGCGGTGTCGTTCCTCTGCCTCCTCGTGGTGGCGCTCGGCCCGGCATCGCCCGACGGGACTGAGGGCGAAATTGTTCCGCAGGCGGAGATGGACAGCGCCGCCGAGGGCAGCTTCATCGCGCCTTACCAGATATGGGACCGGGATGAGGCAGGCGTGGCGCGGCGGCTGGCGATTGGCACGGCTGCATCGGGCGCAGCGCAATTTACGCGCAATGAGGTGGGGCAGCTTTCGGGAACGATCAATGTCGAACTCGTCAATCCCTGGGGCAAAGGGGCGGAATTGCCGCCGATAAGCGCGGCGCTGACCCTTCCGTCGGCAGAGAATATAATTTCGCCAATTCCTCGCCTGAAGCGTGATGACACGCAGGAGACACCAGAATGAGTATTCCGGAATTCAAACGCAAGCTGAGCGGGGGGCGCTTTTTACGTGCCGCCATATCTGCCGCTGCCGTTCTGGCCGCTGCCGGGCCGGGCGCGCTGGCGCAGGAGGCCGAGAGCGCCTCGATCCTGATCCTTGATGCGTCGGGCTCCATGTGGGGCCAGCTGAAGGGCGGGACAACGAAGATCGAAGTGGCCCGCGATGTGATGGGGGAGTATTTCCGTACACGCAATGCGGCAGAGCCCCTCGGCGTGATCGCCTATGGGCATCGCCGCCGGGGCGATTGCGCGGATATTGAAGTGATCGCGCCCACCGGCATTCAGGACGCGGCGACGCTGTCCTCGCGGGTCAATCAGATACGGCCCAATGGCATGACGCCGCTGACGGACGCCATCCGCATGGCGCGGACGCAGATCCCGAAAACGGCGGAGCGGGCCGATATTATTCTGGTCACGGATGGCCTGGAAACCTGCAAGGCGGACCCCTGCGCCTTGGCCGCGGAGCTCGCTGCAGAAGGCATAGAGATCCGCGCGCATGTGGTCGGCTTCGGGCTGACCGAGCAGGAGGCCGCTTCGCTCTCCTGCATTCCGGAGGCCACCGGCGGCCTGCTGCTGCGCCCGCAGACGGGGCAGGAGCTATCTGATGCGCTCGGCCAGATCGCCGAGGCGGAACCTCCGCCGCTTACGGAGGCTTTCTTCGACATCGGCCCCAAGGCCGAATCGGGGCATACGTACAAAGTTTCCTATAAGGGCACGGCCAAGGGCAGTGATTATGCCGGGTTTACCCGGCGCGGCGCGGCGCCGCCGCCTGTCAGTGGCACCTACGGTGTCATCGGCGGGCTATCCGACAAGGGGCACAACCCTTTTACAAAAACCGCGCCGTCCGAGCCGGGTGACTATGATCTGATCCTGGTTTCAGCCGGGCGCGTCATTGAGCGTCAGCCGGTTGAGGTTGTCGCGGCGTCCAATGGCTTTGACGCCATCGGCAGCGTGGCGCCGGGCAAACGGTTTACCTTCTCCTGGCGGGGCCCCGATCAGCTCGGCCAGCGTATCGCGATCGCGAATCCGGGAGATCCTGGAAAAGTCTATTCCAAGAGTTGGGGTTATTCGCTCCACAAGAATGGAAAGATGGGCCTGACAGCGCCCGCCGAGCCCGGCATCTATGAGATGCGCTATCTTTCGGGCAAATATGAGATCATGTTCTCGCGGAAATTTGGCGTAGGCGTTCCGTATCAGGATGAAGGCCAGCCGACGAGCGCAGAGCTGTCTGCCCGCGCGGCGACAGCGACGCAGGGGGCCGCGACGCAGGATGACATCCCGATGGTGCGGGCGACCTTCCGCCTGCCCAAGGGCGCGCCGGGGGAAGCTGTTTCCTGGTCGGCGATCCCGCTGGATGTTCCGGCAACGGATGTCTGGGCGCCGCCGAGGAAGCAGGTGACTGCGACGGGTGAGTTTGAGCCGGGCCGGTATGAAGTTTCCGCTGTCAGCGACAAGGGCGCCGAATACCGTGCGGTGGTGGATGTTCTTCCCGGAGAGGCGAATGATTTCACCCTGACGCTGGCGTCCTCCTCTGGCGCAGCACCGGCGCCTGCCAAGGCGGCGCCACAGCCTGCCTCTCAGAGCGGCGGCAAGGCGGCGGCCAGTCCGGATGAGGCGATGAAGCGCCTTTCCGGTACGCCGGTGAAGCGCGGCGCGCTGTCGGCCGCTGAACTTGAAGCCCTGCTTGATCCTTCCAAGGAGAATTAGATCCATGCGTATTCTTTTCGGACTTGCTGCGCTGTTCTTCCTGTCATTTCCGGCGCATGCGGAATTCGTGATTGCCAAATGTTCAATGAGTGCCGGTTGCCAGTGCAGGCTGGCGGACCTGACCGTCGCTGACATTGAAATGATCACCGGCGAGAAGGCGCCTGCGGGGGCCAAGGACCAGACGATGGTGACGGTGCCTGGGCGCGCGCCCTACTGGACGCGGGGAGACCGTACAGAGATCAATATTGCCTATGGCGGCATGGGGCAGTGCGATGTGCAGCTGTTTGATGCCATGGCGCCGGAAGACGGCAACTGGACCATCCAGATGGCGGCGACTGACCTGAGCGCCTGCCCGATGCTGCGGGGCAAGGGCGTTGATATGGGCGGGCTGAAAAGCACGAGCCGCAACATTCAGTGGGGCGGCAAGTTCCATCCCTCGAAACTGGCCGATGCCGGGAATGTGGAGCAACGCTGGTCGAAGGTGGGCGAGAATAGCTGGCGCGGGACCATGATGGATGATCAGCGCTCGGGCGGTGGGGCCAGCGTGATCCATGGCTACACGCTCGTCAATCCGCGCCTCATCAAGGGCTATTCGCTGTTCAACTTCAAGATTGATATGCCCCCGGAGGAAGCCGCCATCATGGCGTCGATGGGTATGCCGATGAGTTGCCGCAGCTATACGCCGTTCACGGCGCGCAGGAACTGAGATCACCAGTAATTTCAAACATAAACAGAGCCGGAGGCCATCAAGGCTTCTGGCTCTGTTCATCGTTAGGCGTGCTTAGCTATCTGAACCG
The DNA here is from genome assembly GCA_046293975.1 of Hyphomonas sp. Lineage (GTDB taxonomy): Bacteria > Pseudomonadota > Alphaproteobacteria > Caulobacterales > Hyphomonadaceae > Hyphomonas. The sequence goes on along the minus strand of JBKBIZ010000012.1, from coordinate 52,562 downwards.
ATGTCCGTAATCAGCTCACTGATGTTGCCACCGTTCTGATCAAGCATAGCCTGGAACTGGGCGCGCTGTTCAATGGCATACCAGAGACCCATCGCTTCAATATCGGTTACTTTCCAGCCATCGCGATCATTCACGCGCCAGCTGACAAGCTGTTCTTTCGAGTCCGCGCCGCTCACACGGGTCGTCACGATAGCGTCGCCGGGCTTGCGCTCAGTGGTGCGGAGAATTTCCACGTCTGCATTGGAAAAACCAGCCAGATGTTCGCGAAGTTGTACACGCGTATATTTCCGGAATGCCTCAATGAAGGATTCTTGTGTCGCGCCTTCCATTGTTCGCCAGTGGCGACCCATAGTGAATTGAGCCACACGCTCCACATCGATCAGTTCAAGGATTTTGTCCGCCTCCGGACCGGAGATATTTGAATCCTCAAGCGCTGCCAGTGTGCGCTGCACAGCCTTGTCTACGACAGCTTCAGGACTGCTGCCCGTGTTTGCGGCTGCGGGCTGGGCAATGACCGCAAGCGAGAGGGCGATTGCGATCCCGGTGACCGCATCGCGGGCCTTCAGGGCAGGGAATGTCTTTTGGATGGACATGTTCGGCTCCATGATTTCGTTACCTGTCGCAGGGTGTTGCGAGGATGACGTCGCAGTGGAACGTCTCATTGCAGGCTTAGGTTCCTGCATTGGCTGTCATCGGCAGGCGGAGGGCGCTTTTCAGGCTGGCTGCGCAGCTTGGCTCACGCGTTTACGCAGACCTGACGTTGCTCACCAAGTCCTTGTATTCCCAAGGTTACGACATCGCCCGCCCGCAGAAACTGCTGCGGTGTCCGCGACAGGCCCACCCCAGGCGGCGTACCTGTGGAAATCACATCTCCCGGCTGAAGGCTCATGAATTGAGACAGGTAGCTGACAATATGCGCCACCCCGAAGATCATGGTGGATGTGGACCCACGCTGCATCTCTGCGCCGTTAACATTCAGCCATAGAGACAGATTCTGAGGATCGGTAATTTCATCACGGGTAACAAGCCAGGGGCCGATTGGCCCAAAAGTATCAGCGCTTTTGCCTTTTACCCACTGGCCGGTGCCTTCAAGCTGGAAAGCCCGCTCCGAAACATCATGGATGACGCAATAGCCGGCGACGTGTTCCAGCGCATGCTGTTCAGATACATATTTGGTCTGCTTACCGATGACTATTCCAAGCTCAACCTCCCAATCGGTTTTCTCCGACCGGCGAGGAATTTCCAACTTGTCATTGGGACCACAGATGGCGCTTGTCGCTTTGAAGAAAACAACGGGCTCTTCCGGAACGGCTGCGCCTGTTTCGGCTGCGTGATCGGCATAATTAAGCCCGATACAGATGAATTTTCCGACATCTGCCACACACGGCCCTATCCGGCTATCGGCGGGTAGAATGGGGAGGGCGGTGAGGTCAATATGCCTCAACTGATCAAACACGGTGTCCGAAAGGGCAAGCCCGTCCCAGTCATCCACAAGGTCGCTGACATCCCGGAAATTACCGCTGGAATCCATAACCGCTGGCTTTTCGCACTTGTGAGGACCAACCCGTAAAAGCTTCATGACTTCAACTCCTAATTAGTCCAGCCGCCGTCTACGACGTGAATTGCACCCGTTGTGAAGGAGGACTCGTCTGAGGCGAGATAGACTGCCAGATGCGCAATCTCGGTCGCAGTGCCGAGGCGGCCCATAGGCTGGCGCGCGATGAACATCTGCCGTGCCGTTTCATAGTCGCCCTGCGCCGACATGCGCCCTTGCAGAGAAGGGGTATCGACTGTGCCCGGACATATGGCGTTGCACCGTATATTCCGGCCCGCATAGTCTGCCGCGATGGCTTTTGTCAGGCCGATCACGCCGGCCTTGGTTGCGCCGTATGCGAAGCGATTGGGCGCGCCAACGACGCTCGATGCAACCGAACTCATATTCAGGATGACGCCGCCGCCATGAGACTGCATGTTTGCCAGCGCCGCGCGCGAGGTTTCGTACATTGAGGTCAGATTGATGAGGAGCGAGCGATCCCAGTCTGCGCGGCTACAGTCTTCAATCGTGCCATGATGTACCCAGCCCGCGACATTAAAGAGGATGTCGAGGTCGGAATGGGCGTTGAACAGATCCGCAATGGCCGCTGGGTTGGTCACGTCCAGAATATGCGTTTCCATATTGGGCATTGCCTTCAGGGCGGCGAGGCTTTCGGCGCTGATGTCGGTTGCCACAACATGCGCGCCCTCTCGGGCGAAAGCTTCGGCAGAGGCCCTGCCAATGCCTGCGCCCGCTGCGGTAATGAGGGCTTTCTTGCCTGCTAGACGGCCCATGTCACGCTCCTGGTCTGTTGAGATAAATGCGCCGTGCATTCCCGGCCCACACGGCGCTCTGATGATCCGGGAAGTAACGGCTTATCAGGCGCGCACTCTGGGCAGCCCATTCGGTGTAACTGCTTGCAAGATTGAGCACCGGCCAGTCGCTCCCCCACATCACACGGTCAGGACCGAAACAGTCGCGGATATGTTCCACGACCTCTCCGAGGGCGGCGTCATCTGTGCGCGCGCCCGCTTCGGTGAGCAGGCCGGAGAGCTTGCACGTTACGTTTGCTCTTTGGGCGAGCGTGCGCAGATCGTCTCGCCAGGCGGTCAGGTTTGCGGTGGCGATCTGAGGCTTGCCGGCGTGGTTCAGGACGATTTGCAGTGCCGGATAGAGATCGGCGAGACGGGTCATCACCGGCACAAGATCGGCCCGTGCATGGCCGTCGAAAACAAGCTCATATTCTGCCATTGCTTCGAGGGAGGGCGCAAAGGCGGGGTTCAGGATCCAGCGCGGATCTGGGAGGTCGGCGATCATGGGGCGCAGGCCCAGTATCGGCGTATCTTTTGCATATCGGGCAACTTTCTGAGCGGCGCCCGGCGCCTCAAAATCCACCCAGCCGACGACGCCAGCCACTCTGGCATCGGCTGCGGCCAAGGAGAGGAGATAGCCGGTCTCTGCCGCCGTGGCCGCCGCCTGAACGAGGATCACCTGTGACACGCCAGCCGCGCTTGCCACCTCCCAGGTGTCGTCAATCTGGAAGTCACGATAGATGGTGCCGAGCGCAGGGGTCATCCAGTCATAGTCGCCGCGCGCAAGACGCCAGACATGCATATGGGCATCGAGCTTATCCATCATGGCGCCGGCGCGTCCCTTGATATGAGGCCCTTGTCCTTCAGGGCGGTCCAGAGGCCCTGATCGATCTCATCTTCTATCCAGCCGGCGATCTGGTGAACCTGAGCTGCTGAGCGTGCGCCCGGAATGACAGAGATGACGGCGGGGTGTGCGGCGCAAAATCTGAGCGCGGCAGCGGGCAGGGATGTACCGTATGCTTCGCAGACTTCCCGAAGCTCGGCGGCCCGCCTGACGGCCCATGCCGGCGCGGCCGCATAGTCATAGTGCTGAGGGTCTCCGGGCCCAGCTGCCAGCAGGCCGGAATTAAACGCGCCGCCAATGATAACCCTGACGCCTGCGCGGTGGCATTCATCCAGGAAATCCAGCGAAGACGCGTGTTCCAGCAAAGTGTAACGGCCTGCAATCAGCAGGACATCAAGGTCAATATATTCCAGAACATCCCGGCAGACATCGAGTTCGTTGACGCCCAGGCCGATCCATTTTGTCAGGCCTTCAAATTTCAGGGCGGCCATCTCCGGCAGCGCTTCTTCCAGTGCCTGCGCCAGAACTTTGCGATGGGCAGGACCATGTGTCATCTCGCCAATATCGTGAAGCAGCAGGATATCCACCGTCTGAACCCCCAGGCGGCTCTGGCTCCCCTCGAAAGAGGCGCGAATACCTTCCGCAGAATAATCGAATACCGGAATAAAGGGGGCGGGTGAGGCAAATCCATGATCGTGTATCGGGGAGGCGCCTGCTGGCTCCAGCCGCCGGCCAACTTTGGTGGACAGGACCGGACGCTGCCCAGTTGCCCACATATGCTTGCCAATTCTGAGTTCGCTCAGGCCGTGTCCATAGAACGGCGCCGTATCAACATATCCAAGCCCGGCATCATGGGCCGCAGAGAGGGTGGATTGGGCCTCTTCGTCAGAAATTTCCGTATACAGATTTCCTATCCCCGCAGCGCCGAGGCCGAATTCCGGCAAGAGCAATGCGGGGGCCTCGGGGGTCATTAAGCGACAGCCTCTCCCGCCCAGACCCTGCCATGCGGGAACTCATGATCGGACATGCTCTGCGGCCAGAGATCGACCGAATAACCGGGGGCGGCCGGCGCCAGATAGCGCCCTTTGCGGATTTCAATCGGGTTGCGAAAATGTTGGTGCAAGTGTGCAGCGTGTTCGATCACGCGGTTTTCCATTGTGCCGGATATGCAGACATAATCGATCATCGAGAGATGCTGCACATACTCGCAGAGGCCCACACCGCCCGCATGAGGGCAGACGGGGATGCCGGCCTTGTCGGCCATCAGCATGACGGCAATCACCTCGTTGACGCCGGCAAGACGGCAGGAATCAATCTGGCAGAAGCCGATGGCCTGCGCCTGGAGGAACTGTTTGAACATGACCTTGTTGTGGGCATGCTCGCCAGTCGCAAGTTGAATGGGCGCAACCTGGCGGGCGATTTCCTTGTGGCCAAGAACATCATCCGGGCTGGTGGGTTCCTCCACCCAGTAGATATCATAGGGCGCGATTGCCTTGATGGCCGTCACGGCCTGATCGATGTTCCAGACCTGATTGGCATCCACGCTCAGCTTTACATCCTTGCCGAGCGTATCGCGGAAAAGAGCGCAGCGGCGCACATCGGTGGCAAGATCGCCTCCGACCTTGATCTTGAAATGCCGCCAACCGTCCGTATACGCCTCTTTCAGAAGCTGTACGATCTGGGCATCGGAGTATCCGATCCAGCCGGCAGAGGTCGTGTAGGCGGGATAGCCTTCCTTCAGAAGGTGCTCGATACGTGCGGTCTTGCCGGGCGCTTGCTGGGTGAGGCGCTCCAGCGCCTGCTCATGGCTGAGAAAGTCGCTGATATGGCGGAAATCTATCGCCGAAACGATCTGCTTCGGGGACATCTCGCCCACATAGCGCCAGAGGGGTTTGCCCGCGCGTTTTGCCAGCCCGTCCCAGACGGCATTGATGAGGGCGGCGGCGGCAAGATGCACGACGCCTTTTTCCGGGCCAAGCCAGCGGTACTGGCTGTCATTCAGGAGAAGGCGGGAGGCGAGGCCAAGATCGGCCTCGAATTCGTCCAGGCTGCGGCCGATCAGATGCTTGCCAAGGCCTTCGATGGCGGCGACGCAGAGATCGTTACCGCGGCCAATGGTGAAGGTGAGGCCGTTCCCGTCCGGATCGCTGCCGCGCATCTTCAGGGTAGCATAGGCGCAAGAATAGTCCGGGTCCGGATTCATTGCATCGGAGCCATGACTGTCCCGCGATGTGGGGAAGCGGATATCGCGTGCCTCGATGCTGTCAATCATGCCGTGGTTCCAGTCTTTTGGGGCAACGGCAGTCGCAATGTGTCACAGCCTGCGCTGCGCCGCATCCTTTCCTCCCGCTGGACTGCTTCTTCGTGAGCGGTCTCATGCTTTACTTGTTAGAGAATGAGTGTTTCATATGCAAGTGTAATGTTTGTATATGAACTGTCGTTTACCCGGCGTGAGGCGCTGCCAAGTGGGTTATTTGCTGGAAATGGCGCGCGCCTGATGCGAGGGAGGAAGACATGCTGCGCAAGGCTATGATGATTAAACTTAACGCGGAAAAGGCAGAGGAGTATAAGCGGCTGCATGCCACTGCCTGGCCGTCGGTCCTGCGTCAGATTACGGCGAGCCATATCCGAAATTACAGCATCTTCCTGCGCGAGCCGGAAAATCTTCTGGTCGGCATATTTGAATATCACGGTACGGACTATGACGCCGACATGAAAGCAATGGCGGACGATCCGGAAACCCAGAAATGGTGGGCACTGACAGATCCCTGCCAGGCGCCGCTGGAATCACTCGCGCCGGACGAGTGGTGGGCGCCGATGGAAGAAGTGTTTCATCACGACTAACGCCCGCCAGAGGCTGCGTGACCCAGAGTGACCGATATACGCCGTGCAGCTTCAGCCACCAGATGTGGCGCTTCCTCAAGAGACACTTTCGCGCGCCGCGTCACCACGAAGGGCACGGTTAGGCTGGCAATGGCGCCGCTGCTGGTTGAGTCGAAAACGGGAGCGCCGATATCGGTTACCCCATCCACCATGCGCGAAGGCATGCAAACGAAGCCGGCATCCCGGACATCGCGCGTTTGCCTGTAGAGGTCTTCCAGCTCTGCCGGGCTGGCGCCGCTGGCTTTCAGGTCTTCCACCATCTTGGATTCCTGCATGGGCGAGGCAAACGCGAAAAGCACAAGGCCGGAGGCCGATTTCATGATGGAGCGGCGATGGCCGAGGCGCACACTGAAGCCGACATCATCAGGGCTTTCCGTCCGTGCAATGACGACGATCTGATCGGAGCTGACGACAGCAAGCTGGATCGACTGCATCATCCGGGAGGCGAGGGCCGACATTTCCGGCAGGGCCGCTTCATGCAGGTCCATCTTGGGAGGGGACCGCATGCCAACCTCGAACAGCCGGTTGGACAGCTGTAATTTTTCCGGATCTTCCGTGCGTTCGACATAGCCCCGCATCTCAAGCACGACGACCATTCGGTAAATCTCGCTGCGGGAACGGCCGATTATGCGGGCAATATCGGAAATGGATTGCGGGGTCCGAACGCTCGCCAGACATTCGAGGATGTCGAGGCCCTTTTCAAGCGCCGGTGCTTTGTACGGGGCTTCTGTCATTGACCGCCATAATCCTTGGGTGTTCAGGTTGTTTCATATATGAACCAAAAGCGCAGGGATATCCACCGCTTGCGAGGCTGAAATCCGTTTTCCGTCACGTTGATGACAGCAGGATCAGTCTCTGGTGGAGGCTGCGCTATCGGTTTGCAGCAATTGCTTCGCTGACTTTTCCGCCAGTTCGACCGCTCTTTCGATTTCGTCGGCGAGTTTGCGCTTGCCAGGGGCCTCAGCCCATCTTTCATGCGGCAGAATCAGGCACTCCACCATCAGGGCTGCGATGAGGTCGGAAAGATAACTTGTGGTCCGATCAATATGGTATTCAGCGGCAATGTATTCTGCGTACACATCTTTTTGTCCGTGTTCGTATAATGTCCAGGCGAAGGCCAGTTCCCGGTCGTTGCGCAGGGCGCTCCAGAGGGCGGCATCAGGCTGGCTCACGCTTCTGCGGATGGCGGCATAGGCCAAGGCCTCTTCGCGGAAGAAATCGAAGAAACCCTTGCTGCTGCGCGCCGTCCATGCGCGCTGCCGGAGCTGGTCGATCGCGCCGGTGGCGATGCTTGTTGCAAGCTCGTTCTTCGAATTGAAGTGCATGAACAGCGTTGTGACGTGGATGTCCGCCTCGTCTGCAATATTCTGCATCGTCGTGGCGGCAAATCCCGATTTGCTGAACTGCTCAGCCGCGACACTCATGATTTTAAGACGCGTACGCCTGCGCCGCTCTGTGCGTCTGGGATATTTGATCTCAGACGCGGTGTCGGTCACTGCGCCCTGGGCGGGCTCAGGCTTTTCCGGTTTAGGGGTTTTTGCCATTACAACTCTCTTGCCCAGGTTCAGTGGGGATTTTGCAGGTATTCTGGTGTGGAACGCAAGGTCATCAAATTTGTTCAGCCCTTTTGCGTGCCAGGGTTTCAACAGCGGCTTCGTGGTCGCGTTTTGAAATGGGATAAAAGCTCATGATTATGAGCGCGGTGGACGTGAAGACGAATGTTGCCAGCGTCAACCCCAGCGCCAGATCATTCACGGTTGTTTGGGCCACAGCGCCGGGTTTTGCGTCATCCGGGAAACCCACGAATGCAAGCAGCAGACCGGAGACCAGAACGCCCATTCCCGAGACCGTCTTGCCGATAAAGGTGGCCGCCGAGAACAGCAGGCCCTCCGACTGACGTCCTGTGGTCAGCTGAATCTGGTCCGTAGCGTCTGCGATCATCGAAGCGGTCAGAATGGCGGCTGCCACAACCGACATTCCTACAATGGCCTGAAAGGCAAACAGCGTGGGCACAAGGGCCGGGGCGCCGTTCTCCGGGAACGTGCCCGCCAGCCTTAGCAGCACGGGAATCACAATTCCGGCAAGCGTAACCGCGAAGAGAGAAAGTGTCGTCCATTTCTTGCCGAAGGCTCTGGATAGCGGCAGGGCGATGACCAGCGCGAGGATCACCCCAAGCAGACCGGCGGACGTCAGAAGCGCGATCTGGTCGCTGCCGAGTTCCCAGAAATATGTCTGCATATAGATGGTCAGGGCAGCATTCAGGCCGCCGGCCATCGAGCCAAAAATACTTCCAATGAAGATGGGCGCGTTGACGCGGTGGAACAGGGTCGCGAACATCTCCCGCAGGGTTTTGAGGAGCGGCTTTTTTTGAGGCGGGGCCGGGCTGAGGAGACTTGATATACGGTGATGCGTACCGATGCTTGAGGCAAAGATGGCGGTGGCCATCAACGGCGCTGCGATCCAGGCATATGTATGATAGCCGGAGCTGTCGAGTAAGCCGCCAGCAGATGTCGCATCGTTTGAAAAGATCGCCGTGAAAACGAATATGCCCATCGCGATTCCACCGGCGACACCAAAGAAATACCGGTAGGAAACAAGCTCTGTGCGTTCGTGATAGTTCTGTGTGAACTCCGCCAGAAGCGCCGTGGACGGAATTTCATAGATGCCTATGAATGTCCGTGTGATGGTGGTCAGAACCAAAAGGTATGTGAACAAGGTCATGTGCGATGCGCCGTCTGGCGGGAACCAGAGCAGCAGGTAAAATACCCCGACAGGCATGACGGACGCATACATGAAGGGATGGCGCCTTCCCCATTTGCTCCGCAGGCTGTCTGACCATTGCCCGACAATCGGGTCCAGGACGGCATCCGCGACCATGGCGATCATGATCGCGGTACCGACCCAGACGGCCGGAAGCCCCATCACCTGATTATAATAGATCATCAGGAGGGCGTTGAAGCCATGATCCTTGATGCCGAACGCGATGGTTCCAACACCATAGATCAGCTTCGTTGACCAGGGCAGTTTTCCAGCCTTGAGGGTCATAGATTGTCCCATGCGCAGTGGATCAGAACCGCATTTGCAGCTGAACGCCATAAGTGCGCGGTGGGGTCAGGTAGAGGGTTGTGGCCGAACCACCTGCTGGAACAGCGGTCAGTGTGCCTGTCGCGCCATCATAGCCCTGCTCGTCGAACACATTCTTGACATAGCCCACTATGCGGTAACGATCCTTCGGGCTTTTCCAGACACCGATGAAGTCCACCTGGTCAAAGGCAGGTGTCTCCGTATACGGCCGGTTGAAAATGCCGTGATACGTTGAGTCGATCCAGGAATAGTTTCCCGATATGACAAGATCACCTTTCTCGCCCAGCGGAATATCATAGCTGACATTCAGACCAAACTTGTTGGGCACGGTGCGAGGCAGCATCTGGCCTTTCAGGTTTTGCGGCTGGTTGCCGTTGGCATCGATCGGGCCAACAGGCTGCGCATCAGGCTGGAGGCCAAGCGGGTCTACAACATCGATGAAGCAACAGGCACTGCGCACTTCAGAATCGTTATACGCATAGCTGGCCATAATGCGGAGGTCATCCGTAGGCGTCCACATTGCTTCAAGCTCGATGCCTTGCGCCCTGGAATCTTCGACATTGAAGAAGCGCGTGAGGCGAACACCGTTTTCCACCACGTCCAGCGGCACTTGCAGGCCATCATAGGAATAGAAGAAATAGCTGGCGTTGAGCTGCAACTGATCGCCGAAGGATTTCTTCGCGCCGATTTCATATGCGTCGAGCAATTCCTTGTCGGTCAGCGGGAACTGGCTGATACCGCCGGCATTGAAGCCCCCGGATTTGTAGCCCCGGCTATAGCGGAAGAAGTAGTTCGTATCTGGCGTTGGCTGCCATTGTACGCCCGCGACACCGGAGACGGCGCTCCAGTCATGTGCCAGGCGGCGACTGGCCAGGCCGGTGACCGGATCGATCGTCACATCGCTCGCAACACCTGGAGCATCTGCATAGGAGACCGTCGCCGCCGTCAGGTCGAGCACGGGCGCTAGAGAGCCTGAGCCCCCCAGAGTGAAGCCGGGCACGATACCATAACCCAGAACACGCAATTGTTCGGAGCCAGACTTTTCGTCTTTGGAATAGCGCAGGCCCCCGGTCAGTGTGACGGTGTCTGATATGGAATAGTCCACCTGGCCAAAGACAGCGTAGGACTTTGTCGTCAGGTCAGATATCGCGGTCACATAGTCGCCGCTTGGGTTTGGAGGCGCGGCGAGGGGTGCCAGCATTTCCGGTTGAGATGCGTTCCCGAAATGCGACTCCTGATGGGCGTCTTCCTCATAGGCGTAGACGCCGGCAATCCACCACAGATTTGAATCGGTCGTAGACTGAGCTGTCAGCTCATGGCTCGAATATTTCCGATCCTCAATGTAGCCGAATGTGCGCGAAGGATAGATCGTAGCCGCGGCACAGATCGGACCGACATTTTCCAGATACCATGCGCAATTGGGGCCACCTGTCATCACTTCGCCAGCAAGAGGGTTTGCGGGGTCCAGCGGGTAGCTGTAGGAAACCACATCCGTGTTGTCGTCATCGCGGATCGAATTGTAATCAAAGGTACGGTAGCCACCACTATACCTGATATCGACTGTGGGCAGGCTCCAGGTCGCAATGGCGGCAAAACCGTAATTGCCGTCTACGTTCGATTCGGTAGGCGTGTTGGCGTTGAATTTGCGGATATCATTGACCCCGGGATTGCTCGTCACCGACCCTGCCTGCGTATAGCCGGGCATGAGGTATCCAAAGGCGTTGCCGGGCGTCAGATAACCCGGCGGGAAGGGGAATATATCATAGGGCGATGCCAGGTTGGTGCTGCGGTTCCGCAGCGTGACATCCAGGTAGTCTGCCTTCAGCCAGATCGACAAATTCTCTGTTGCATCAATGTCGAACTGGAGTTCGGCGTAGGAAGTTTCATTCGCCCCGCCTTCGCTCGGGCCGCCGGCGACATTCTTGTAGTAGCCGTCTTCCTGATAGCGGAAGGAGCCGCCAAGCTTTGCGCGCACCTTGTCGCTCAGGGGGCCTGAAACGCTCGCCTCGACTTCCGATGTCTGGTAATTGCCAAGGCCAATACGCGCTTCTGCTGAGAAGGTGTCGGTCGGCCGTTTGGAAATGACGTTGATGGCGCCGCCAATGGAGTTGCGGCCATACAGCGTGCCCTGCGGCCCGCGCAGGATTTCTACCCGTTCAACAAAGAAGTCGCTCTTGCCGACAGCGCTTGTGGAAGAATCATAGATGCCGTCTGCATAGGTAGCCACGCCCGGATCGGAGCCATTGGTGTTGGTCTGGCGGCCGATTCCCCGGATGAATACGCGGTCGTCGCCTGCGGAGAAGGCAAGGCTGGGCGTGAAGCGGGCAAAGTCGGAAAGGCTGTCAAGCGCCAGTTCCTGACGCATGTCTTCGGTGAAGGCGGTAACAGAGACCGGCACATCAATGAGGCTCTGTTCGCGCTTTACAGCGGTCACGGTCACCTGTTCGAGGCGTTTTACTTCGCTGGGCTCTTCCTGTTCCTGGGCAATAGCCTGCCCAGTGGCAACAATGGCCAGCGCGCTTGCGGCTGCCCACAATGAGGGTCGTTTCATCGCATTTCCTCCCGATCATCCTTTTTTTATGGCGGCCGTGGCCTGGATGATTTTGAAAAGGATATTATCGATTAATCTATCTGCATAGAGTTATATTGAGTTGCCGCTACGTCTTTTGCCGGGATGAGTGCGCTTGCCTCAGCCAGCAGCCAGCTGTTACCCGTGAAGCAGTCACTCTGGGAGCAGCGCATGAAGAGATGGATACTGGCCGCGGGCTTTGGCATGCTGGCGCTGACGGGGTGCGCGCCGCAAGCTGTGGACGACGCGCCCGTCAGGGAGGCTCAATTGGATATGGACCCGCTTGCGGCTCTGCCCCCGCCGAGGGAGGGCGTAGTAACAGACCGCTTTGCGCGTCTGGCGCTTTCCTGTGTGCATAAGGAATATCCCAACAAGATCAGCCATGTGCTGAACTCGCCGGCAGACGCGGCCACGCCGCGCGAACTTTATCCGGCGTTTTATGGATGTTTTGACTGGCATTCTTCTGTGCACGGGCATTGGCTGCTGGTGCGTATCCTGAATACTGATCCGCAGACGCCGTATGCCGGAGCGATCAAGGCGGCGCTGGCGCAGAGCTTTACGGCGGAGAACATTGCCGGGGAGGTGGCGTATTTTCAGGCGCCCGACCGGGCCTCGTTTGAGCGGCCTTATGGCACGGCCTGGTTCCTTCAGCTGATGAGTGAGTTGCGCCAGGCAGACTTTCCCGAGGCGGAGGAGTGGGTAGAGGCGCTTGCCCCGCTCGAAACGCTGATTGCGGAGTATACGAGCGCGTGGTTGCCAAAGCTCGTCTATCCGATCCGGGCGGGGACGCATAACCAAACCGCCTTTGCCTTTGGACTGATGATCGACTGGGCGGATGAGACCGGGAATACGGCCTTCCGTGAACAGATTGCGGAGAAGTCGCGCGAATTCTATGGCGCGGATGTGTCCTGCCCGCTGACCTATGAGCCTTCGGGGGAGGATTTTCTCTCGCCCTGCCTGATGGAGGCGGATCTGATGCGCCGCGTGATGAGCCGGGAAGATTTTGCCGCCTGGCTGACGGCGTTTCTGCCGCTGATTCCGCAGGATGGGCGGGGGGATTGGCTGGCGCCGGGCGTTGTGCTCGACCCGTCGGACGGCAAGCTCGTGCATCTTGACGGGCTGAACCTGTCGCGCGCCTGGGCGATGGAGGGTATTGCCTCGGCGCTGCCTGAAGCGGACCCGCGCCGGTCGGCGCTGCTCGCTTCGGCTGCGCTGCACAAGGAAACGGGCGTCGCGTCTGTCAGCGAGGAGCATTATGCGGGCAGCCACTGGCTCGCGAGCTTTGCCACCTATCTGGAAACCCGCCGGGGCATTCCGGGCGAATGAAGGGGAAGTTTTCCTTCGGGCCGGGGGCGCTGGTTGCGGCGGCGTTTATTGGTCCGGGTACGGTAACGGCGTGCACGCTGGCGGGAGCGAATTTCGGATTTGCGCTCGTCTGGGCGCTGGTGTTTGCAACCGCCGCGACGATCATCCTGCAAGAGATGACGGTACGCCTCGGCATTCTGGGCGGGGCGGGGCTGGGCGAGGCGCTGGTCGCGCCGGGGACGCCGGCGGCGCTCAAATGGGGCGCGATTGTCCTGGTGCTGATGGCGCTGGCGCTGGGCAATGCGGCGTATGAGGCGGGCAATATTACCGGCGGCGCGCTGGGCCTGCGCGCCATTCTGGGCGAGGGCGGCGTGCAGCGGGGCGCAGCGATTGCCACGGGCCTGATCGCGGCGCTGGTCCTGCTGATCGGGCGATACAAGACGCTGGAGCGGTTCCTGATCGGGCTGGTTTTGCTGATGAGCCTTGCCTTTGCGGCAAGCCTCATCCTTGTGCGGCCTGATATTGGCGCGATGCTGGGCGGGCTGCGGCCGCAACTGCCCGATGGCAGTCTGCTGACGGCGATGGCGCTGATCGGCACAACGATTGTGCCTTATAATCTGTTCCTGCATGCCGCCGCCGTGCGCGAGCGCTGGAAGAAGAATACGCAGGCGGGCCTTGACGCGGCGATTGCCGATACGCGGGTCTCCGTCGGGCTGGGCGGGCTGATCTCCATCCTTGTGCTGAGCACGGCGGCAGCGAGCTTTTTTGGCGCGGGCGTGATCATAAACAGCGGGGCGGATATGGCCCTGGCGCTGGAGCCTGCCTATGGCCCGGCGGCGCGGATGCTTGTGGGCGCGGGGCTTTGTGCGGCGGGCCTTTCCTCGGCGATTACGGCGCCGCTCGCAACCGCTTATGCCGTGTGTGAAGTGACGGGGCGGGCAAAGTCTGGCTGGGTGTTCAAGGGGATTGCGCTGGCCATCGTGTTTATCGGGCTTGGGGTGGCGCTGCTGGGTATCCGGCCGGTGGAGCTGATCCTGGTGGCGCAGGTGGCCAATGGATTGCTGCTGCCGGTGGTGGCGGCCTTCCTGCTGATCACGATGAACCGGAAATCCGTGCTCGGAGAACATACCAACGGGCCGGTGCGCAACGGACTCGGGGTGCTGGTTGTCGCGGTCGCGGCGTTTCTGGGCTTGCGCCTTATCCTGCGGGCGCTGGGCGTGTGGCCATGAGGGGCAGCATCTGCCTCAATGCGGATATTGGCGAGTTGCCGGGGCCGGCGGGCAGGGCGCTGGACGGGGCGATCCTTGAGGTGGTTTCCCGGTGCAGCATCGCCTGCGGCGGGCATGCGGGCGACGCGGTGTCCATGACGCAGACGCTGCGTCTGGCGAAGGCGCGCGGGGTGCTGGCGGGGGCGCATCCGTCTTATCCGGACAGGGAGGGTTTTGGACGGGCACGGAATAATATGTCTCTGGCGGAGCTTGCGGTTTCGCTGAAGGCGCAGGTCTCTGAGCTTCTGGCGATTGCCGCTGTAGAGGGGGTGGAGGTCGGCCATATCAAGCCCCATGGCGCGCTCTATAATGATGCCGCGCGGGAGGGGGATCTTGCGCGTCTTATTGTAGCGCTTTGTGTGGAGAGCGGCATCGGGACGTTGCTCGGGCCGCCGGCTTCTGAGATGGAACGTGCCGCGCGGGCGGCCGGGCTGAGCTACATTGCGGAGGGCTTTGCGGACCGGGCGTATGAGGCCGATCTCAGCCTGACACCACGCGGGCTGTCGGGCGCTGTTTTTGAGGATCATGGCGCGCAGCGGGCGCAGGCGCTGGAGATGGTACTGAAGCATCAGGTGACCGCGCGAACGGGGCAGACCCTTCCCCTCCGTGTCGAGACGATCTGTCTGCATGGTGACACGCCGGGCGCGGCGGAAAATGCCGCGCGGCTGCGCGGTGCGCTGGAAGCCAGCGGCATCGCCATCCGCCCATGAGCGCGCCGGAGATCTTTCCTGTCGGAGATGACGCATTGGCCGTGAGGGTGGACGCGCGTGCGGCGCGGCATGGGCTGGCGGCGGCGCTGCGAGGGGCCGGGACGTGGCTGGATGTGGTTGCCGGGAAGGGCGAGGTGACGGCGCAGTATGATCCGCTCGCCTTGCCGCCACATGAGGCGCGGCGGTTGCTGGAAAAGCAGGTTGCCGAAGCTCCGCAGGCAGAGGAAAGCGCGGCGCGCGTCATTACGCTTCATATGCGGGTGGATGAGGCCTCTGCGCCCGACCTTGGGCGGATTGCGGCGGAGAATGGGTTGACACCTGAGGCGTATCTCGCGCGGATTTCGGCGTCGCCGCTGATTGTGGACATGATGGGGTTTACGGCGGGGTTTGCCTATATGGCCGGGGTTGATCCGGGGCTTGCCTCGGCGCGTCTCGCCGTGCCGAGGCAGAGGGTGGCGGCCGGATCGGTGGGCATGATCAGTGGGCAGCTAGGGCTTTATGCGCTGGCGGGACCGGCAGGCTGGCCGGTGATCGGGGCGGTGGCTGAGCCGCTGTTTGATGCGGGCCGGGAGGCGCCGTTCCTGCTGGAAGCAGGTATGCGGATCATGCTGGTTGTGGAGCGCTAGGGCGATGGCGCTGAGGGTTCTGAGGCCCGGGACGCTGGCCACATTGCAGGGCGCGCCGCGCCGGGGGCTGCGCCATCAGGGCATTCCGGCGAGCGGCCCGGCGGACCCGCTGTCAATGGCGCTTGCCAACCGGCTGGTGAGCAATGCGCCCGGCGCGGCGGCGATCGAGATCACATTTGGCGGGGCGGGGTTTGAATTTCGTCAGGATACGGCCTTTGCTTTTGCCGGGGCAGACTCGGAGGCGGAGCTTGCGGGGGCGGCTGTTTCTGGGCATGAGACGTTGCAGGCAAAGCGCGGGGACGTGTTGGATTTTGCGCATCCGGCGGCGGGCACGCGCACGTATCTGGCCATTCCGGGTGGTTTCCAGGCGGATGAAATGTTTGGCAGCGCGTCGACCTTTTTGCCGGCAGGGTTTGGTGGGTTTTCCGGGCGGGCATTGCGGGCGGGGGATGAGCTGCGGGGGGCGGGTGACGCCGCCGTGGCGCGTCTTTCCACGCCGTTGAGGCTGCGGCCGCATACGGCGCGGGCGCATAGTTTGAGGGCCGTGCCGGGGCCGGATTTTGACGTGGTAGGGGAGGGCGTGTGGCGGGAGACCTTTGAGGCGACCCGCCGGATGGACCGTACGGGGATTGAGTTTTCAGGGGCCTGGCCGAGGCCGGAAGACGGCGCCCAGCGGCCCAGCGCGGCGCTGTTTACGGGCGCGGTGCAGCTGACGCCATCGGGCACGGCGTATGTTCTGCTGCCCGACGCGCAGACGACGGGGGGCTACCCCCATGTTCTGCAGGTGATCCGCGCTGACCGGCATCTGCTTGGCCAGATTGCCCCGGGAGACCGTGCCGGTTTCCTGAGGCGATCTGTAGACGAAGCATATGGCGACCTGAAAGCGAAGGCCGCATATTTTGCAGACTGGCTGCCGGGATTCGGATTTTAGTTCGCCGAGGCGGGGGGATCATCGCGGCTTTCGCGATGATCCATGTCCCGCTCGCGGGCATGGGCTGAAGCCCACCATGCCCCGAAAACAAACCCGAAGCTTATGCCAATCCAGAACATCACAAGAGAAACAAACCACGTCATAATCCACACTCCTTGGGAGACCTATGGATTAAGAAAATGACGGCTGAGGGACTATCGCGCTGCGGGGTATTCCAACGCTTATCCCCAGCTTGATGGCGGCGCCTGTGTATGGGCTGGATCAATCCGTGAATATAAGGTGATCAGTGTACGTTGGTTATCGGGCGGTTAAGTATAGCGGCCAATTAACAGAAAGTCATGACACGGAGCATGTTCATAACCTGAATTTCATTAAGCAAGTTTGCGGGGCCGCGCGCCGCCCGCTGGTCTGGGAGCGGGGCGGGGCGTGCACAAAACCTGACGCGCCCGTCATTTTTGGGAGGGGCGCGGGAGGCGGCTTTTCCGGGCGTAATCATCGTTAATAAAATTTGGAGCTTACGCTGGGGATGCTCTTGACAGGGATAATAGATGGATGTCCAACAAACAACATATGGCCCAAGAGGCGATAAGAAGAACACATCCTGGGAGGATATATTGTCAATCAAGAGAAACGTGCGGCTTCTGGCCGGCACGGCTATTGTCTGGTGCATCGCGGCCGAAGCCGTGGTGGCGCAGGAAACCGTCACCCCGGCAGAGCCTGAAATTGCTGAGACAGTCGCTGAAAATGACCGCCGCCTGTCTACCGTCACAGTAACAGCCCAGCGCCGCGAAGAGAGCGTGCAGGATGTGCCGCTTGCGGTGACCGCCGTCACCGGCGAGCAGCTTGCCGCGCTCCGTGTCGAGAATATCGAGAATATCAGCCTGATTTCGCCGAGCATCACGTTCAGCAAAACCAACGCGCCTGCAGCCTCGTCCAACATCCAGATCCGCGGTATCGGCACCACCGGCCAGTCGCGCGTGTTTGAAGGCGCGGTCGGCGTGTTCATCGACGGCGTTTACAGAACGCGGTCGGGCCAGGCGCTCTCCAGCTTCCTTGATATTGACGGGCTTCAGGTTCTGCGCGGTCCGCAGGGCACGCTGTTCGGCAAGAACACGTCTGCCGGCGCGCTGCTGCTGAATACAACGGCGCCAAACCTCGATGAGGTCAATGGTTATGTCACGGCCAGCTATGGCAACTACAACGCGTTCGACATTTCCGGCGCTGTGAACATTCCGGTTTCGGATACGTTTGCGCTGCGCGTTGCGGCGAGCCATTCGGAGCAGGACGGCTATCTTGAAAGCCCGGCTGGCAACAGCGAAAACGACCAGAACATGGACAGCTTCAAGGTCAGCGCTCTGTGGGAACCTACCGACACGCTCTCCTTCCGTCTGATCGCGGACTATTCCAACCAGGATGATGAAGTTGGCTATGCCACGGTCAACGCCGTGGACGGGCCGCTCCAGCCGCTGATCAATGCGCTGACCCTGGCCAACGGTCTCCAGCTCCCGTCGAGCGACCTCAAAGACTATCAGACGAGCCTCAGCACGCCTACCTCCAACAAGGTTGAAGACAAGGGCATCGCGCTTCTGGTTGATTGGGATATCGGCCCCGGCACGCTGAAATCGGTCACGGCCTCGCGCGAATATGATACGGTTCAGACCGCTGACGCGGACTTCACCGGCGCCGACATTCTGAACATCAATGAGCTGTTCAATTCGAAATTCTTCTCGCAGGAATTCACCTATGGCGGCGAAATTTCCGGCGGGGTGAATGCCAACTACCTGTTCGGCATCTTCTATTCCGATGAAGAGCTCGACATGGGGCGGAATCTCTCGCACGGGACGCAGGCGCAGCCTTTCTGGGATGTGGTTCTGGGAGCCCAGGGCATTCCGGTAGGCCTGTCGAACGCGGCGCCGGGCAACTGGGCGCAGGAAGTTCTCGTGGGAACGGCCGAGTCGCTCGCCCTGTTCACGCACTGGGATTTCGCGCTCAATGACAAGGTGAACCTGATCACCGGCCTGCGCTATTCGGAAGACGACAAGACCGGTGCGTTCTCCTACAACTTCATGCGCGATCCGATCTTTGATCCGCTGGCGATTGCCGGTTCGGCGCCTGGTCCGGAATATTCGCGTACGTTCAAGGATGAAGCGGTCTCCGGAACGCTCAGCCTGCAATATCGTCCGAATGCGGATGTGATGTATTATGCCAGCTACAACCGCGGCTACAAAGCCGGCGGCGTGAACGTTGACGCCAGCGGCGCCGGCGTTCCGGGCAGCTCGCTGAACCCGCTGGATACCGGCACGCCGGCCAATCCGGTGTTCACGCCTGAAACCGTTGACGCCTTTGAACTGGGCGCGAAGGTTGACTGGATGGACGGGGCTGCGCGCACGAACGTGGCTGTGTTCCATAATAACATCAAGGATCTTCAGGTTGCCCAGTTCCTTGGGCTGATCTTCACGATCCTGAACTCGCCGGAAGCAGAATCTTACGGCGCGGAATTCGAGCACACCCAGGCCGTGACCGATTATCTGGTCTGGAACGCTTCGGCGACCTGGTTGCCGGAAGCGGGCTATGGCGAAGACGCGGCTATCGGCGTTCTCTCCGGCCGCCGTTTTCCCAACGCGCCTGAGCTTTCGGCCAACACATCGCTGAACCTGAACTATGATCTGGATGGTGGCAAAGCTCTGACAGGTCTGTTGCAGGTCCAGTACACGGGTGAGCGCTTCACCAACACCGCGTCCAATCTGCAAGAGGATGCTGTGACCCTGGTGAACGCAAACCTTGGCCTAGCGTTTGATAACGGCCTTTCGGTTACCGCCTTCATCCGCAACGCTTTTGATGAGCGGTATGTGGCGCAGCACTTCAACACCCCGCTGCAGGGCGATGATCGCAACGGCTATGTTGCCGCGCCCAGAACCTTCGGCATTTCTCTGCGCAAGACGTTCTGAGGCATATCCAGATTGCCGTGGCGGAAGGCTTGCCTCCGCCACGGCATCCCCTCTACGCATCTGTATACTGATGCGTCCTGTTTCCTCCCCGAAACTCGCGCGCTGCATCATGGTGCAGCGCCGCATTTTCCGCTCGCCCGGCCGTCGATTTGACAGGGCGTGTTAAAACAGCGTCAGTGCTCCTGATGCGTACAAAAAAATAGCGGGGCGGCGCGCAGCGTTGACCCTGACATCTCGGGGGAGATAAATGAAACAGCACGAGCGCCGCAAGCAATCGTCAGAGAAGCTGATCAACGCCTATCTGGAGCTTGCATCCGAACAGGGGGTCTCGGCCCTGACATTCGATAATATTGGCCAGCGAGCAGGCTATAGCCGCAATCTGGCGTTCCAGAAATTCGGCTCAAAAGGCGGCCTCCTGGAGGCGGTCATCAGTCATCTTCATGAGGTCATGGCCGATCGCCGGCAGAAGCAGGATCTCGATTCCCTTTCCGGGCTTGAGGCGGTGCTGCTCTATTGCGATGTGCATATCGCGGCGCTGGACAAGTCTGCCGACATGAAGGCGTATTTCATTCTGATGAGCGAGGCCATCGCGGCGATGTCGGAGATGCGTGAGCAGTTTGTCGGCTCGCATCTGCGGTCGGCAACCGAGCTGATGCGGCTGATCCGGCTTGGCCGGGAGGATGGCTCAATCCGCAAAGATGTGACGGTCGATATGGCCGCGCAGCTGATCGGCACGCAGCTGATCGGCATTTCCTCGCAATGCCTGATCGAGCCGACCTTTAATCTGAAGAAGGCCCGCAAGGAGCTTCACCTGATCATCCGATCCGCTTACGGAACGGGCAAGGTGGGGGCGCCGGCGCGCAAATCTGCGGTGGCGGCGACGGGCAGGTAGCGCGGCGCGTCTCTGAATTGTTTTTAATCAGCCTACGGCCTGAGCCTCCCCTCAACATGATTGACGCGCGTCCAGCCGGACCCTAGCGTCAGCGAACAGTTTTGCAGGAATGAACCGATGAAAACCCAGGCAGCAGTCGCTTATACCGGAGAGCCCGGCTTCAAATATGAGACGGTCGAGATCGAGGCGCCGCGCGCCGACGAGATCCTCGTCCGGGTGCTCGGGGTGGGGCTTTGCCATACCGATCTGGTGTTCAGCTCGGGCGCGGCGCCTTACCCGTTTCCGGCGGTGCTTGGCCATGAAGGCTCGGGCGTGGTGGAGGCGGTTGGCGCGGACGTGAAGAAGGTGAAGCCGGGCGACAGTGTGCTGATCACTTTCCGCTCCTGCGGGGCGTGTGACCGGTGCGGGGCGGGCGACGCTGCCTACTGCCGCACGATGCCGATGCTGAACTATACCGGCCGGCGTACGGATGGCACCTCGGCGCTCAGCAATGCGGCGGGGCCTATCTCGTCAAACTTCTTTGGCCAGTCGACCTTTGCCGGCCATGCCATCACCTATGAGCGCAATGTCGTGAAGGTGGATGCGGGGCTGCCCGTTGAGATCATGGGGCCGCTCGGTTGCGGTATCCAGACGGGGGCCGGGGCGGTCATGCGGTCTCTGGCGGCCAAGAAGGGGTCGAGCTTCCTTGTGACCGGGGGCGGCTCGGTGGGGCTGAGCGCGGTGATGGGGGCGAAGATCCAGGGCTGCGCGACGATCATTCTGGTCGAGCCGATGGCAAGCCGCCGCGATCTGGCGAAGGAGCTGGGCGCGACGCATTGTATTGATCCGGCTGCTGCGGGCGATGTGGCGGCGGCTGTGCGCGCCATTCTCCCGATGGGCGTGGATAACGCGCTGGATACGACGGGCATTCCGGCGGTGCAGGCGGCGGCGCTTGCGAGCCTCGGCTCGAAGGCGACGCTGGGCCTTGTCGGCGTCAGCGCGCCGGGCACACCGATGCCGGGGGATGTCAACACGGTGATGACGTTTGGCCAGTCAGTCAAAGGCATCATCGAGGGGGATTCTGATCCCGATGAATTCATTCCGGAGCTGATTGAGCATTATAAGGCGGGGCGTCTGCCGTTTGACCGGTTGGTGAAGACCTACCGGCTGAGCGAGATCAATGAGGCGATCGCCGCCCAGCATCATGGGGATTGCGTCAAGGCTGTGCTGATCCCGTGAGGGAGGCTCTCCGACTGTCTGCGATCTGAACCAAGAGGGTGGTATGATGGGAGCGGGAGGCTCCTAGAGGGTTTCTCTATAGGTCGGTGGCATATAATTGATTTGATCAATAGGGCCGGCTGCTTCAGTCTGATGGGACAGAATCGACACGCAAGGAGAGAAACAATGGACGGCAATGATATGCTCGACGGCGGCAAGTGCCCGGTGATGCACGGGGCCATTACGGTCGCAGGCCATTCCAACACGGCCTGGTGGCCGGAAACGCTGAACCTCGAAATCCTCCACCAGCACGACACCAAGGTCAGCCCGCTCGGCAAGGACTTCAATTATCGCGACGCTGTGAAGTCGCTCGATTTTGAAGCGCTGAAGAAAGACATGCATGACCTGATGACCAACAGTCAGGAATGGTGGCCGGCAGACTACGGCCATTATGGCGGCCTGATGATCCGTCTCGCCTGGCACTCGGCGGGGTCTTACCGCCTGGCAGATGGCCGGGGTGGCGGCGGGAGCGGCAATATCCGCTTTGCTCCGCTCAATTCCTGGCCGGACAATGGCAACCTCGACAAGGCCCGCCGCCTGCTGTGGCCGATCAAGAAGAAGTACGGCAACAAGATTTCCTGGGCCGACCTGATCCTGCTTTCGGGCACCATCGCGTATGAAAGCATGGGCCTGAAAACCTATGGCTTCTCCTTCGGCCGCGAAGACATCTGGGCGCCGGAGAAAGACGTTTACTGGGGCGCGGAGAAGGAATGGCTGGCGCCGTCTGACGAGCGCTATGGCGACGTCAACAAGCCCGAGACGATGGAAAACCCGCTGGCCGCTGTGCAGATGGGCCTGATCTACGTCAACCCGGAAGGCGTGAACGGAAAGTCCGATCCGCTGAAAACGGCGGCGCAGGTTCGCGAAACGTTTGCGCGGATGGCGATGAATGATGAGGAAACCGCGGCCCTCACCTGTGGCGGCCACACGGTTGGCAAGGCGCATGGTAATGGCGACGCTGGCAAGCTGAGCCCGCCGCCGGAAGGCACCGATCTCGACGCGCAGGGCTTTGGCTGGCTGAACCCGCATATGGATGGCAAGGCGAGCCTGGCGGTCACTTCGGGCATCGAAGGCGCCTGGACGACCAATCCGACCAAATGGGACATGGGCTATTTCAAGCTGCTGTTCGGCTATGAGTGGGAGCTGACCAAGAGCCCGGCGGGCGCTAGCCAGTGGCGCCCGATCAACATCAAGGAAGAGGACATGCCGGTCGACGCAAGCGACCCGGCCCGGCGTGTCATGCCGATGATGACCGACGCCGACATGGCAATGAAGATGGACCCGACCTACAATGCGATCTGCCAGAAGTTCATGGCCGATGAGGCCTACTTCTCGGACACCTTTGCCCGCGCCTGGTTCAAGCTGACCCACCGCGACCTTGGCCCGCGCGTGCGCTATATCGGCCCCGACGCGCCCAAGGAAGACCTGATCTGGCAAGACCCGGTGCCGGCTGGCAACACGGCCTATGATGTGGCCGCCGTCAAAGCGAAGATCGCCGACTCGGGCCTCTCGCTGTCGGATATGGTTTCCACCGCCTGGGACAGCGCACGCACCTTCCGCGGCTCTGACCTGCGCGGGGGCGCCAATGGCGCGCGTATCCGCCTCGCCCCGCAGAAGGATTGGGCCGGCAATGAGCCTGCCCGCCTGCAGAAGGTGCTCTCGGTGCTTGAGCCGATTGCGGCAGCGACCGGGGCGAGCGTGGCAGACGTTATCGTGCTGGCCGGGAATGTGGGTATCGAGACGGCAGCCAAGGCGGCTGGCTTTGATGTCAGCGTTCCGTTCTCACCGGGCCGGGGCGACGCGACGGCCGAGATGACCGATGCGGCTTCGTTCGATTATCTGGAGCCTTATGCGGACGGTTTCCGCAACTGGATGAAGGACGACTATGCGGTGAAGCCGGAGGAGCTTCTGCTCGACCGCGCGCAGCTTCTGGGCCTGACCGGGCCGGAGATGACGGCGCTGCTGGGCGGGATGCGCGTCATGGGCACCAACCATGGCGGCAGCAAGCATGGCGTGTTCACGGACAAGGTTGGCGCACTGACGAATGACTTCTTCGTCAACCTGACCGATATGGGCTATAAATGGGTGCCGCGTGGCAACAACGCCTATGACATCACCGACCGCAAGACGGGCGCTGTGAAGTGGACGGCGACCCGCGCTGACCTCGTCTTCGGCTCCAACTCGATCCTGCGCGCTTATGCGGAAATCTACGCTCAGGATGACGCAAAGGAGAAGTTCGTGAAGGACTTCGTGGCCGCCTGGGCCAAGGTGATGGATGCAGACCGGTTTGATCTGGTCTGAACCTTTGGCGGATTGAAACTCTGGAAGGGGCGGCTCGCAAGGGCCGCCCTTTTTGCTTCTGGTTTTATCACGGATGCCCCCTTAGAGGGGCTCGATGATCTTGGCCAGGAGGTCGGTAAGGCGCGCGGTCAGCTTTTCGCGCATCTCCGGGGTCTCGGCGATATCGCCGCCGATCTGCTCACTGATCGAAATGCCCAGCAGCATGGCGCCGAACAGCTTGGAGCGCTCCATCGCGTTTTCCCCGCCAATCGTTTCCGAGAATGGGTGGTGAAACCGCTCCATGATCGAGTTGCGAACCATATCTCCGGCAATTGGGGAGTTGGCAGAGTGAAGGAAAATGAGAATGTCCTCCATCGACTTTCCCTCATCCTCCGGGTCCATCAGAATGGCGGCGACCCGCGCGGGCATGCCCTCAACCTCTGTGCCGAGAATATCTGTGCCGCGCTTACCGCTGTTGAGCACTTCGAGGAAAAGTTCTTCCTTCGAGCCGAAATAACGGGAGACGAGGGCCGCATCGGCGCCGGCAAGGGAGGCGATCTCCCTGGTGCCGACATTCTCGTAGCTGTTGCCCGCAAACAGGGTGCGCGCCGCGCACAGAATGGCGGATTTGGTCGCGCTGGCGTCCCTGCGCCGGATGGGTTGCTTGCATTTCATGTGTGTTCCTACCCCATAAAAATTAAAATGTCATCACCTGTTGACTTATGGTTGTCCCCACGTCATATGGCGTCAACAGCTGATGACTTATGGGCGATCATCCACCGGATCACCCTGATTATGAAGGAAAAATGAATGCGTCCGCGCAATTTTGCAACCGTTTCCGTTGTGGCAACGGCATTTGTTCTTGGAGCTTGCGGCGCGCCGCAGGCTCAGGAGCAGGGCGGTCCTCCCCCGTCCCAGGTCGAAGTCGCCGTCCCTCTCTCTGCCGAAGTCGCTGACTGGAACGGGTATACAGGCCGCTTCGAGTCCGTTGAACGCGTAGAAGTACGTGCCCGTGTCAGCGGGTATGTGAAGTCGGTGAACTTTGAAGACGGCGCCCGCGTCAAGGCAGGCGAACTCCTCTTCACGCTGGATGACCGCCCCTTCCGCGCCTCGCTCGCCCAGGCCGAAGCCCAGCTTGCTCAGGCAAAGGCCCAGTTCACGCAGGCCCAGTCGGATGTGGAGCGCTCTGAGAAACTCTCCGAATCCGGCGCCGTGTCGGTCGAGGAATTCGAGCAGAGCCGCACCCGCCTCGCCAGTGCCGCCGCTACTGTGGCAGCCGCCGAGGCCGGGGTTGACGCCGCCCGGCTCGATCTCAGCTTCACGCGCGTCACTGCCCCGATTGATGGCCGCGTTTCAGCCCGCAATGTTGACCCTGGCAACCTTGTCGCCGGTGGCAATTCCTCGGGGGATATCCTCACCACCCTGGTACGCGACGAAGAACTCTACTTCACCTTCAACGTCTCGGAATCCGATTATCTGCGCTACATGCGCGCCGAACAGTCCGAAGGCACTGTAAAGGCCGAAGCCCGCTTGCAGGACGAGACGACCTTCACGCGCCCGGGCGAGGTGGTCTTTGCTGACAACCGTATGGGCGAGACGACCGGCTCGATCCGTGTCCGTGCCCTGATCGACAATGAAGATGGCCTCATCCGCCCCGGCATGACCGGCGAAGTCCGCATCAATGGCTCGGCGCCTTACTCGGCCCTGATGGTCCCGCAGACGGCTGTACAGACGGACGGCACGCGCCGCACCCTGTTCCTCGTCAATGAACGGAACGAAGTGGAGGCCGCTTCGGTCGAGCTTGGTCCCCTCAGTGGCAACATGCAGGTTATCCGCAGCGGCATCGCGGCGAATGACCGGGTGATCGTCAATGGTCTCCTGCGCGCCCGCGCCGGCGCCGTGGTCAATCCTGTCGCTGTACAGCTTGATTATGAAACCGCCTCTGAAGATCCATCAAAGGTCCAGAACCGTCCGGCCATGTCTGCCCGCCGTCTGAATTGATACGCAGCGGCAGCGCACCTGCCTGATCCTTTTCTTTCTCTTCCTCCCAGAGACCAGCTTCCATGCGCCTTTCATACTTCTTTATCCGGCGGCCGATTTTCGCCGCGGTGATTGCTGTTGTCATCACACTGCTCGGCGCCTTCGCGTTTCCGCGTCTGCCGCTTGCTCAGTATCCTGACATTGCCCCTCCCACCATTGCCGTCATGGCGAGCTATCCCGGCGCTTCTGCCGAGGATGTCGCCAATCAGGTCGCTGCGCCTCTGGAGCAGGAGATCAACGGCGTCGAGAACATGATCTATATGACATCGTCGTCTACGGCGGATGGTGTCGTCCAGCTCACCATCACCTTCGCGCCGGGAACCGATCTCGATACCGCCCAGGTGCAGGTCCAGAACCGCGTTGCCCGCGCTGAGCCGCGTCTGCCAGAGCAGGTGCGCCAGACCGGCATTTCTGTGAACCAGCAGTCTTCGGGCTTCCTCATGCTGGTCGCTCTGCGGTCGCCCGGCGGTCAGCTTGATCCCGAATATGTGGCCAACTATGCAAGCTCGAACATCAAGGATCGCCTCCTGCGTCTTGATGGGGTCGGCGGCGCTGAAATCTTCGGCGGCGGCAATTATTCCATGCGCATCTGGATCAATCCAGAGCGCGCCGCTGCCCTGAACCTCACCTCTACCGATATCATCAACGCCCTGCGCGCCCAGAACATCCAGGCTGCCGGCGGTACTCTCGGCCAGGCGCCCTATGCCGAGGCCGGCGCCCCGCCTTTCCAGATTCCGGTACAGGTGCGTGGCCGTCTGATCGAGCCGCAGGAATTCGGGGATGTCGTCATCCGCCGCGGTGAGGACGGCTCGGTTGTTCGCCTGCGGGATGTCGCCCGTGCGGATATCGGTGCAGAGACCTATCTCGTCCGGGCCTATTTCGATGGCGAGCCCGGCATTGGCCTGGGTATTTCGCAGCAGCCCAACGCCAACGCTCTGGACGCGGCCGCCGCCGTGATTGCCGAGATGGAGCAGGCCAAGCTCGAATTCCCGGACGGCCTGGAATACATCATCCCATATAACCCGACCGAGTTCGTTCAGGCGTCTGTGACGGCAGTGGAGCATGCCCTGCTTGAGGCGGTGTTCCTGGTGATGATCGTTGTCCTCGTCTTCCTGCAAACCTGGCGCGCAGCGATCATCCCGATCATCGCCATCCCAGTGTCGATCATCGGCGTGTTCGCTGTCCAGCTTGCGCTTGGCTATTCCATCAACTCGCTGTCGCTGTTTGCCCTCGTGCTCGCGGTCGGCATTGTGGTCGATGACGCCATCGTCGTCGTGGAGAATGTCGAGCGATCCATCCGCGAGGGCCTTTCGCCCCGAAAGGCGGCCGAAGTCTCGATGGAAGAAGTCGGCGGCGCCCTCATCGCGATGAACCTTGTGCTTGTCTCGGTGTTCGTGCCCACGCTGTTCATCGGCGGCATTCCGGGCATCTTCTACGAACAGTTCGCTGTCGCCATTGCTTCGGCAGCCGTGATTTCTCTCGTCGTCTCGCTCACCCTGTCTCCGGCTCTCTGCGCCCTCCTGCTCAAGCCGCATGACGAAAACGCCCACAAGAAGGGCAGCCCGCTCCTCGCGCCGCTGCGCATCGCGGGGAACGCCTTCAACAAGGGCTTCGACTGGTTGTCGAACACCTATGGCAAGTTCATCTCCAAACTCGTCCGCCTGCTGGTGGTTGTCATGGTCGTCTATGCGGGCCTGCTGGTTACAACCGGCTGGCGCCTTTCGGCCACGCCCACCGGCTTCATCCCCGAACAGGATCAGGGCTTCCTGATCGGCGTCGTCCAGCTGCCTGCGGGCGCCTCGCTGGATCGCACGGACACGGTCATGCAGGGCATCATTCAGACGCTCCTGGAGACAGACGGCATCGCCGGTGTAGGCGCTATGGCTGGCCTTGACGGCTCCAGCTTCTCGTCGGCGTCGAATGCCGGAACGATGTTCATCCGCCTCGACTCTTTCGAAGAGCGCCAGGGCAATAAGGAACTCACCGCCGTTGCCATTTCGCAGCGCCTGACGGGCCTGTTCATGCAGACCCTGCCGGAAGGCAATGCCTTCATCATTGCGCCACCAGCTGTGCAGGGCATGGGCGCCGGCGGCGGTTTCAAGATGATGATCCAGGATCGCGCTGGCCTCGGCACAGAAGCGCTCCAGCAGGCAACCTATGCCATGATGGGCGCTGCCGCGCAGGACAATCGCGTCACCAGCGTCTACACCACCTTCAACACCAACTCGCCGACCGTGCGGGTGGAGGTGGACCGCGACCGCGCCCAGCTCCTGGGGGTTGAGCCCGGCGATGTTTACGCCACGCTGGGAACCTATCTCGGCTCCACTTATGTGAACGACTTCAACTTCCTTGGACGGACGTTCCGCGTCACCGCCCAGGCAGATGCGCCGTTCCGGGAAACGGCTGCCAATATCGGCCAGTTTCAGGTGCGCTCGTCGAGCGGTGAGATGGTGCCGATCTCGGCGGTCGCCCAGATCATCGATGGCTCCGGCCCGGTTCGCATGGTGCGCCATAACAACACCTCCTCCATTGAGCTGAACGGTCAGACGCCTGCGGGCATCTCCACCGGCGACTCGCTCAAGGCAATGGAAGAGATCGCTGCTCAGGTTCTGCCGGAAGGCATCGGCTATGAGTGGACGGAAATGGCCTATCAGGAGAAGGCGGTTGGAAACTCCAGTACACTGATCTTCGTCATGGCCGTGGTGTTTGTCTTCCTTGTCCTTGCGGCGCAGTACGAAGCCTTCACTCTGCCTTGGGCGGTTATCTTCATCGTCCCGATGTGTATCCTCGCCGCCACCATCGGTATCAATATCGCCGGCATGGCCAATGACATTCTCGCCCAGGTCGGCCTCATCGTTCTTATCGCTCTGGCGGCCAAGAACGCGATCCTCCTGGTCGAGTTTGCCAAACAGGCAGAAGAGAAACGGGGGCTGACCCCGCGTGAGGCGGCTGTTGAAGGCTCCCGCGTGCGTCTGCGCCCGATCCTGATGACATCCTTCGCCTTTATCTTCGGGGTGATGCCGCTGGCGTTCGCCACCGGGGCAGGGGCGGAGATGCGCCAGTCCATCGGTATCACCGTGTTCTCGGGCATGATCGGGGTGACGGTCTTCGGTCTCATCTTTACGCCGGCCTTCTATGTGATCGGCCGCCTGGCGTCGAAGCTGCTGCCAGGATCAGGAAATCAGCACCCGGAAGAAACCATTTCGCCGGTCGAAGGAGGCCAGGCATGAGCAAGATGAAACACACTTACTGGCCACTTGCCGCCGCGCTCGCCCTCGGGGCCTGCGCCACGGCGCCGACCGCCCCAGACAGCGCTGTCTCGGCGCGGGTCGATGGCACCCGGAGTTGGCCCTCACCGGCTGGCGTCTCGGCCACTGCCGTGCCCCGGGACTTGTGGCGCCTGTATGACAGCGCCGCGCTCGCCCGGGGGGCTGGCGCCCCGGCGCCGACCGCCCACGACGGGGCTGTCTGGGCGGGGGTCGAGGGCACCCTTTTTGCGGCCGAAACGGCTGGCGTCTCGGCGACAGCCGTGCCCCGGGACTGGTGGCGCCTGTATGACAGCGCCGCGCTCGACAGTCTCGTCACAGAGGCGCTCGCCAACAACCGCACCCTTGCCGGGGCGGCCGCAAATCTTGAACAGGTTCGCGCTGGCCTGACAGAGGCACGCTCTGCGCTTCTGCCTTCCACCACCGCCACCGCGGGCGGCCGGTATGTCCGTGATCCCAGCTTCGCGCCGGGCGATGTTGAAACCGATGTTTACTCGCTCGGTTTTGAAATGGCCTATGAGGTCGATATCTTCGGCCGCGTCAGCTCCAGTGTCGAGGCTGCCCGTCAGGACGCGGCCGCCGCAGAGGCGGCTTACCAGGCTGCCTCGCTGATGGTTGCCGGTGAAACGGCCCGCGCCTGGATCGACTATTGCGCCGGCAATATCCAGCTTGAAACCGCCCAGTCGAATTATGGCTTGCAGGAGGAGACCCTGTCTCTCACCCGCACCCTGTTCGATGCGGGCCGCGGCATCCGCCTGGATGTCGTGCAGGCCGAGGCCGCGCTCCGCCGCGCCGAAGCCGACATTCCGTCCGTGCGCGCCGCACGTGACGCAGCCTTGTTCCGCCTGGCCCGTCTGACTGGCCAGACCCCGCGCGAGATGAGTCATGCGGTCCCCGCATGCGAGAGCATGCCGCAGCTCGTCTCGCTCCTCCCCACCGGGGAAAGCGCAGCCCTCCTTGCGCGCCGTCCTGATGTGCGCCAGGCGGAACTTCAATTGGCGGGGGCTGCCGCCCGCGTCGGCATTGCAACGGCAAATCTCTACCCTTCGGTCAGCATCGGCGGCTCGATCACTACCGCCTCGATGGGCGGCACGGGTGACCTGTTCAACGAAGACGGCGTCAGCTTCGGCCTCGGCCCGCTGATCAGCTGGAACTTCCCGAACGTTGCGGCCTCGCGCGCTCGTCTCAAGGCGGCCGAAGCCGGCGTCGATGGCGCCCTAGCCAATTTCGATGAAGCCATCCTCACCGCCCTGGAAGAAGCCGAAGTGGCCCTCACCAACTACGCGGCTGAAAAGGAACGCTACGCGGCCCTCGAAGCCTCGCTCGCCGCCGCCGAGGAGGCCGCCGAACTCTCGCGCACCCGCTACCGGATCGGCACGGCTAACTTCCTCAGCGTCCTCGACGCCGAGCGCACCCTGATCGAAACCCGCACGGCCCTGGCGCAATCTGAAGCCGCCAAGGCCAGCGCGGAGATCAACGTCTTCATGGCAATGGGGGGCGGCTGGGCTGACTAGCTCTGGCTCCAACCAGTGGCCCAGACCGGCGCGGGATGGCGAAAGCTGTCCCGCGCCGTGTCGTTTGTGTCCCGATTTGTCCCAAACTGTCCTGATCTGTCCTCACCGCGCCCGTGCACGTTCCGGCCAAACGCGGTGGCCCGCCCCTGATTGGCCCGCAGAGCTGTAATTCTGGCACAAAAGGCCTTGCCTTCAGGGCGCTGATCCGCACAGTTCGTCCCGGGAAACTGGGAGAGTTCGAATGACTGTCAACGATACAGCCACGCCGCAGAAAGGTTTTCTCGGATTTGTAGAGAAAACCGGCAACAAACTGCCAGACCCGGTCTTCCTGTTCTTCTACCTGATCGGCGGCCTGGTTCTTATCTCGATTATCTGCGCCCTCTTCGGCGTCTCTGCGCCTCACCCAACCCAGATCAATCCCGATGGATCAGCTGTCGTTATCCAGGCTGACAGCCTCCTTTCGGCGGCCAATATCCAGCGTCTCTGGGTCGACATGCCCAAGACCTTCACCCACTTCCACCCGCTCGGCTATGTGCTGATCGTGATGCTCGGTGCCGGTGTGGCCGAGCGCTCGGGCCTCTTTGCCAGCGGCATGCGCGCAGCCGTTCGCGGCGCGCCGACGGCGCTTTTGACCCCCGTTGTGGCCCTCATCGCGATGCTGTCGAACCACGCTTCGGATGCCGGTTATGTCGTGTTGATCCCGCTGGCGGCCATCCTCTATGCCGCCGCCGGGCGCCATCCTATCGCCGGCATCGCAGCAGCTTTTGCCGGTGTTTCCGGCGGTTTTTCCGCCAACATCACCCCTGGCCAGCTCGACGCGCTGCTGTTTGGCATTACCCAGCAGGCTGTGGATAACTCCGGCCTCGTGGACGGCCTCAACGTCAATATCGCCGGCAACTGGTTCTTCATTAGCGTCCTGATGGTGATCTATCTGCCGCTGATCTGGTTCGTCACCGACAAGATCGTCGAGCCGCGCCTGGGCAAATGGGTGCCCTCCGAACAGCAGGCGAAAGACTTCGGCGAAGACGACAAGCCCCTTGAGCCTGCGCAGAAGAAAGGCATCCGCAATGCCGGCCTCGCCAGCCTCGCGGTGATTGCCTTGTGGATTTTCATGACCTTTGGCCCCGGCACGCCCCTTATCAGCGAAGAAGCCTGCGCGCCGGGAACGATCGAAACAGGGGCCTGTTCGGTCCATGCGACGCTGGCGCCGCTCTACCAGTCGCTCGTGGCGGCTTTCTTCCTCCTGTTCCTGTTTGCCGGCTGGGCCTATGGCGCAGCGGCCGGAACGGTGAAGAACCACCGCGATCTGGTTGCCATGATGGCCGAAGCGATGAAGGACATGGGCTATTATCTCGTCCTCGCCTTTGCTGCCGCCCATTTCGTGGCGATGTTCGGCTGGTCGAATCTCGGCTTCATCACGGCAGTTCACGGTGCCAATGCCATCGAATCCAGCGGTCTGCCACTGCCTGTGGTTCTCGGCCTGATGGTAATCTTCACAGGCCTGCTGAACCTCTTTGTGGGATCGGCATCGGCCAAATGGGCGCTCATGGCGCCGGTCCTGGTGCCAATGCTGATGCTGCTAGGTGTGTCGCCGGAAGGGGCCACCGCCGCTTACCGTGTCGGGGACGGCGCCACCAACATCATTACCCCGCTCATGGTCTATTTCCCGCTGATCCTGATCTTCGCCCAGCGCTGGCAGAAGGATTTCGGACTAGGCAGCCTAACGGCGTTGATGCTGCCCTATTCGGTATGGCTGTTGCTTACCGGCGTAGCGCTCACCGTCGGCTGGTTCTATCTCGGCATCGATCTGGGCCCCGGTGCGCCCATTGAGTTCCAGATGCCCGCCGCACCAGCGATCATCACGCCGTAGGGACGCAATAGCCTTCGCCCAAAATCAAAACGCCTTGACCAATGGTCAGGGCGTTTCTTCATTCCAGGGGAGTGTCAGCAGGTCAGCTGCGCTTGCGGGACTTCATGTCGGCGGTCATCGAGTCGATCTTGCGGATCAGCACGTCGGCCGAACCATTATTCTGGTCCAGCAGGGCGATGAACTGAGCGCGCTGTTCAATCGCCAGCCAGATGAGGTTGCCGTCCAGGTTCAGGGCCACATCGACAACCTGATAGTTGCCTTCCTTGCCCTGAACGCGCCAGCGCACGTCCATATCCTTGCCATCACGGCGCTTGATCACCGTGTTGACGATCGAATCGGTCGGCGAGCGGTCCACCGAATTCCTCACCGTCACGGCTTCGCCGCGATAGGCGTCGAGCTCGTTTTCATACACGGCCATCGCATAGTTGCGGAACGCTGTGCGATAGCGGGTAAGATCGGATTCGCTGAAGCGGCGGCTGTATTTGCCGATCACAAAGTTCGAGATCGCGTCGAAATCGGCGAACTGATCCATATACTCGTTGAACTTCACCGTCCGCTCTTTTGCGCTGAGGCTCGGGCTGTTCAGCGTTGCAAGAACTTCATTGGCGTTCTTTTCAACATAAGCCTCGGTTTTTGCATCGGCAAAGGCGGGGAGGGCGCTGACCGACAATGTCGCGGCCATGATGGCCGGGAGGATGAAACGCTTCACGGTGTTACTCCTTCTCCAGGGGGATCCAGGACTTACTCTTCAAACTCGTCGAATTCATCGAAATCGTCGAAATCAGGAAGATCATCATAGGCGGTCTCTTCATTGACCCTCCCATTAAGGATATCAGCCTGACGCGAAGATGAATAAATCCGTCTAAGGGCAATATAAGGTTCGGGTTGGGCATTGAGCGTGTTGATCTGGTCGTCCATCCGCACGCGCGCATTGAGGGCGCCGACAACGCCAAGACCGGCGCGGATAGCGAGGTCGGTATCGTCGTCATTGTCGAGTTGGACCCAGGTCAGCGGGTCAATCGCGCGGTCTACGCCGAAGCCGACGAGATCGCGCGGTGTTGATGGGCCAAGCAGCGGCAGAACCAGGTAAGGGCCGCTTTCCACGCCCCAGACGGCCAGGGTCTGGCCAAAATCCTCGTTATGGCGATCCAGTCCGGCGAGGGAGGCTGCATCCCACAGCCCCAGGATTCCAACAGTCGTGTTTATGCCAAAGCGCGCAAAGGTCGTTCCGGCGCGTTTAGGCTCGCCTTGAAGGACATCGTTTGCGAAAATAACAGGGGCGCGGAGATTTCTGAGGAAATCGGCAAAACGATCGCGTGCA
Source organism: Hyphomonas sp. (assembly GCA_046293975.1). Classification (GTDB taxonomy): domain Bacteria; phylum Pseudomonadota; class Alphaproteobacteria; order Caulobacterales; family Hyphomonadaceae; genus Hyphomonas. The sequence continues at coordinate 18,608 of JBKBIZ010000012.1, read as the reverse complement.
TATTCGGGTGTAACAGTCTTGTAAGCCGTGGCCGCCGGCTCAAGAGCGTATTTGTCCAGACCATTGTTGAAGGCAAACATCTTGCGATTGAAGCCTTCATAGGGGTCCGCAATATCGGTGGAGCCCGCAGCAGATGTCGACGCGCAGGCTGTAAGCGCAACCGCAAGCAGTGCGGCACCGGAGAGGGCGGTTTTCATTCAGTCAGGTTTCCTCAAGGACGGCGAACGGTGAACTCAGCTTCTGGGAGGGAGTAAGTCATCAGTTGTTGACCTTCCTGTGCGGCCAGAATTGAAGTAAGTCAACAGTCGATGACAAGCATGGTTTGTCCGGACGAAAAGGAGATGGCATGTGGTTTTCCTGCTTCAACCTGTCGCCCGGATATTTGATTTAGAGCGTGTCTTTCATGCCATATTGATCAGTATTGATAACAAACCTGTTTAGATCAGGTTCCTGACATGGATTGCAAATCATATAAAAGTTCGTTTATATGATTTTCATGAGTGACTCTTTCGACGGACTTCTGGAGCGGCTAAGGGCTGCGGGTGAGCCAACACGGCTCCGCCTGCTTGCCCTTTTGCGCCATCAGGATATGTCAGTCGGCGAACTGGTGCAGGTGCTGGAGCAGAGCCAGCCGCGCCTGTCACACCATCTTAAGGCCCTGTCTGAAGCCGGGCTGGCAGAGCGTTTACCGGAAGGCGCGTTCGTTTTTTACCGCGCAGCCCGCAGCGGACCCGGTAAGGATCTTCTCGATGCGCTTTTCTGCGCTCTGGGGTCTGATGTTCCCGAAATCGAGGCGGACATTGAGCGTCTGCGCACAGTCATGGCCGAGCGGGCGGCGTCCGCCGAAGCCTATTTTTCCAGCATTGCTGAAACTTGGGACACAGTAAGGGGCCTGCACTATCCCAACGAGGCTATCGAGACAGCGCTGCTTGAGTTGGCAGGCCCCGGACCGTTTGGTCGATTGATTGACTTCGGCACCGGAACGGGACGCATGCTGGCTCTGTTTTCGCCTCTGGCCGCAGAAGCTGAAGGCATCGACTTCAGCCACAGGATGCTGACCGTCGCACGGGCAAATCTTGAAAGCGCGAACGCCCGCAATGCCCGTGTCCGGTTCGGCAATGTCACGGCAGTGCCATTCGCGGACGACAGCTCCGATCTGGTGATCATCCATCAGGTGCTTCACTTCCTGGACACACCAGCCGATGCCATAGCCGAGGCGGGCCGCGTGCTTGCCCCGGGTGGGCGCCTTCTGGTGATCGATTTTGCCCCGCACGACCTTGAATTCCTGCGCACCGAACACGGGCACCACCGCCTGGGTGTGCGCCACGATGCGCTCGCCAACTGGACCAGCGTTGCGGGCCTCAGTCTTGAACATCCCATCAGCTTTGCGCCGCCGGAAAACGGCGCGCCAGGCCTTACTGTCAATATCTGGCGCGCGTCAAAGCCTGCCTCAGTTCAGGAGAAAGCCGCGTGAACCATCCGGCCATCCAGTCGCCCACCGCCAAAGACCCGGTCCGGGTTTCGTTCGAGTTTTTTCCGCCCAAATCGGAGGCGATGAATGCGCGCCTGTGGGAGACGGTTCAGCGTCTTGAGCCGATGAGTCCGGCCTTTGTCTCGGTGACCTATGGCGCGGGCGGCTCTACGCGCGAGCGCACGCATGACACCGTGCGCCGCATCGCAAAGGAAACCGTGTTGCGCCCGGCTGCGCACTTGACCTGCGTTTCGGCCACGAAGGAAGAAGTGCTCGCGGTTGCCGAGGAATACTGGCAGGCGGGCGTGCAGCATATCGTGGCGCTGCGCGGTGACCCGCCCGCAGGCATGGGCGCAAAGTTTGAAGCCCATCCCGGCGGCTTCGCCGATTCAGTTGATCTCATCCGTGGGCTGAGGGAGCATCGGCCCGAGCTTGGCAAGTGTTTCGAGATTTCGGTTTCCTGCTATCCCGAGCTTCATCCGGAAAGCCTGGGCTGGGACGCCGAGATAGCCTTCCTGAAAGCCAAACAGGACGCTGGCGCTGACCGGGCCATCACGCAGTTCTTCTTCGAGCCGGACGTCTATCTCGCTTTCCTCGACAAGGCGCGGGCAGGGGGCGTCACCATGCCGATCGTTCCGGGCATCATGCTGCAACCCAATTTCAGTGGCCTCAAGCGCATTGCCGGTCTCTGCGGATCGTCGATCCCGCCCTGGCTACACACCCTTTATGACGGCCTGGATGAGGACGAGGAAACCCGTGATCTCGTGACCGCGAATGTCGCCGCCGATCTCTGCCGGAAACTCCAGTCAGAAGGTGTTGAGGACTTCCATTTCTATACGCTCAATCGAGCGGCCCTCGCCCTCTCTACCTGCCGCCTTCTCGGCCTTAATCCCCAGTCCGCAAAGGCCGCCTGAACCATGAGCAACAAAGACCGCTTCAAGGCGCTAGAGCAGCTCGCGGGCCAACGCATCCTCGTGCTTGACGGCGCGATGGGCACGCAGATCCAGAACTACAAGCTGACCGAGGAAGACTTTCAGGGAAGCCGGTTCGGCGACTGGGAAATCCCTTTGCGGGGCAATAACGATCTTTTGAACCTCACCCGCCCGGATGTGATCGGCGAAATTCACCGCAAATATATTGATGCGGGAGCGGACTTTGTGGAGACCAATACTTTCTCTGCAACCACCATCGCGATGGCCGATTACAAGATGGAGGCGATCGCCGCCGAGATTGCCCGCGAAGGCGCGCGGATCGCCCGCGAAACGGCTGACAAGGCCGAGGCTGAGCTTGGCCGCCCAGTTGGCGTGATGGGCGCGATTGGCCCGACGAACAAGACGCTGTCGCTCAGCCCGAATGTCAACGATCCGGGCCACCGGGACGTCACCTTCGATCAGGTGCGTGAAGCCTATTATGAGCAGGCCGAAGCGATGGCGCCGTTCATCGAGGTGTTCCTGATCGAGACGGTGTTTGATACGCTCAACGCCAAAGCCGCGATCAAGGCGTTGCTTGACCTGCGCGAGGACAAGGGCATCGACCTGCCGATCATCATTTCCGGGACAATTACGGACGCTTCCGGCCGGACCCTCAGTGGGCAGACGGCTGAAGCTTTCTGGAACTCGGTGCGCCACGCCAAGCCGTGGGCCATCGGCCTCAACTGCGCGCTGGGCGCTGACCTGATGCGCCAGCATGTGGCCTCGATTTCGCGCGTGGCCGATACGCGCGTCATTGCCTATCCCAATGCTGGGCTGCCAAACGCCTTTGGCGAGTATGACGAGACGCCGGACCAGACCGCCGCGCACCTCAAAGAATGGGCGCAAAGCGGGCTCGTCAATGTGCTGGGCGGGTGCTGTGGCACTTCGCCGGGGCATATCGCGGCGATCGCGCAGGCGGTGAAATCTTCGGCGCCGCGCCAGGTACCGGAATTGCCGAGGGCCATGCGCCTGTCCGGGCTTGAGCCGTTTACGGTCGCGTCATGACGCATACAGACGTGCAGGCCGGAGATGTCTTCATCTTCTACGGCCTCCTGAAACAAGGCGCCGCGGGCGCGCCCAATGAGTTGGGGCTGGATGTGGCCGGAGAGTTTCTCGGGCCATGCCGGTTTCGTGGGCGAATGTTTGATCTGGGCGGCTTTCCGGGCGCTGTAACGGGCGATACGCTCTGCCACGGCGTGCGATGGCGTATGGAAGATGTGGGCATCATCCCGGCTATGGACGCATTCGAAGACGTGACGGATGACCCCGCCACATCACTCTACTTGCGTAGCCGTGTGCCTGTCCTCGATGAGGCAGGCGCAGAGACCGGCGAGCAGGCCTGGATCTATATCTATAATCAGAAGACGGACGGGTTTTCCATTCTTGAGGATGGCAACTGGCCGCTCGGCCGCGGAAGGTCGCGAAAATGACAGCAGCTACAGCTACATTCATCAATATCGGTGAACGCACAAACATCACCGGTTCTGCCGCGTTCCGTAAACTGATCACGGAGGGGCGCTATGGCGACGCCGTGGTCGTCGCCCGCCAGCAGGTGGAAAGCGGCGCGCAGGTGATTGATGTGAACATGGATGAGGGCATGCTGGACGGCGTTCAGGCCATGACCACATTCCTGAATCTCATCGCCGCTGAGCCGGATATTGCCCGTGTTCCGATCATGATCGACTCCTCCAAATGGGAAGTCATTGAGGCTGGCCTGAAATGCGTTCAGGGCAAGCCCATCGTGAACTCGATCTCCATGAAGGAGGGCGAGGACAAGTTCCGTGAACAGGCGCGGGCATGTCTCTCCTATGGCGCAGCTGTGGTCGTCATGGCGTTCGACGAGCAGGGGCAGGCCGACACCGCCGCCCGCAAGATCGAGATTTGCCAGCGGGCCTACCGTATACTGACCGAAGAAGTGGGATTCCCGGCCGAGGATATCATCTTCGATCCCAACGTCTTTGCCGTCGCCACCGGTATCGAGGAGCACAACACCTACGCGCTGGACTTTATCGAAGCGACGCGCGTGATCCGGCAGACCTGCCCAGGCTGTCATATTTCCGGCGGCCTTTCCAACGTCTCCTTCTCCTTCCGGGGAAACGAGCCGGTGCGCCGCGCGATGCACTCTGTGTTCCTATATTATGCTATCCCCGCCGGCATGGACATGGGTATCGTCAACGCCGGCCAGCTCGACATCTATGACGACATCGACCCGGAACTGCGCGACGCCGTGGAGGACGTGATCCTCAATCGCCGCGCCGACGCGACCGACCGGCTGGTGGATCTGGCAGAACGCTTCAAGGGCCAGAAGGGCAAGGTTCAGGTCAAAGATCTCGCCTGGCGTGACTGGCCTGTCGCCAAGCGGCTTGAGCACGCGCTGGTTCATGGCATCACCGAGTATATTGATGTGGATACGGAGGAAGCACGCCTCAGCGTCGCGCGTCCGCTGCATGTGATCGAAGGCCCGCTGATGGCCGGCATGAATGTCGTTGGAGACCTCTTCGGGTCGGGCAAGATGTTCCTGCCGCAGGTGGTGAAATCGGCCCGCGTAATGAAGCAGGCCGTCGCCTGGCTTGAGCCTTACATGGAAGCCGAAAAACGTGAGCTTGGTCTTGAGCGCAAATCGAATGGCAAGGTCATCCTCGCCACGGTGAAGGGTGATGTGCACGATATCGGCAAGAATATCGTCGGCGTGGTGCTCGCCTGTAACGGCTATGATATTGTCGATCTCGGCGTGATGGTGCCCGCTGAGAAAATCCTCGATGCCGCAGTTCGTGAGAAGGCCGATATCATCGGCCTCTCCGGCCTGATCACGCCGAGCCTCGATGAAATGGTCTATGTCGCCTCCGAGATGCAGCGCCGGGGCATGGTCCAGCCGCTGCTGATCGGCGGTGCAACCACCAGCGCGGCGCATACGGCGGTGAAGATCGAGCCGGCCATCCGCTCGGCGCCCGTCGTGCATGTGGTTGACGCCAGCCGCGCGGTCGGCGTGGTCAGTACACTGCTCAGCGATGATGACCGCCCGGTCTTCCTCAGCGAAGTACGCGCGCGTTACGAGCGGATGCGCGAAGCCCGCAAGGATGGCCCGCCCAAGCCGCGCGTACCAATTGTCGAAGCGCGCGCCGCCAAACTCAAATTCGACTGGGAAAGCTATACCCCACCCAAGCCCACCTATGAGGGTGTACGGACGTTCGAAGATATCGACCTGGGCACGCTCGCGCGCTATATCGACTGGACGCCTTATTTCTCCGCCTGGGATCTGGCAGGGCGCTATCCGGCGATCCTGGAGGACAAGATTGTTGGTGAGGCGGCCTCCAGCCTCTGGCGCGATACGCAGGCGATGATGCAGCAGCTGGTCGGCGAAGGCTGGCTGAAGCCTAAAGCTGTTGTCGGCTTCTGGAAGGCAAATTCTGCCGGCGATGACGTGAAGCTCGCCAATGGCGAAACCTTCCTTACCCTCCGTCAGCAGATGATGAAGGACAATGGACAGCCAAACTTTGCCCTGGCCGATTTCGTTGCGCCCGAAGGCGAGGACTGGATTGGCGGCTTCTGCGTCACTTCTGGTCCTGAAGTCGAGGACATTGCCCAGAAATTCGCCGCCAATGGCGATGACTACTCCTCCATCATGGTCAAGGCGCTGGCCGACCGGTTTGCCGAGGCAATGGCCGAATACATGCACGAAAAGGTCCGCAAGGAACTCTGGGCCTATGCGCCTGATGAGGCTCTCGCCTCTGCGGAGCTGATCGCGGAGAAATATCAGGGCATTCGCCCCGCGCCGGGCTATCCCTGCCAGCCTGACCACACGGAGAAAGCAACGCTGTTCCGTCTGCTTGAGGCAGAAAAAAGGATCGGCGTGGAGCTGACGTCCAGCTATGCGATGATGCCCGCCTCCAGCGTGTCAGGTCTCTACCTGTCACACCCCAAGAGCGTCTATTTCGCCGTGGGCCGGATCGACCGGGATCAGGTGGCAGACTACGCCGTGCGTAAGGGCTGGGAAACGCGGATGGCCGAACGCTGGCTTGCGCCGATCCTCTCCTATGATCCCTTCGTGATGGCTGACGCGGTGGCCTGATTTCAGGTTTGCCGGTGACTGCGCTGGTGAGAGGCCAGCGAGTCGCCTAGGGATGAAGAAATTGAGGTTAAGTTAGGGGGCTCTTTCGAATGAGCATGCAGAAGCTGCTGGGCGAAAACGCCAAGATCGTTGCCACGCTTGGGCCGGGCAGCCGCTCGCCCCGGGAGGTTCGCGCGCTGGCGCAGGCGGGCGTGGATGTGTTCCGGCTGAACTTCAGTCATGGCGAACATAGCGCCCATCTTGAGGCGCTCAACGCTGTGCGCGCCGCAGAGGCCGCCGTCGGCTGGCCGCTTGCCACGCTGGCAGACCTTCAGGGGCCCAAAGTGCGCGTCGGCAAGTTTGAGGGCGGCACGCTGAAGCTCGGCTTCCGCAAGGAATACCGGATCATTGTGGGCGAGACCGCGCCCGACACGGAAACGATCCCTGTGCCCCATGCGGAGATTGTGGCCATTCTGGAGGAGGGCGACACGATCCTCGCCGATGACGGCAAGCTGATCTTCACGGTCATCAGCGGCGGTAGTGAGCCGCGCGTGCGCGCCGAAGTGCCCGGCAAGCTGGGCGACAAGAAAGGCTTCACCGTGCGCGGCAAGGCGTTGCCGGTTCGCGCGCTGACGGAGAAAGACCGCGCCGATCTTCTCTTCGCGCTCGAAATCGGCGTGGATATTGTCGCGCTGTCCTTCGTCCAGACGGTCGAGGATGTTGAAGAGGTCAAGGCGATCATTGCCGGGCGCGCGCCGCTGGTCGCCAAACTTGAGAAGCCTGCCGCGATCATCAATCTGGATGCCATCGTCGAGGCGGCGGACGCGGTCATGGTGGCGCGCGGGGATCTGGGGGTGGAGTTTGCGCCTGAGGAAGTGCCCGTCATCCAACGCCGCATTGTGCGGGCCGCACGCGCCAGAGGGCGCCCGGTGATTGTGGCGACGCAGATGCTGGAATCGATGATCGAGAATTCTGCGCCCACGCGCGCTGAAGCGTCCGATGTGGCGACCGCCATCTATCAGGGCGCTGACGCCGTGATGCTCTCGGCCGAGACCGCCGTGGGGCGCCATCCGGCAACGGCCGTTGCGATTATGTCCCGCATCATCCGTGCCACAGAAGGCGCCGAGGATTATCGCCGTTCGCTTGGTGAGTTTTGTGGCGAGAGCCAGTCACCTAACGCCATTGATGTTGTCGCGCAGACGGCGTTGACGATGGCGGAGGCGGAAGGCGCCGCTGCGCTGGCCTTGAGGACGGGCGCTTTTGAGAGGCTGGCACGCTTTGCTCGTGTAAGGGGGGCGGTGCCCATTCTCTATGGGTCGCTTGACGATCAACGCTTGCGCCAAGCCTGTCTCCTCTGGGGCGTTCACCCGCAGAAACTGAATGCGGGCGCCGAGAACTGGTACCGGGATCTAATGAAGGCGGCAGACCTGGATGGCCGCGTTGCTTATGCCCGTTGGGCCGGGGACGATCAGCGCTTTGCCTGGGAGATCGGTGTCGGCCGCGGCGCGGATGGCAAGCCGATTACTGGCGTATGATCAGCTGACCTTTGCGGAACTCATAGGAGTTCAGCTCACTGAGGAATGTCATGCCGAGTAAGGACTGTTCCAGGTCACTGCGCAGGACAACCGCGTTGACGGCCTCGACCTCGACGCGTCCGATGCGGATGCTGTCAAGGGTCACGGGCGCGCCATAGGTGATCCCGCCGGCTGTGCGTATTTCCGAATCGTAGACGAGCATATCGGGTTGAAGCCCAAGGCGCTGGGCATCGCGGTAGGTGAGGGCGACGATACTCGCACCGGTATCCACCATGAACTTCACTTCCGTGCCTTCGACATCGGCGCGGGTCCAGTAGTGCCCGTCTGCTTCACGTTCGATGAAGGCGGCGCGGGTATGGATCGACGAAGTTGTCTCTGAAGCCGCTGCGGCGACGACATTCTTGGATTCGCGTTGACGCTCCAATGCGGCCTGATACTCGGCTTCACGCAGTTTGGGCTCAAGATACAGGCCGATGACCATTGCGATCGCAACCGCAGTGGCTATCAGCGACAATATCTTTCCTGGACCCATTTCCGTCACCGTTTCCCGAGGGCTTTCAACCGTTCAATCCGTTCGGGTAGCAAAGACATCACTGCCTCGCGCCCATCCTGCCCCAGCCTGGTCCAGGCGCCGATCTCCGGCAGGGTTCTTCCACAACCAAGGCAGAGCCCTGTCTGGCCATCTACAGCACATACCTTGATGCAAGGGCTCTTTATCGGCTCAATCTCTGTCATTATACGACTAACCCATACTGTTGGCGGGCTACAGCGCAAGTTCTACAGGTTAGGATGAAATAAATCCTTGCCAGACGGCGTGTACCTTATCTGCCATAATTAAGAATGACGTACTTTTCGGTAACAGGAGACTACAACCTTGAGCGAGCCCACCCGGAGCAAATCCCCCCTGGATGACGTCCGCGACCTGATCCTGAAGCCGGTCGAGACCGATCCGGAGGCCGGGCGCAAAGTGCGCCAGGCGCTTCTCGGCATGGGCCGCGAGGGTGATTTCGGGCGGCTGGGTGAAGCCGCCGAATGGCTGGCCATCTGGCAGCGCCGGTTTCCGCCGCGTATCGAGAAGCCGACGCTGGCGATCTTTGCCGGGTCTCACGGACTTGTCGACTCGGGCGTATCGCTTTCGTCCAACGAAGATACCCGCGCACATATCCAAGCGCTCAAATCCGGTCGCGCGCCCCTGTCGGCCATTGCGGCGCAGGTGGGCGCCAATGTCCGGGTGTTCGAACTTGCCCTCGACAAACCCACGCCCAGCATTGCGGAAACAGCCGCTATGACCGAGCGCGAATGCGCTGCCACCATCGCTTTTGGCTTTGAGGCAGTTGAGGACAATCCGGACCTGCTTGCTATCGCTGTGTCTGGCGCAGGCGTTGGCACGGTCGCGGCAGCGGTGGCTTGCGCGCTCTATGGCGGATCGCCTGAATACTGGGTCCGGCCAAGCGCCCACACCCCGCCCGGCCTTTCCGAGAAGCGCGTGGACCTCGTCAGCACAGCCCTGAAAGTCCATCGCGGGCACCTCTCCGATCCGTTGGAATCCCTGCGCTGCCTCGGCGGGCGGGAAATTGCGGCTTGCGTCGGCGCCATCATCGCGGCGCGCCATCAGGGCATCCCGGTTCTGCTGGACGGCTTTGCGACAACCATTGCCGCCGGCATCGTGCATGCTGTCTCACCAGAAGCTGTCAGCCATTGTCTTGCCTCCCACATCACCCAGCGCCCGGCACACGAAGCCGCGCTTGAGCGCATCGGACTGAAGCCGCTGGTGCAACTTGAATTCCAGACGGGTAGCGGGCTTGGCTCTGCGACGGCGGTTGGAATTCTGAAAACAGCCTGCGCGCCATTTATCGCCAAGCCAGCGGAAGGGTGACGCAGGGAAAACTGCGGCATTCTTTACGTTTACGTGCGCGTCACCTTGTCAGCGAATAGGAATGGCTGACATACAGAAATGAAGTGCCGGGACCAAACAGGCAGATCCAGGAGCGAACGTCCATGAACCTCGAATTTTCACCCGAAGAGATCGCCTTCCGTGATGAAGTGCGTGCCTTTATTCGCGACAATTACCCCAAAGAGCTTGCCGGCATCGGCAACCGGGAAGACCTGACGCGCGAGCAATTCCTCGCCTGGCACAAGGTTCTCGGCAAGAAGGGCTGGTCTGCGCCGGCCTGGCCGAAGAAGTATGGCGGCACAGGCTGGACCTCCACCCAGCGCTATATCTGGTCGGAAGAAAACGCCCGTATCGACGCGATGATGCCGCTGCCGTTTGGCGTCTCGATGGTTGGCCCGGTTATCTACACTTTCGGCAGTGAAGAGCAGAAAGCCAAACACCTTCCAGGCATCCTCGCCGGGGACGTCTGGTGGGCGCAGGGCTATTCCGAGCCGGGCGCAGGCTCTGATCTCGCCAGCGTCAAGACAACGGCTGTGCGCGACGGCGACCATTACGTCATCAATGGCCAGAAGACCTGGACGACACTTGCCCAGCATGCCGATTGGGGCTTCTTCCTCTGCCGCACAGACTCTTCGGTCAAAGCGCAGGAAGGCATCTCCTTCATTCTCGTCAACATGAAAACGCCGGGCATCGAAGTGCGTCCGATCAAGCTGATCGACGGAACGCATGAAGTGAACGAGACCTGGCTAACTGACGTGCGCGTGCCGGTCGAGAACCTCGTCGGCGAGGAAAACAAAGGCTGGACCTATGCCAAGTTCCTTCTGGCGCATGAGCGTGCCGGTATTGCCGGCGTCGCCCGCTCCAAGCGCGGCGTGGAGCGCCTGCGCGCCATCGCTTCGCAGGAAACCCTGGATGGTACCCCGCTGATCCAGACAAGCGATTTTGCCCGCAAGATGAGCCAGTTGGAAATCGACCTCACCGCGCTCGAATTCACCGAGCTGCGCACGCTGGCTTCGGAAGCCGCCGGCAAAGGCCCTGGCCCGGAAAGCTCGATCCTCAAGATCAAGGGCACCGAGATCCAGCAGCGCCTTACCGAGCTGACGCTCGAAGCTGTCGGCAATTATGGCGCCCCTTATGCGCGCGGCATGATGAATGACGGCAGTAACGAAGTGGGCGTTGGGCCGGACTATTCGAACTTCAGCGCCGACAGCTACTTCAACATGCGCAAGACATCCATTTATGGCGGATCCAACGAGATCCAGCGCAACATTATCAGCAAGATGATCCTCGGCCTCTAAGGCACCGGGGCAGGGAGGAGATTACATCCATGGATTTCAATTTCACCGAAGAACAGACAATGATCCGCGACAGCCTCGCAAGGCTGATCAAGGACCAGTACGACTTCGACACCCGCCGCAAGGTGGTCGCCTCGAAAGACGGCTGGCGTCCGGAAATGTGGGCCCAGTTCGCTGAACTCGGCCTTCTGGCTGCGCCATTCTCTGAAGAAGATGGCGGCCTCGGCGGCGGTCCGATTGATGCGATGGTCGTCATGGAAGAGTTCGGCAAAGGCCTCGTGGTCGAGCCATTCCTCCAGACGGTCATTCTCGGCGGCGGCTTCCTGAAAGCCGGTACGGACGCTCAGAAGCAAGACCATCTGGCTGCTCTGATCTCCGGCGAGCGCGTGTTCGCGTTTGCCTATGCCGAGCCCAAAGGCCGCTACAATCTGGCTGACCTCGAAACCACCGCTACGAAAGACGGCAGCGGCTGGAAGATCTCCGGCCATAAGGCGGTCGTCATCGGCGCGCCCTGGGCATCTCACCTGATCGTCACGGCACGCACCTCCGGTGGCCGCCGTGATGCCAAAGGCGTGGGCGTGTTCATCGTTGCGAAAGACGCTAAGGGCGTCACCACGCGCGACTATCCCACGGTTGATGGCCGTCGCGCGTCGGAGGTCTACTTCGAAAACGTCACGGTCGGCGCAGAGGCCGTCATTGGCGACCCTTCGGACAGCCTCGGCCTCGTCGAGAAAGTCACCGATGAAGCCATCGCCGCGCTCTGCGCAGAGGCATGCGGCGCCATGAAAGTGGCCAATGCCCAGACGGTGGAATATTCCAAGACAAGGAAACAGTTTGGCACGCCGATCGGCAAGTTCCAGGTTCTCCAGCACCGCATGGCCGACATGTTCATCGAGCATGAACAGTCGGTTTCGATGACCTACATGGCAACGCTGAAGCTCGACGAAGATGAAGTGACCCGCAAGAAAGCCGCTTCGGCTGCCAAGGTCCGCATCGGCCAGGGTGGCCGCTTCATCGGCCAGCAGGCGATCCAGATTCATGGCGGCATGGGCATGACCGACGAGTTGGCCATCGGCCACTACTTCAAACGCCTCACGATGATCGATTCCGAGTTCGGCAATGTCGACCATCACCTGAAGCGCTACACAGAGCTGTCGTCTGCGGACGTCGCTGTCGCGGCTGAATAAGCCCGCAGTCTCACGCGCGTGAGATAACTATTTGACGGGGCGGTCCATTATGGGCCGCCCCGTTTTGCTTTCTGGCGGGATATTCGGCCCGAAAATTGCATCCTGACGGGCAAAGCTGGCCCCAATTGCCCTGATCGGCTGCATTTGCCTCCGTTCTCCTGAATGGATCGTGATACAGACGGGTTCTCAGGATTGTGTCCCGGCCCAGTCAATGGAGAGCGAATGTGACCCCTCGCAGTCAGTCAGAACGCAGGAAAGTCCTGGTCGCTGTGCCGACTTACCGGCGAAATGAGATGCTGGAGCGGTTGCTCGAGAGCCTGAACAAGCTTGTCCAACCAGACAATGCAGATGTCAGTGTGGTTATCATCGATAACGACAAGTCGGCTGGTGCGCATCCTGTTGTGGAAAAGTGGAAGGCCATTTTTTCCATGCCGCTGTCCTATGAAATGGAAACGGCGCCCGGCGTGACCCATGTGCGCAACCATGCGCTGGAGATGGCGGCTGATTTCGATCTGCTTGCCTTCATTGATGACGACGAATTTGCTGCCCCAGGATGGCTAGCTGCGCTTGTCCGCCGGTATGAAGAGACAAAGGCGGCTGCCGTATTCGGGCCTGTCTGGTCGATTTACGCCGATAGCGCGCCGCAATGGATGCGCGAGTGGAATGTCCACGCGATCGAGATCACCGAAGATTGCGACCGGACTGAGCCTGGCGGGAGCGGCAACAGTCTGATTGACATGAAAGTTGTGCGTGACCTCGACCTGTCTTTCGATCCACGTCTGTCCAAGATGGGGGGAGAGGACACGCTGTTCTTCCTTCAGATGCGCGATCATGGTCATCGCCTTACTCAAACGAAAGACGCTGCGGTCTTCGAACATGTTCCGGAGGAACGCGCGCGGGTCGGCTGGCTCTTTCGCCGCTGGTATCGCTATGGCGTTACTGATGCCCTGATCGCGGGCCGGAACACATCATTGCCCATCGCCAAGCTGAAGGCGGGCTGTAATGGTGCCCTTCGCACCGTATCGGGGGCCCTGCTCGTTACGGCGGCTGTGATTGTCACACTTGGTCGTGACAAACGCGCAATTCTCAGCCGCTGCTACACAGTTTGCCGCGGCGTCGGCATGATCGTCTTTGCATTCGGTGGCCGGTATGAAGAGTATGGCAGCGCTCTGAGGCGTCCGCAGACCCTCGCCAATGCAGAATAGGAAGCGGTCCGGCGGCAGGCTTCAGCTGCCCGCCCAATAGTTTTCCAGGCTTGCGGCAATTGCCTCACACTTTGTGCGCGCTTCAGCAGGCGCTCCGAAGGCGACCATAGCAGATCCCTCAATGGAGCTCTCTGTGCCGGCCGCAACCGGCCAGCGTGCCCCCACGATCATCGCGTCGCCGAGCGTCGCAAGATACTCCCCGAACTCTGCCTCACGTCCGTCCCGGAAGAGGGGCAGCCAGAGGATCAGCAGGGCGCCCGGCCAACGCTTCAGCGCCTTGGGTGTCCATAGCGCCAGCGCCTCAATGTCCCGGTGCGTCTCATAGCTGGGGTCCACGAGGACGACCATCTGCTCGCCCGCGCGCGGCGCCAGTTTCAGCGCGCCGGAATAACCGTCAGCCTTCTGTATACGGATACGGTCATCGCCCTTCAGCGCCTCGGTGAGCGCGGCGTTCTCCTGTGGGTGAAGCTCGAACAGAACCATCCGGGCTGACTTCGGCAGAAGGGTCTGCGCCAGCGCCGGCGAGCCCGGATAATCTTTCATGCCGCGTGCGTTGACCAGCTCCATCCAGTCTGACAGCGGCTTGGGCGGATTGCCCTTCATCAGGGCAATCACGCCATCATCGGACTCGCCGCGCTTGCGCGCCTGCGCATTGGTCAGATCATACCGTCCGCGGCCGGAATGGGTCTCAACATAAAACAGAGGCCGCGGCCCGGCCGCAGCCGCCCGGAGCAGGGTGTCGAGCACCGCATGCTTCAGGACGTCCGCGCGATTTCCGGCGTGAAAGCCATGCTGATAAGAAAGCATGCGGCCTCGTTTCCGTGTTGTGACTGTCTGTGGACGGAAAGACCCGCCGGCTTATTCGCCGGCGAGGCTTTCTTTGCGGATGGCTTCGAACTCGTTGCCGGGATACCAGGTCGGCCAGGCGTCCGAATTTGCGATGCGAAGGCCCACCTCATACAGCGCCTGAAGGTCTTCCTGGAAACCGGAGAGATCCCAGTCATCGGAATATTCGTCCATCGGCTTATGATAGCGCTCAGTGGTGTAGGCCGCAGCCGCTGCCCGCCCGGCGGCAACGCCGCCCTCGCGCTTGTCTTCGCCTTCGCCGGCGTAAAGCATCGGCACGCCTTTCTTGGCGAGCGAGATATGGTCCGAGCGATAGAAATAGCCAGCTTCCGGGCGGCCATCGGGTGTCACGATACGGTCCTGCGCCACGAGCACCTCCGTCAGCATGTCCTCAAGCTCGGAGGCACCAAAGCCAACGACCGTCATGTCTTTCGTGCGTCCCATTGGCAGCGCGGCATCAATGTTGATGCCCGCCACAACCTTGTTCAGGGGCACGGTCGGATTGTTGGCAAAATACTCAGAGCCAAGCAGGCCGGATTCTTCCAGCGTCACGAACAGGAACATCATCGAGCGATCCAGCGTCTGGGCCTTCATCGCTTCGGCAATCTCCAGAATGCCGGCGGTTCCGGTCGCATTGTCGACCGCGCCGTTGAAGATCTGGTCTGCGTAGAAGTCTTCGCCCGGGGCGCCTGTCTTCATGCCCAGATGGTCCCAGTGGGCCGTGTACAGAACGTATTCGTCCGGTGTCACGCTGCCCGGCAGGACACCGATCACGTTGCGGCTCTCCAGCCGGTCGATGGTCTGGTGGATCTCGCCGCGCGCCTTGACGCCTTCAAGGGCAACGGGCTGGAAGCCGGGGGTCTTTGCGGCGCTCTTCATGGCTTCAAAGTCGAGGCCTGCCTTGGCGAACATGTCCACGGCGATGTCGCGCTGAACCCAGCCCTCCATCATGGCGCGGTCTTCCCCGCCATTGGGGCGAACGAGGTCAGACTGCGCGCCGGTCCAGGAATTGGCCACAACATCCCAGCCATAGGCGGCCGGTTCGGTCTCGTGGATGACGATGGCGGCGGCTGCGCCCTGGCGGGCGGCCTCTTCGAACTTGTAGGTCCAGCGGCCATAATAGGTCATGGCCTTGCCGTTGAAGAGGTCTGGATCTTCGGTGGCAAAGCCGGGATCGTTGACAAGGATCAGCACGGTCTTGCCAGTGTAATCCTGGCCAGCATAATCATCCCAGCCATATTCGGGCGCAACGGCGCCATAGCCGACGAATACAACGTCGCTGGGTTCGAAGGAGATGTGGTCGGTATTCTGGCGCTTGGTCCACACCACGGCCTGGTCTTTCAGGTCCAGAGACAGCTCTTCCTGGTCCGGCCAGGTTAGAACGAGGCTCGATGTGGCCGGGTCGACGGTCTGGTTGACCATCTCCACCTGCTGATACCATGAGCCATTGTCGCCGGCAGGCTGTAGCCCGATCCGGGCGAGCTCAGCGGCAATCCAGGCGGCCGAGGCTTCGCCCGCCGGTGTTCCGGGGCCACGGCCCTCGAAAATGTCATCGGCCAGCGTCTTCACGCGCACCGCGATCTCAGACGCCGTGATATCAGGCACAGTGGCGTCCGGCAGCGGCAGCAGCAGCTCTTCAGCCGGTGCCTCGGGTGTTTCAGGGGCCGACTCGGTCGGCGCCGAGGGCGCACACGCCGCCAGCGCAAACGCAGCGGCCGTGAAGGTAAGATGTTTCAGGTTCATATGAACGGTTCCCCGTCTGGAATCTTCGATGCCCCGGTCTCGCATGGCGCGCGCTCAGGGGCAAGCAACCGGTCTTTCAGGGCAGGCTGCGGCAAGGATGTTGCCGCGCGCGCTGCCTCTGGGCAAAATAAAGCCTGCCCCGTCACGCGCTGTTCATCGGCTAGTGCGATCTTGGCGGCGCACTATATGGATCTGATGATGACGATTGCCGCTCTGCCCGCAGCCTTCCGCCCCTTCTCCGGGGCCGCCCTTCGGCTGGCCTCACTTGTTGTTGCGGCGCTGTCGGTGGCTGTAGCGGCCTGCGCAACACCGGTCACGCAGGGCGCGCTCAGCCCCTCGGCGCAGGTTGCCCCTGCCTTTATTCCGGAAAGAAACCAGTTCATCGCCCATGACGGCGCCCGCCTCGGGCTAACGGTCTGGCCGGCAGAAGGCACACCGGCCACCGAATATGTCGTCGTCGGCGTCCACGGCATGAACGACTATGCAAACGCCTTCCATATGGCCGCCCCTTACTGGGCCAGGCACGGCGTCACCACCTATGCCTATGACCAGCGCGGTTTTGGCCGGTCGCCGAACAAAGGCATCTGGCCGGAAGAAGAGTTGATGCGGGAAGACCTTCGCACAGCGGTCGATGTCGCCCGCGCCCGCCACCCGGATGCCATCATCACGGTCGTGGGCATTTCTATGGGCGGCTCGGTAACGCTCACCGCCTTCGGGTCGGACCGCCCGCCAAAAGCCGACCGGCTGATCGTCTCCGGTCCCGGCCTGCGCGGCTGGGGCGCCATTAACCCGCTCTACCGGGTCAGCCTCTGGGCAACTGCCCATGCCAACCCGGACTGGCTCGTCGTGCCGCCCGTAGGCCTCATCAAGATCGAGCCATCCGACAATAACGACATGCTGCGCCGGACATGGTCTGACCCGCACATGACCTACCGGACGCGGATCGACCAGGTTTATGGCCTCGTCGCCCTGATGGAGAACGCCAACACCGCCGCTGCGCGCCTGAAACCGAACGTTCCGACGCTGATTTCCTATGGCGCGCGGGATATCGTCATTCCGGAGAACGGGGTTCGCCGCGCCGCAGAGATTCTCCCGTCCTTTGTCCGCACGGTCTATTATCCCAAGGGCTATCACATGCTGCTGCGCGACCTTCAGGCCGAGCGGGTCCATGCCGACTATCTGGCGTTCATGCAAAACCCCGCCGCCGCCATGCCCAGTGGGGAAGGCGAATGGCCTTTCCGCGAAAACTGCACGCACTGGGCATCGGTAGACCGCCCACCCGTCGCGTGCTGATTGGGTCTCATGCCAGCCTTTCTTGAGGATGAAGCGGCGATGGCCGCCCATGATGGGGCGCGCCTTGGCCTGACGGTCTGGAAGCCGGAGCGCGGCACATCGCCAAAACATGTCATCGTCGGCGTTCATGGCATGAACAATTATGCCGGTGAATTCCGCCTTGCCGCACCGGAGTGGGCGGCGCAGGGCAGGGCGGTCTACGCCTACGACCAGCGCGGCTTTGGCCGGTCTGCCGGCCGGGGCATCTGGCCAGACGAAGAGCTGATGCGGGAAGACCTGCGCACGGCCGTAAGTCTCGCCCGGACGCGCCATCCAAAGGCGACGCTCACCGTTGTTGCCATCTCGATGGGCTCTGCCGTCGCCATGACGGCTTTCGCATCCGATCGCCCCCCTCTGGCAGACCGGCTTATCCTGTCGGGCCCTGGCCTCAGTGGCTGGGGCGCGCTGAACCCTGCCTATGCCGGGACACTGAAGTTCATGAATTCAATCAGCCCGGCGCTGATCCTGCGGCCGCCTGCCTTCGCAAAGCCGCAGATGTCCGACAATGCGGCGTTCCTCGCCCTTCAGGATGCTGACCCGCTGCATGCCAGGGAAAACCGCGTCGATCAGATCGCCGGCGTGGTGAACCTGATGGAGCAGGCGCATGAAACGGCTAGCCGCCTGCCAGCAGGCCTGCCCGTGCTTGCCGCCTATGGCGCCCGCGATCAGGTCGTTCTGCCCGAAGGGCCCAGGCGAACCTTCAAACGCTTCCCGCCCAGTGTCCGCACCGTCTATTACCCGGACGGTTACCACGTCCTCCTGAGTGACAATCAGAGGGGCAAAGTGATCGCAGACTACGCCGCGTTCATGGACAATCCGGTGGCGGTTTTACCCAGTGGTTGCGGTCCCTGGCCGTTCAGTTAGGGATTACACGCTATTCCACAGCACGCGCGGCCTTGCGGTCGCTGGCGAATGGACAAATATAAAGGCATCTGCCAAACCCAGCAGGCGGCGATTCAGCCCTGATCCACAAGGTCATTTTTATGTCGACATCACTTCAGACCGCTCTCAATCTTGTTCCGATGGTCGTCGAGCAGACGAGCCGTGGTGAGCGCGCGTTTGATATCTTCTCCCGTCTGCT